>CAZVAR010000048.1:0-23179 GCA_964625225.1 uncultured Alphaproteobacteria bacterium | reverse complement strand
AGCGTAGGCGTAGTTGTTCCACACCACCCAGACGACCGGGATGTCGTACTCCACCGCCGTGCAAAGCACGTGCGGCACCATGGTGAAGCCGCCGTCGCCGCAGATCGACACGACCGGCCGGTCGGGTGCGGCGAGCTTGGCGCCGAGCGCCGAGCTCGGGCCGAAGCCCATGCCGGAATAGCCCCAGGTGTTGAGCATCGACTGCGGCCGCCGTGCCTGCCAGAACTGCATGAACCAGTTGTGGTGGATGCCGGAATCGAGCGTGACGATGGCGTCGTCGGGCAGCACCGCGCGGCAGTCGGCGACGATGCGCTCGGGCCGGATCGGCGCCGAATGCGTCTCGAAGCCCGGCCGGATGAAGTCCTCCCATTCCGCGTGCCAGCCAGCGATGTCCTGGTGCCAGGCGCGCAGACGCGGGCCGGCCGGAACGCTGCGCGCGTCAACCCCGGCGAGGAGCTGGCGCAGGAAGGTGCGCGCGTCGGCGAGGATCGCGAGGTCGGGCGGATAGTTGCGGCCGAGCTCGGCATGGTCGAGATCGACATGGACGAGCCGCGTCTGCGGGAAGTTCCACGAATAGCCCGGAATCCACGACGAGGCGGAACGGTCGTCGAAACGCACGCCGACGGCGAGCACGAGATCGGCATGGCGGCCGGCCTGGTTAGCGGGATAGGCGCCGTTGCGGCCGATGAAGCCCAGCGACAGCTCGTGGCGCATGTCGATCGTGCCCATGCCGTTGGGCGACGAGATCACGGGCACCGACAGGCGCTCGGCCAGCGCCGTCAGCTCCCTGCCCGCCTCCGACAGCGTCACGCCGTGGCCGACGAAGATGACGGGCCGCTCGGCGGCGAGCAGCCAGTCGAGCACGGTCGCGACGTCGTCGGGCGACGCGCCGCTGCGGCGGGTGCCGAAGCCGTTCCACGGCGCCTCCTCCTTCACCTCGGCGCTCTCGACGAAGAGGTTGTAGGGCACGTCGAGATTGACCGGGCCGGGGCGGCCCGTGGTCATGGTCTGGGCGGCCTGCCGCATGGCGAGCGGCAGCATCTCCACGCGTGTCGGCTGGAAGCTGCGCTTCACCACCGGGCGGATGACGTTGTTGAAATCCGCCTGATGGTGCTGGTTCAGCTCCTGGAACGGGCCGCGGTTGAACTGCGAGGTCGGCACGTTGGCGGTGATGGAGAACACGGCCGAGGAATCGGTCTGCGCCACGGCGAGGCCCATGATGAGGTTGGCCGAGCCGGGCCCGGTCGAGGTGAGCGTGGCGGCGGGCCTGTGGCTGACGCGGAAGAAGCCGTCGGCCATGTGGGCTGCGGTCTGCTCGTGGCGCGGCGAGACGAGCTTCACCTCGTCGCGCACCTCGTAGAGCGAATCGAGCAGCCCGACATTGCCGTGGCCGCAGATGCCGAAGACGTAGGGCATCTTCTCCTTGACGAGGAACTCGGCGATCAGGTCGCCACCCTTGCGCATTGCCATTTTCCGAACCTCCTCCTCAGTTCCGTTCGCCGGCCGCATGGTTGGCCGCAATCCAGCCGAATGTCATGCCCTGGCCGAGCTGCGCGCCCGCCCCGGGATACTCGCCGCCGAAGGCGGACTGCATGTCGTTGCCGCAGACATAGAGGCCGGGGACCGGCTTCCCGTCGCGGTCGAGCACGCGCGCGTTCACGTCCGCGCGCAGGCCCCGGCTGGTGCCGAGCGGCGTCGGCACGATCTCGACGGCATAGAAAGGCGGCGCCGCGACCGGCCCGACGCAGGGGTTGGGCCGGACATCGGGATCGCCCCCGGCCCTGTCGTAGATCGACTCGCCCTTGCCGAACTCCGTATCCTTGCCGGTTGCGGCGGCGTTGTTCCAGCGCTCCACGGTTGCGGCGAGCGCGTCGGCGGGAACGCCGATCCGCGCCGCCAGCCCGGAGATGGAATCCGCCTCCTTGAGATATCCGTTGCGGACATAGCGCCGAAGGCTCGGGCTGCGCGGCCGGATCAGGCCCAGCCCGTAGCGCCGGATGAAGGCCCGGTCGCAGACGAGCCAGGCCGGAACCGCCCCCGACGCATACATGGCGCGCACGAACTCGTGGTAGGAGACGGCCTCGTTGACGAAGCGCCGGCCCGTACGGTCGACCGCGATGAGGCCGGGCTTCGGCCGGTCGAGCACGATGTGCGGCCACACGGCGGTCGAGCCGTCCGGCCGGGTCATCACCGAGCCCGGGAACCAGAAGGCATTGTCGAGCCCGGACGGGCCGAGCGTGCCGCCGGCGGCGAGCGCCAGCGCAATGGTGCTGCCGTCGCAGCCGGGCGCGGCCGGGCTGTGGTCGGGCGTCGGCTTCGGCAGCTGCTCCTCGCGCCACTGCCGGCTGGCCGGATAGCCGCCGCCGGCCATGACCACGCCGCGGCGGGCATGAGCCGTTCGCTCGATACCGTCATGCGCGAAGCGTACGCCGGTGACCCGGCCGTCCTCAACCACGAGGCTGTGCGGCGTCGCGACTGTCAACACCTCGACTCCGGCGTCGCGGCAGCGGGAAAAAAGCCGGGCGACGAGCGCGTTGCCCAGCACCAGCCGCGTGCCGCGGCGGTGGCGGAGCCGATCCATGAGATAGCGCGCGACCAGCCTGAGGCCGAGCCATGCGGCGCGCGGCGCGCGGCCGGCGCGCAGCAGCTCCGCCGCCTCGGCGCGCGTCAGCATCATGCCGCCGAACAGCATCAGCTCGGGCAGGGGCGGCTCGAGCCGCGCGAAATCGTCGCCGAGCAGCCGGCCGTCGAAGGGCGGCGGCTCCAGCGCCCGCCCGCCCGAGGCAGCGCCCGGATGGTCCTGCCGGTAGTCGGGCGCGGCCATGAAGGGCCGGAAGGCGAAGCCCGCGCGCGTCTCCAGATCGCGCAGCATCCTCGGCGCGGCGTCGAGGAAGGCGCGCCACATCGCCTCCTCGCCGCGGTCGCCGACCAGCGACGCCAGATAGGCCTCGGCCGCGGCCCGGTCGCCATGGACGCCGCGCGCCTCGAGGTGGTGGCTGGCGGGCACCCAGACCGTGCCGGAGGAGCGCGCGCTGGTGCCGCCGACGGTTTCGGCATGCTCCAGCACGAGGCAGCGCAGGCCGGCGAGGCGCGCCGCGAACGCCGCGGTCAGGCCCGCAGCGCCGCTTCCCAGCACGACCAGATCGTAGTGGCTGCCGTCGTCCATCGCGCCGTGCCCGTCACACCTCCCCGCCGCCTTCAGGCGGCCCTGGCCGCCCGTGCCGCCGAGGTGCCGGCGATGCGGCCGAACACGGCGCCGGACATCAGCCCGGTGCCGCCCGGATAGTTGAAGTAGAACAGGCCCCCGACCAGCTCGCCGGCGGCGTAGAGGCCGCGGATCGGCCGCTCCTCCTCGTCGAGCACCGCGCCGTCGGTGTCGATGCGCAGGCCGCCAAAGGTGAAGGTGATGCCGCAGGTGACCTGGTAGGCTTCGAAGGGCGGCTGGTCGATCGTGTTGGCCCAATTGGTCTTGTCGATGGCGAGTCCCTCGGTGCGGCGACCGTCCTTGACGTTGGGGTCGAAGGGAATGTCGGTGCGGACCGCGGCGTTGTAGGCCGCGATTTCTTCCAGGA
This sequence comes from uncultured Alphaproteobacteria bacterium, assembly GCA_964625225.1. Classification (GTDB taxonomy): domain Bacteria; phylum Pseudomonadota; class Alphaproteobacteria; order JAJUGE01; family JAJUGE01; genus CAZVAR01. Next base: position 19,607 of record CAZVAR010000048.1, on the reverse strand, counting down.
ATGCGGCCGCGTCGACGCCTTCCAGCTTCGCCGCCAGCTCCTCCAGCGTGTCGGCCCGCACCTTGGTCACCTGCCTGATCCGGTACTCGTCGCGCAGATAGGGGACCACCTTCGCGTCGAACACCTGCCAGGCCATCTGGCCGGGCTGGTTCAGGATGACGCGACCGTACTTGGCGTAGGTGTAGTTGCGGAAATCGGCGCCCTCGTCGACGAAGCGCCGCCCGAGGGCGTTGACCATGATACCCCAGGGATAGCTGTGCTTCTGGAAGTTGTCACCGACCGCGAGGTCGCCGAACTCCGGCGCGTTGAAGTCCCAGCCGACCGCGTGGCAGCCCGACCAGTTGCCGTAGGCGCGGGCGCCGACTTCCATCGCCATGCGGATGCCGTCGCCCGTGTTGTAGCGGGTGCCGCGTACCTTAGCCAGATCCCAGCCCGGCCCGAGATAACGCGTGCGCCACTCCGGGTTGGCCTCGAAGCCGCCGGCGGCCAGCACGACACCACGCGCCCGCACGTCGAAGCTCTTGCCGTCCCGCTTCACGCGGACTCCTTTGACGGCGCCCTCCTCGTCGGTCAGCAGCGACATGGCGCGGGCGTGGTAGAGCACCTCGATGCCTTCCCGCTCGGCGGCTGCGTGCAAGGCATCCACCAGGCCCGGACCGCCGCCCCAGGCCTGGACCACCAGCCCGCCCCAGAACTTGAACTTGCCGCCGATCTTGAAGGCCTGCTTACCGTAGATGGGCAGAAACTTCACGCCCTTCTCGCGCATCCACAGCATGGTGGGCAGCGACCGCTTGACCAGCAGCTCGCAGAGATCGGGATCCGTCCGGTATTCGGTGATCCGGCCCATATCGTCGAAGAACTGGTCCTCGGTGTAGGTGCCGAAATCGGTGTTGGCGATCTCCTCCTCGGTCAGGTCGGGAATGAGCTTGCGGATATCCTCGACCCCGTTGAACACGGTCCGGATATTGCCGGCCGTGTAGGCGGAGTTGCCGCCGCGGTCCTCCCTCGGCGCACGCTCCAGCACCAGCACCGATGCGCCCTGCTCGCGCGCCGCCAGCGCCGCGCACATCGCCGCGTTGCCGGCGCCGACCACCACCACGTCCACGCTGCGATCGCTCATGTCCCTGCTTCCCCGATACCGAAAGGCCTGGCCCGCCTCGTGCGTGCACTCTATGTCCCGGGAGGCCGTCTCGCCAAGAGGTGGCCCCACCTCCCGAGGCGCAACGCCGGCCGTGTCGCGGCACGGTCTCCAAAGTACTGCCTCTCGATCGCCCGCGATGATCGCGGTGCGGATGCCCTGACTTTCCCACCGAATGCGCGGCCAGGGCGACCGTCGTTGCTTTCGAAAAGCGTCAACATTTGTCGCCTTTCGACAACGGCCGGGGTGCGGGTCCGCACCGTCACGATCGGGCGGCGATGCAAAACTAGCATATGATAGGAAAAAATGCAATGGCGGTCAAAGGACCGCCATGCGGTCGCGCGCACAACTTGTCGTGCGCGGCGGGGAACCGAAATGCCCCTCCGTCGTTTGTTTATCGGAGTGTGGCTGCTGCGCACAATTCTGGTCGACGGAAAGCCGTGTCGACGCCGCTCGCGGATCCTAGGAAAGCCGCCGCGGTGCAGCCAACCCTCCGCAATGCCGTAGCGTCGGGATCCCCGTCGAAGGGGGTCTACGGCGTATGACCCTTGCGGTAGGCCGATTCGGGGCTGTCATGCCGTGAGGCAGGGCGCGCGAAACATCGTCTCCCCGGTTCCCACCCGAAGCGCCTGACGGTTCGGAGCGGTCCGGCACCCGGCCGTCCCCAGGACGCGTCCCTTACCGATCGCAGCATGGGATGGGCCAGGCGGTGGCCGCAGCCGCAGCGTGCTATGGTTCCGGCCAGGACCGCAGCCGCAGGAGACGCACGTGACCAAGGCCAGCCTCGCCGAGCTGGAACGCGCCGCCGGGATTGTTCGGCGTGTCCTTGCGCCGACGCCGCAATATCAGTGGCCGCTGCTGTCGGAGCGGGCCGGCTGCCAAGTCTGGGTCAAGCACGAGAACCACACGCCGGTCGGCGCCTTCAAGCTGCGCGGGGGGCTCGTCTATATGGAGGGCCTTCGTGCGCGGGGCGGCGCGCAGGCCGGCGTCATCACCGCAACGCGCGGCAATCATGGCCAGTCGGTCGCCTTCGCGGCGGCGCGCAGCGGGATCCGCGCCGTGATCGTGGTGCCGGAGGGCAACAGCGTCGAGAAGAATGCAGCGATGCAGGCGCTGGGCGGCGAGCTTGTGATCCAGGGCCATGATTTCCAGGCCGCTTTCGAGCATGCGGTGGCGCGAGCCGAGGCAGAGCGGCTGCATCTCCTGCCTTCCTTCCATCCGGATCTGGTCGCCGGTGTCGGCACCTATGCTCTGGAGCTGCTGCGCGCCGTGCCGGATCTCGACACGGTCTATGTCCCGATCGGGCTCGGCTCGGGAATCTGCGGGCTGATCTCGGCGCGCGACGCGTTGGGCCTCGGCACACGCATCGTCGGCGTAGTGGCGGAGGGGGCACCGGCCTATGCCCTCTCCTTTCGCGAGCGGCGGCCGGTGACGACCGAGCGCGCCGACACGATGGCCGACGGCATGGCCTGCCGGGTCCCGGTGCCGGAAGCGGTCGCAACGATCCTGTCCGGGGCCGAGCGGATCGTGACCGTGTCCGACGCCGAGATCGAGGCGGCGATGCGGCATTATTTCACGGACACCCACAATATCGCCGAAGGCGCCGGTGCCGCACCGCTCGCGGCCCTGCTGCGCGAGCGTGCCGCCATGCACGGCCGCCGGGTCGGCCTGATCCTGTCCGGCGGCAATGTGGACATGGCGCTCTATCGCACTGTGCTGGCCGGAGCGTAGGCGGCACGCGCGGCCATCATCTTCGCAAGGATCGGGTCGCACGGCGGGGCGGTGCCGACCATTGTCATGGCCGTATCGGCTGAGGAGACTTCGCCATGCGGCTCATTGGAATCCTCCGGCTTCGACCTGTAGCGCGGGTCGACCGCCGGATCCGCCTTCTGGACCTGCTGCTGACGTGGCAGACGCGCGCGTTCGAACGCCTCCGGCTCGCCCGGCTGGACGACCGGATGCTGAAGGATATCGGGATGACCCGCGCCGACGTGATGCGGGAAATCAGCAAGCCGTTCTGGCGGGAATGACGGAGACCATCGCCATGTCCGAACTCGCAATCCGGCCCCGGCCGGCCTCGGACTACGAGTCCCGCACCGAGTGGCTCTACGACCGCATCGCGGCGGCGCTCGCGCTGATCGCCGATCGGCAGTCGGATCAACCCAGCCTGGAAGAGCTGGCGCAAGCGGCAGGCATGAGCCCGCACCATTTCCAGCGGGTGTTCACCCGCTGGGTCGGCGTCAGCCCGAAGAAGTTCCTGCAATATCTGACCCTGGATGCGGCGAAGCGGCGCCTCGTCGCGGCAGGAAGCATTCTCGATGCGGCCTACGCGGCCGGGCTGTCCGGCCCCGGACGGCTGCACGATCTGTTCGTGACTCACGAGGCGATCACGCCCGGCGAGTTCAAGCGCCGCGGGGCGGGCCTGACAATCCGGTACGGCTATGCGCCCAGCCCGTTCGGGGAATGCCTGGTGATGCTGACCGAACGCGGCATCTGCGGGCTCGCCTTCGTCTCCGACGGCGACCGCGCCGCACCGTTCGCCGACCTGGCCGGACGCTGGCCGGCCGCACGCTTCGTGCCGGACGCGGATGCGGCGGCGGCCCTGGCCGCCCGCGCTTTCGCCCCAGCGGCGGAGCGTAAACCACCGCTGCCGTTGCACCTGATCGGCACCAATTTCCAGATCCGCGTCTGGGAGGCACTGCTGCGGGTACCGCCCGGAGCCCTCGTCACCTATGGCGCCCTCGCCGCGGCAATCGGTGACCCCAAGGCTTCCCGCGCGGTCGGCGCCGCCTGTGGCAGCAACCCGGTGTCGTGGCTGATCCCCTGCCATCGCGCCATCCTCGGCAGCGGCTATATTCGCGACTATGCCTGGGGCCGCCCCCGCAAGGTCGCGATGATCGGCTGGGAAGCCGCCGCGGCGAACCCGGCGATCGAGGCTACCGGACCCGAGACGTGACCTGCCGTGGAGCGCGGGCCTGCGGACCCGCCTCGTGCCCGGATCCGACGGAACGAGGTAGACTCCAAGGTTCGCCGACACGCGACCGGCGCGCCGCCGGAGCCGACATCGACGGGAGTCGCGCTGACTGCCCGGTCCGATGCGCGCCCATATCCATCGGGCGCTCGTTCATGCCGCCTGGCCCACCGGCGACGAGACGGTGCCGGGCCGGTCGGGCGGTCCCCGGCCCACATGATCATGCCGGCTGGCCCCGCGCCTGAGCCGTGATCCGGATTTCCGGCGAGATACGTCCCACGGCGGGGCCTTGTCGGGCGGTGCCCGGACGAGCATCATTCTATTCCGTCCGGCCGGTACCCGTATGCCAGGATTGCTGCGGCGTCGACGCTACGTCCTCGCCGATTCGGAGGCACTGTCTCGCAGGGCAATCGCGACCGCAGAGGCGTCGCGGCACCGGGCTCACCGCCCGCCGTCGGGCCGGCCGTAAGAATGTCAGCCGGGGAGGATGGGCATGGAGTTCGGCATCGCGGTCGCCACGGCCGCCGATTCCTGGAAGGTCGTCCAACGGGCGGAGGAGCTGGGCTTCACTTCCGCCTGGTTCTACGACACGCAGATGCTGAGTGCCGACTGCTTCGTCGCGATGGGGGCGGCGGCGGTCAAGACCGAGCGCATCCGGCTCGGCACGGGCGTGCTCATTCCGTCCAACCGCATTGCGCCGGTAGCGGCCAACGCCTTCGCCTCGCTCAACCGGCTGGCGCCCGGACGCATCGATTTCGGCGTCGGCACCGGCTTCACCGGCCGGCGCGCCATGGGGCTCGGCGCGATCAGGCTGGCCGACATGGAGGAGTATATCCGTATCGTGACGGCGCTCCTGGCCGAAGAAACCGTCGAGGCGGAATTCGAGGGTAAGCGGCGCAAGATCCGCTTCCTGAACCCGGAGCTCGGCCTGATCGACACGCGCACGCCGATCCGGCTGCACGTCTCCGCCTACGGGCCGCGCGGGCGGGCGCTGACTGCCAAGCTCGGTGCGGGGTGGCTCAACTTCTTCAACGACGTGGCCGGCGGCATCGCGGGCCTCGAGGACATGCAGAAGAGCTGGGAGGCGGCGGGCCGCGCGCGCGCCGACCTCTCCGCTACGGCCTTCACCTGCGGCTGCGTGCTGTCCGAGGGCGAGCCCTGCGACTCGCCGCGCGCCATGGCGCAGGCCGGTCCGCGCGCGGCCGTGCTGCTGCACCGCGCCGCCGACGCCGCGCTGACCGGTCTGCCCAATTCGAGCGCGATCCCGCCCGGGGTAGCCGATGCCGTCGCCGGCTATATCGAGCTCGCGCGCCGCTTCGAGCCGGCCGATGCGCCGTATCTGGAGAATCATCGCGGCCATCTGATGTTCGTGAAGCCGGAAGAGCGGCCGTTCGTAACGGCGGAGCTGATCCGCGCCACGACCTTCACCGCGACCGAGCCGGAGCTGAAGCGGCGCATCGAGGCGTTGCGCAGCGCCGGCTATACGCAGTTCACCGTGCAGATCGTGCCGGGCCAGGAGCAAGCGATCGAGGACTGGGGGCGAATCCGGCAGGCCTTCGCGTGACGCTTGGGGACATCTTGACGTCCGCCCGAACGCCAACTCTGTTCCAACGGCCGCTGGAAGAAGGGCGGCGCCTGCGGCCGCCTACGTCTTGCCTTGCGCGCAGTCACCCGTTCGTCGACGGCAATGCGCGGATGGCCGTAGGGACCGCGGCACCGGTCCTCGACCGCAACGGCTGTGCGCCGACCGCGGCGGATGCGGGCTGCGTCGCGACAGCGCTGGTCGTCGTCGCCGGCCACCTCGCCGAGCAGGCGTTCGCGCCCCCACTCCGCGCGCATCTCGAACCGATCGGCTGAGCCGCCACGGGCGGCTCAATCGAACATCCGCCGCCCGATCCGCTGCCGCGCCAGGGCGAAGCCGACCGCTGCCAACGCGGCGACATAGGCGAGATGTCCGATCGCGACGAGCGGCTCCAGAGAGAGGCCGGCCGTCAGCGGCCTCACCACCGCGATCAGGTGTGTCATGGGCAGGACCCAGGCGATCGCCTGGATAAATCCGGGAAAGCGCGTCACCTCGAAAAAAGTCCCGGAGAAGACGAACATCGGCGTCACCCAGAAGGTGAACACGTAGGCGAAGAACTCCCAGCTCTTCGCCTGCGCGGTCGCGGCCAGGCCGCAGGCCGCGAAGCAGGCACCGCCGACGGCCAGCACCGGCATCGCCAGAAAGGCGCCGACCGGGTCGCGGATGCCGCCCCACAGCCACCCGACCGCCAGCACGCTGGTTGCCGCAACCAGGCCCTTGGTCGCCGCCCAAAGCACCTCGCCCAGCAGCAGCTCGGTGAGCGAGACCGGCGTCGCCAGGATCGCGTCCCAGGTGCGCTGCATCTGAAAACGCGCATAGGCGCTGATGGTCGTCTCGAAGGTGGCGGCGAACATCGTCGTGTAGGCCATCATGCCCGGCACGACGAAGGCGAGATAATCAAGACCGCCGAGTCGGTCGATCACCGCGCCCAGCCCGTAGCCGAAGGCGAACAGGAACAGCAGCGGCTCACCGATGTTGGTCGCCAGCGACGACCAGATCAGCCGCCGCCAGACCAGGCTCTGCCGCCGCCAGACGGCGAGCGCATAGCGGTTGAGAGGGATCACGGTGCGTCAGCCCTCCCGCAGGCTGCGGCCGGTCAGGCGCAGGAACACGTCCTCCAGATTGGCCGGCCGGTGGAGGAAGGTCGCCGCCGCCGGCATGCGCCGGATCACTTCGGCCGGCTCGGCGGCGTAATAGAGGACCGCGTCGCCGATATCTTCTCGCTCCAGCCCGTCTTCGACGAACCCGTCCGGCAGCGGCTTTGCGACCTCGAACACGTGGCCGCGGACATGTCGGTCGATCAGCTCCTGCGGCGTGCCGTCGTCGAGCACGCGCCCGGCATCGACGATGATGATCCGGTCGCAGAGCCGCTGCGCCTCGTCCATGTAGTGCGTCGTCAGCAGCAGCGTCTTGCCCTGCCGCTTCAGGTCGAGGAGGCGCCGCCAGATCAGCACACGGGCCTGCGGGTCGAGGCCGGTCGTCGGCTCGTCGAGGATCACCAGGTCCGGGTCCGCGATCAGCGCGCGGGCAATGACGAGGCGCCGCTTCATGCCTCCGGAGAGCTGGACCACCTTGGCACCGCCGCGATCACCGAGCTGCATGAATGCGAGCAGTTCCGGCACCCGCTTCGCCACCAGCGCCGACGGAAGGCCGAAATAGCGGCCATAGACCTCCAGATTCTGCCGTACCGACAGGTCGGGGTCGAGATTGTCCTCCTGCGGCACCAGGCCGACACGGGCCTTGAGCGACCGGTCGAGAGCCCCGGGCGGCACCCCGAACAGGAGCAGCGTTCCGCCGCTCGGCCGGGTCAGGCCCATGATCATGCGCATGGTCGTGGTCTTGCCGGCCCCGTTCGGCCCCAGCAGGCCGACACAGCTGCCCGACGTGATCGCGAAGCTGACGCCGCGCACCGCGTGGATCGACCCGAACCGCTTCTCGAGCCCCTCCGCCACGATGACCGGCGCCTTCGGGGCGGTTGCGTTCACCCCAATCCCTGCCGGCCCATCTGGAGGAACTTCTCCCGTCGGCGGTGGCGCAGCAGGGCGGGCTCGTCGTGCATCAGCGTGCGCAATGCCTGCTCGACCGCATCGCCCACGGCGGCGATGGTGCGCTGCGGGTTGCGGTGGGCGCCGCCCAACGGCTCGTCGATCACCCGGTCGATCACGCCGAGCCGCAGCAGGTCCTGTGCCGTCAGCTTGAGCGCGTCCGCCGCCTCCTTCGCATTCTCCGCGCTCCGCCAGAGAATCGAGGCGCAGCCCTCCGGCGAAATGACCGAATAGATCGCGTGCTCCAACATCAGCACGGTGTTGGCGGTAGCGAGCGCGACCGCACCGCCCGAGCCGCCCTCGCCGATGATGGTGGCGATCATCGGCACGCGAAGGTCGAGGCAGCGCGCGATGCAGCGCGCGATCGCCTCCGCCTGGCCCCGCTCCTCGGCCTCCACTCCCGGGAAGGCGCCGGGTGTATCGACGAAGGTGACGACCGGCAGCCGGAACCGGTCCGCAAGATCCATCAGCCGCTGTGCCTTGCGGTAGCCCTCCGGATGCGCCATGCCGAAATTGTGGCGGACCCGCGATTCGGTGTCGTGCCCCTTCTCATTGCCGATGAACACGGCCGACCAGCCCCGGAAGCGGCCGATCCCGCCCAGGATCGACGGATCGTCGCGATAGAGCCGGTCGCCGGCAAGCGGGGTGAAGTCTTCCACGAGCGCGTTCAGATAGTCCCGCGTGTGCGGGCGGTGCGGGTGGCGGGCCACCTGCACCTTCTGCCAAGGCGCCAGCTTCGCATAAACCTGCCGCAGCTGGCGCTCCGCCTTCGCCTGGAGATCGGCGATCTCGTCGGCGATGTTGAGCTCGTCGCTGCTGCTCAGATGGCGCAGCTCCTCGATCTTGGCCTCGAGCTCGAGGATCGGCTTCTCGAATTCCAGCGGCGTGAGCACGAACGCATCCCTCGGCCGACGGGGGCCGGCGACAGAAACGGGGCTTCTTGCCGGCTCGACGCCGGCTTGTCAACCGCCGCTCAGCGCGGCGGCCGGGTACGGCGCGGCGGCGTCTGCGCCAGAGGATGGTGCGCCTCGACCACGGCACGCAGCCGCTCACCCTGGACGTGGGTGTAGATCTGGGTCGTCGCGATGTCCGCGTGGCCCAGCATCTGCTGGACGCTCCGCAGATCCGCGCCATGATCGAGCAGATGGGTCGCGAAGGCGTGCCGCAGCACATGGGGCGACACTTTGGCCGGATCGATCCCGGCCTCGATCGCCAGATCGTGCAGGAGCTGCCCCACGCGGCGGCGCGTCAGATGCCCCTCCGCGCCACGCGACGGGAACAGCCAGGGCGACGGGCGGCCGTCGCGCAGGAACCGGTCGCGCACGGCCCGGTAGGCGGCGAGCGCCGAAAGTGCCGCTTCGTTCAGCGGCACCAGCCGCTCCTTGCCGCCCTTGCCGCGCACCAGCAGCGCCCCCGCATGCCGGGCGTCCGCCCCGACCGGCAGCGCGATCAACTCGGAGACGCGCATACCGGTGGCGTAGAGCAGTTCCAGCAGCGCGACGAGCCGTAGCCCCTCCGGGCCGCTGCGGGCCCGCGCCGCGGCGAGCAGCGCCTCGACCTCCGCCTCGGTGAGGATCTTGGGCAGCGGCCGGCCTTGCCGGGCGCCGTCGATGATCGCGCAGGGATCGTCGGTGCGGTCACCCTCGATCAGCAGGAACCGGAAGAACTGCCGAAGCGCGGACAGCCGCCGGGCCGCAGTCCGCGGCGTCATGCCGGCGGCGGCCAGGGCATCGAGATAGGCGCGGACATCGTCGGCATCGGCCGCCTCCAGCGTGCGCCCGCGCCGCGCGACGAAGGCGCCGCAATCGATCAGGTCCTGCCGGTAGGCCGCCACCGTGTTGGCGGCGGCACCCCGCTCGGCGACCAGCATTTCCAGAAAGGCCTCGACCCGGCTCGATGTCCCGGCGCCGCCCGCGCCCAGCGGTCCGGGGCGACGCGGTGCCCGCGCATGGCCCGCCATGGCGACTCAGGTCCCCGCCGCCAAGGCCGCCTCGACCGCCAGGGCGCGCGCCTCCCGCTCGAGCCCGACCAGGCGCAGCGCCCGGACGACACCGTGCATGACCGCCGGATCGGTCAGATCGTCAGCGGACGCGACGGCGAGGACGGCGCGCAGGACAGTCTCGCCGCGCCGGCCGTCGGCGGCCGCCTCCTGCAGGCCCTCCGGGCTCGCAGCCGGCGGCGGCGCCGGCCCCGCCTCGGCAGCGGCGCGCACGAGCGACCAGGCGCGCTGGGGCACCGGCTCGCCAAGCGCATCGAACAGCGTGAACAGCAGCGTGGCCCGACGTCGCGCCTGCTCCGGGTCGCGCTCGAGCTGGAACGACCACCAGCGCCCGATTTCGTCGGCCGGCCATGCCGGTCCGCGCGGGTCCGCCAGCCGCAGGAGCGGAGTCAGGGTCACCGCGTCCCGCGCCGCCCGCGCGTTTCCCTGCGCCTCTCGCACCGCGAGCCGGTGCCAGTCCCGGGCGCGCGCGGGCTGTCCGACGAGCAGGGCTGCCCGTGCCGCCTCGCCGGCGAAGAACGCAAGACGCCCCCCGGGGGACAGGCCATCGATCAGCGGCCAGGCGGCGCGGGCGGCCGGCTCGTAGCCGCCGCGTTCGCGGGCACGGGTCAGCAGCCGCTGCAGGGCACCGGCCCGCGCCGCCGGGTCGGTCGCCAGGACGGCCGTCGTCAGCAGCCGGGCCCGGTCTTCCGGCGCCCAGCCGTCCGGCTCCGCCGCGCCGTCCGGCGCCCGCTCCACGCGGCCGTACAGTTCGGCCAGTCGCTCCGGGTCGAGCGCCTGTGCCGCGACCGCCTTCTCCGCGGCCTCCAGGCGCACCGGCAGCGATGCGTTGCGGTTGAGGGCGATGCTGCGCAGCAGCGCCGGCTTCGCGTCGCGGAGGAGCTCCGCCGGCACCGGCACTTCTGCCGCCCGCAGCATCGCGAGATGCAGCGGCGTCGCATCCGGCAGCTCCGCGAGCTTGGCCGGCTGCATGCCCAGCAGCGCCTCGAGCAGAACGAAGAAGGCAGGATCGCCGCGATCCATCTCGCGCAGAAGGTCGGCGCCGAGAGCGGCGCGGTCGCGCTCCTCCGCCTGCACCTGGCAGAAAATCAACGCCTTCTGCCAGTACGGCTCGGCGTATGCTTCGATGCCGGCCCGGGCCGCCTCGCAGGCGGCCGGCAGGTCGTGGCGCAACAGCGCCACGTCGAGCGCGAGCCGGTCCAGAGTCCCGTCGCGCTCGCGCGCCACATCGAGCAGCGCCGCTGCATCGTCCACTGCGCCGATCGTCGCGAGCCGCGCCACCCGCTGCGGAAGCAGGCCAGGACCGTCCGCTGCCCCGGCCGGAGGCGGCGCGCTCGCCAGCAGCACGCGGCGGAGCAGATCGTACAGCACCGCCGAATCGACACGGGGCGGGAGCTGCCGGATCAGGTCGGCGATCTCGCTGCGACGGCTGCCCGCCCACAATTTCTGGCCGAGGCCGTGCGCCTCCTGCGGGATCCCGACCGCCTCGGGATCGGGCGGCGCCAGCTTCTGCACCTCGACCGGCGCGACCGGGCTGCGCGACTGCAGCCCGCCCGTCTCTCCGGACGGCGAAGCCCGGTCGGGCTGGGGCCGCCACAGCCGGAGCGGCTCCTCCGCCCAGGCGCCCGCCGTGACCAGAGCGACCGGAACCCAGACCAGGGCCGCGAAGCTAGCGCGGGAAGCGCTCATCCGGCAGAACCTTCTCCACTCGGGCGACCGGCGGCGGGATGTCCCACACGGCAAGTACGGTCACGCCGACGACGACGGCCACCAGGACGGCGATCAGGACGACGCGGGTCAGGGTCCTCATTACTCCTCTCTGCCCGAGCAATGGAGGGCGGGGGCAGGCCGGCTCCCGGCCGGTCCGGCTCGGTCCGGCGGCGGCGGGCATAGCCGCCGTCCCGGAAATTTGCATCGGGTCGCAATGTGCTAATGTTGGGGCACGCCGAGATCGGCGCGAGTGTATCGAGGCCTATCCGCATGTTCAACGCCACGCGGCCGCGCCCAAAGGCAGCGTACCCGCAATGAAGCGATCCCGCATGACCAAACTGCCGCGCACCCTGGTCCTGGTCGGCATGATGGGCGCCGGCAAGAGCACGATCGGCCGGCGTCTCGCGACACGGCTCGGCGTCGATTTCGTGGATGCGGACGCCGAGATCGAGGCCGCCGCCGGCTGCTCGATCGAGGACATCTTCGAGATCCACGGCGAGGCGGCGTTCCGGGACGGAGAGCGACGCGTCATCGCCCGGCTGCTCGAGGGCCCCGTGCATGTGCTGGCGACCGGCGGCGGCGCCTTCTGCGACCCGCGCACGCGTGCCGAGATACGGGCCCGCGGCATCTCCGTCTGGCTACGTGCCGACCTCGACCTGCTGCTGCGCCGGGTCGCGCGCCGGAACAACCGGCCGCTGCTCAAGAACGGCGATATGCGCGAGACGCTGGAACGGCTGCTGGCCGAGCGCTCACCGCTCTATGCCGAGGCGGATATCGTCGTCGACACCGCGGAAGGGCCGGCCGAGGACACCGCCGAACGCGTGCTGGCCGCCCTCCGCGCCCACCTCGCCGAGCGGCCCGAGCTGACGGCGGACCACGCTGCGGATACGTCGTCGTGAGCGTACCCGGCGTCGAAATCGAGACGGTGCGTGTCGAACTCGGCGCGCGCAGTTACGACATCCTGGTCGGCCCGAACCTGCTCGCCCAGGCCGGAACGCATGTGCGGCCGCGGCTCCGCCGGCCGCGCGCCGTGGTGGTCACCGACACCAACCTGGCCGAGCGCCACCTGCCGACGTTGCGGACGGCACTGGAGGCCGCCGGGATCCAATGCGACCCGATCGTCCTCCCCGCCGGCGAGGCGACCAAGAGCTTCGCGCATCTGGAGCGCCTTCTGGATGCGATGCTCGACCTGCGCATCGACCGCAACACCACCCTGATCGCGCTGGGCGGCGGCGTGATCGGCGATCTGGGCGGCTTCGCGGCCAGCATCGCGCTGCGCGGCATCGACTTCGTCCAGGCACCGACCACGCTGCTCGCCCAGGTCGACAGCTCGGTCGGCGGCAAGACCGGGATCAATACGCGACACGGCAAGAACCTGGTGGGCGCTTTCTACCAGCCGACGCTGGTGCTGGCCGACACCGGCACGCTCGCGACGCTGCCCGCGCGGGAGCTGCGCGCCGGCTACGCCGAGGTCGCGAAATACGGCCTCATCAACGATGCGCCGTTCTTCGCCTGGCTCGAGGAGAACGGTCCGCGCCTGCTCGCAGGCGACGGCGCGGCGATGCGTCGGGCCGTCGTCACGAGCTGCCGCGCCAAGGCCGCCATCGTGGCCGCCGACGAGCGCGAGACCGGCGACCGTGCCCTGCTGAATCTCGGCCACACCTTCGCGCATGCGCTGGAGGCGGAAACCGGCTATGGCGATGCCCTCCTGCACGGCGAAGCGGTCGCGATCGGCATGTGCCTTGCCTTCGAGCTCTCAGTGCGGCTGGGCCTCTGCCCCGCGGCCGACGCCGAGCGGGTGCGCAGCCATCTCGCCGCGGTCGGGCTGCCGACCGGCATCGCCGCCGGCGCGCACGAGCCGGACGCACTGATCGAACGGATGCGGCAGGACAAGAAGGCGAGCGACGGGCGCCTGACATTCGTCCTCGCCCGCGGCATCGGCCGGGCCTTCGTGACCCGCGAGGCTCCGATCGAGACCGTACGCGCGCTGCTGTGCGAGGCGGTGGGCCGCTGAGGCGCCGCAACGGGCCGGAACAACACTGACGAGCCGATGGATCAGGGACTCTGGATCACGCTCGGGGGGATTCTCATCCTCCTGATGATGTCCGCCTTCTTTTCCGGTGCCGAGACCGCGCTGACCGCGGCCTCGCGGGCGCGGATGCACCATCTGGAGCGGCAGGGAAACCGGAACGCCGCGTTGGTCCGGCGGCTGCGGGACGACAAGGAGGTCATGATCGGGACCATCCTGCTCGGCAACAACCTGGTCAACATCCTGTCGGCGTCCCTGGCCACCAGCCTGCTGATCCGCCTGGTCGGGGATGCCGGCGTCGCCTATGCGACGGTCGCGATGACCCTGATCATCCTGATCTTCTCGGAGGTGATGCCGAAGACCTTCGCCTTCAATCATGCCGACCGGGCGGCGATCGCCGTCGCGCCGCTGCTCCATCCGGTGGTGCGGATCCTGCGGCCCGCCGTGGTCGCCATCCAGTTCTTCGTCCGCCAGGGATTACGGCTGCTGGGCGAGGAGGCGGATACCCCCTACAGCCACGCAGCACAGGAGGAGGAGTTGCGTGGCGCCATCGAACTGCACCGGGGCGACGATCGCGAGATCCGCGACGAACGGCGCATGCTGCGCAGCGTCCTCGACCTGGGCGACGTCTCCGTCAGCGAGATCATGACCCATCGCCGGAACATGGCCACGGTCGACGGCAGCCTGCCGGCGCGGGAGATCGCGGAGCAGGTTCTCAGCAGTCCCTATACCCGCGTCCCGGTCTGGCTCGACGACCCGGACAACATCGTCGGGGTGATCCACGCGAAAGCGCTGCTGCGCGCTGTGCAGGCGCAGGGCGGCGACATCGACCGGGTGGATGTCCGCGCCCTCGCGACCCCGGCCTGGTTCATCCCGGATTCGACCACTCTCCTCGATCAGCTCCAGGCGTTCCGCCGCCGGCGCGAGCACTTCGCCCTCGTGGTCGACGAATACGGGGCCCTGATGGGCCTGGTGACGCTGGAGGATATTCTCGAGGAAATCGTGGGCGACATCTCCGACGAGCACGACCTTGCCGTTCCCGGAGTACGGGCGCAGTCGGACGGCTCCTACATCGTCGCCGGCACGGTGACGATCCGCGACCTCAATCGCGAGTTCGAGTGGAACCTGCCCGACGAGGAGGCGGCGACCGTCGCCGGGCTGTTACTGCGGGAGGCACGGCAAATTCCCGAGCCCGGCCAGAGCTTCGACTTCTACGGCTTCCGTTTCGAGGTTCTGCGCCGCGTGCGCAACCAGATCACGTCGATCCGGATCACCCCGCCGAGGCGGCAAGCGACGGGAGACTGAGCCGATCCGGACCCGACCCGCCCGGCGATACCCACCAGGATACCGGCCGTGAAGACCGGGTGGCGGCGCGCGGCGCTGGCGGCGGCAGCGGCGGCGGCACCGGCCTGGGCGGTGCTGCTGATTCTCGTCGCGACGGGGACGCTCTCGGCCGGCGCTGCCGTGCTCGGCGCGATGCTCGCGACCGCGCTGGCCGTGCCGATCGTTCGGCCGCACCTCCTCGATCTGGCCGCTCTGGCGATGCTGGCGGATGATCTGGCGGCACGGGCGGGCACGCGGCCACCGCGTGCCGCCCGGACCGCTCTGACCGCGGAGATCGCGTTGGCACTGGCCCGGGCGCGACGGCGCATCGCCGCGGCGCAACGTGCGCTTGAGGCACGCGCGGCCGGCGCCGAGGCGATCGTTCACAGCGTTCCGGAACCGCTTCTCGTGCTGGACCGGCGCCGCCAGGTGGTGCTGGCGAATCCCGCAGCCGAAGCGCTGCTCGGAAGCGGCCTGACCGGGCGCGATCTCGTCACCGTGCTCCGCAATCCGGGTATTCTCGACGCGGTGACGGACACATTGCGCGACGGCCGCAGCCGGACCGTCGATTTCGAATTGTCCCTGGCCGTGGAGCGGGCGATGCGGGCGCGCATCGCCCCGCTGCCGCAGTGGAGCGACGGAAGCGATGCGGTCATCGTCGCGCTCGAGGACCAGACCTCGATCCGCCGCAGCGAACAGATGCGCGTCGACTTCGTCGCCAATGTGAGTCACGAGTTGAAGACGCCGCTCACGGCCCTGGTCGGCTTCATCGAGACGCTGCAGGGGCCGGCACGCGACGATCCGGAGGCACGGGAGCGCTTCCTCGCCATCATGCAGGGGCAGGCCACCCGGATGCGCCGCATCGTCGAAGACCTGCTGTCACTATCACGGATCGAAGCCGAGGAGCACAATCCGCCGACCGCTGCGGTCGAGCTGGAGGAGATGCTCCGGTCGGTCGTCGAAGCGCTGGAACGGGTCGCAGCCGAGCGAGAGATGCGGATCGCCGTCGACTGCCCCAGCGGGCTGCCGCCGGTAGCCGGGGACCGCGATCAGCTGGCGCAGGTCTTCGGCAACCTGCTGGAAAACGCGATCAAATATTCCCGGCCCGGCACACCGGTCGAGATCACGGTCCGCGCGACGGCGGCAGCCGGACGGACGCCGGAACAGCTGGCCGTGGAGGTCCGCGACTATGGCGAGGGCATCCCGAGCGAGCATCTGCCGCGCCTGACCGAGCGCTTTTACCGGGTCGATGCCGCGCGTTCGCGCAATCTCGGCGGTACAGGGCTCGGTCTTGCCATCGTCAAGCATATCGTCAGCCGCCATCGTGGCAGCCTCGCCATCCGCAGCGTCGAAGGGCAAGGGAGCAGCTTCACGGTGACCCTGCCGGTTGCCGCGCCACGTCCGGAGACGAGCGCCGCCACCGTCAAAAAACCGTAACGCGATCGCAATAATACTGTCGACGCCGCCGGGTATCAGGTCGTCCAGCGGCGCGACCGTCGGGGGCGACGGCGCTCCGTTCGCATGAATGCAGAGACGGAGGCAGTTCCGACATGAAGACGCTTCTCACCGCCACGGCCGTGGCGGCCATCGCCGGCATGGCACTCACGGGTGCGGCACAGGCACGCGACCAGATCCGCATCGTCGGCTCCTCGACCGTGTTCCCGTTCTCGACCGCCGTCGCCGAGAACTTCGCGAAGAAGACCGATTTCAAAGCGCCCGTCGTCGAGAGCACTGGCTCCGGCGGCGGCATCAAGCTGTTCTGCGCCGGCGTCGGCGAGCAGCATCCGGACATCGCCAACGCCTCGCGCCGGATCAAGAAGTCCGAGGTCGAGCAGTGCGCACGGAACGGCGTGACCGAGATCACTGAGGTCAAGATCGGGTACGACGGCATCGTGCTGGCGAATGCCAAGGATGGCCCGAGCATCGACGTCGCCAAGCGGGATCTCTGGCTGGCGCTCGCCAAGCAGGTGCCGGTCGACGGTAAGCTGGTCGACAACCCGTACAGGCTATGGAGCGACGTCAATCCGAACCTGCCGCAGCAGCGAATCGAGGTGTTCGGCCCGCCGCCGACCTCCGGCACGCGGGACGCCTTCGCCGAGCTGGTGATGGAAGAAGGCTGCAAGGACGTTGCCGGGGCGAAGGAACTCGGGCTGACCGGCAAGGCATGCATGCTCGTCCGTGAGGACGGGGCCTATATCGAAGCCGGCGAAAACGACAATCTCATCGTTCAGAAGCTGGTCGCCAACCCGAACGCCTTCGGCATCTTCGGCTTCAGCTTCCTCGACCAGAACGGTGACAAGCTTCAAGGTGCCAGGATCGGCGGCATCGAGCCGACCTTCGAGAACATCGCCGCCGGCGATTACGGCGTGTCGCGGCCGCTGTTCTTCTATGTGAAGAACGCGCATGTCGGCGCGGTACCCGGCATCGAAGCGTATGTCGCCGAGTTCACCAGCCCGGGCGCTTGGAGCGCGGACGGCTATCTGGCGGACAAAGGACTGATCCCGCTCCCCGATGCGGAGCGCGAGGTGCAGCGGCAGGCGGCCACAAGCCTGCAGCCGCTCACGATGTGACCGCGGCGGAGGGGGCAGCCGTCCCCTCCATCCCGGCGGCCGGACCGGACCGGACCATGGAAGCGACGATCTTCATCACGACCCTGCTGCTGCTCACCGCGGCCGGCTTTTATCTCGGCCGCGGCCGGGCGCTCGCAGCCGCGGGTGCGACCGGCAGGCGGCTGCACTCGCTGCCGAGCCATTACGGCACCTACGTGGCCCTTTGGTGCGGTATTCCGAGCCTGGTCGTCCTGCTCGGCTGGCTGCTGCTGCAGCCCTACGCGACCGAATGGATCCTGCGCAGCAACCTGCCGCCCGAAATTCTGGCGCTGGAGCCCGCGCGGCTCGAGCTGCTGCTCGCCCAGGCACGCAACATCGTCCAGAATCGCGTGAGCGGCGCCGCCGACCCGGCGATACTCGCCGCGCTTGAGAGCTATGACGGCGCACACCGGATCGGTGTCTGGGCAGGGATCGGCGTCGCCCTCGCAGTCGCGCTCGGCGGCCTCGCGATCGGGCAGCGGCACATCGGCCCGAGCCTGCGCGCGCGCGATGCGGTCGAGCGCGTCGTCAAGGCCGTGATGATCCTCGCGTCGACGATCGCCGTCCTGACCACGGTCGGCATTGTTCTGTCGCTGGTCTTCGAGGCGGCGCGCTTCTTCGCAGCCGTTCCGATCGGCGAATTCCTGTTCGGCCTGCATTGGAGCCCCCAGATCGCGATCCGCGCGGACCAGGCCGGCGCCAGCGGCAGTTTCGGCGCGGTCCCGGTATTCGCCGGAACGCTGCTGATCACGGCGATCGCGATGCTGGTCGCGGTGCCGATCGGGCTGATGTCCGCGATCTACCTGTCGGACTATGCGGGCCCGCGGGTGCGGGCGACAGCCAAGCCGCTGCTCGAGATCCTGGCCGGAATCCCGACCGTCGTGTTCGGGTTCTTCGCCGCCTTGACGGTGGCGCCGGCGGTCCGAGGCTTCGCCGAGCGGATCGGTATCGAGGCCAGCTCCGAATCCGCACTGGCCGCCGGCCTCGTGATGGGGGTGATGATCATTCCCTATGTGTCGTCGCTTTCGGATGACGTCATGAACGCGGTCCCCCAGGCGCTGCGCGACGGGTCCTACGCGCTCGGAGCAACCAAGTCGGAAACGATCCGCCAAGTCGTCATCCCGGCGGCCCTGCCGGGGATCGTCGGCGCCGTGCTGCTCGCGATCAGCCGCGCCATCGGCGAGACAATGATCGTCGTCATGGCCGCCGGGCTTGCCGCGAACCTGACCGTCAACCCGTTCGAGGCGGTCACGACCGTGACGGTGCAGATCGTCACGCTGCTGGTCGGCGACCAGGAGTTCGACAGCCCGAAGACGCTCGCCGCCTTCGCGCTCGGCCTCGTCCTCTTCCTCGTTACGCTGTCGCTCAACGTGATCGCTCTGCGCGTGGTCCGGAAATACAGGGAAAAATATGAGTGACGTCATCGTGCGGCAGCCGGCGATCCGCTCCCGCCCGGTCGTGGAAGACCGCGTGAAGCGGCGCCACGCAGCGGAGAAGCGGTTCCGGCTCTACGGGATCGCAGCCATCCTGGCGGCGGTGACGATGCTGGCTTTGCTTCTGATCTCCGTCGTGAGCACAGGGATCGGTGCGTTCCGGACGCATTACGTGGCGCTCGACATTCATTTCGATCCGCAGGCGATCGCCCCCGGCGGCGACCGCAGCCCAGAGGCGCTCAGGACCGGCAACTATGCCGGACTGGTGCGGAGTGCGCTGCAGCGGGAGTTTCCCGACGTTACCGGCCGCCGGGACCGACGGCTGCTGGCCGGGATCGTCTCCTCCGGAGCCGATCTGCGGCTGCTTCGGATGGTGCTCGACGATCCCGCGCTGATCGGCGAGACCCGACGGGTCTGGCTCAAGACATCGGACGATATCGACCAGCTCCTCAAGGGACACATTTCCCGGGAGGTCCCCGAAGCCGATCGCCGGGTCAGCGACAGGGAAATCGCCTGGATCGACGCCCTCAGTGCGCAGGACCGGATCGAGAAGCGCTTCGATATCGACTTCTTCACGACGGCAGACAGCCGCGAACCCGAGCTGGCCGGCATCTGGGGCGCCGTGGTCGGCTCGTTCTACCTCCTGACCGTCACCCTGGCGCTGAGCTTCCCGATCGGCGTGCTCGCCGCCGTCTACCTGGAGGAGTTCGCTCCGAAGAACCGCTGGACCGACCTGATCGAGGTCAACATCAACAACCTCGCCGCGGTGCCGTCGATCGTGTTCGGCCT
>CAZVAR010000047.1:0-23257 GCA_964625225.1 uncultured Alphaproteobacteria bacterium | reverse complement strand
CGGCACGCGAGCCTCGTTCGAGCTGCTGATGGACGCCCTCGGCTGGACCCTGAACGATTTCGCGCTGGCGGCGGAGCTGAAGGCCGACGAGCACGGCCCCGCGCTTTGCGACAACAAGATCGACGGCTTCTTCTACGCCGTCGGCCATCCCTCGGCCAACATCCAGGACCCGACCACGACCTGCGGCGCCAAGATCATCCCGCTGGACGGTCCGGCCGTCGACAAGCTGGTCACGACCTATCCGTATTACGCGAAGGCGACGATTCCGGGCGGGATGTACAACAACAATCCCGACCCGATCCAGACCTACGGCGTGCTCGCGACAATGACGACCTCCAGCGCCGTGCCGGAAGAGGCGGTCTATCGGGTGGTCAAGGCCGTGTTCGACAATTTCGACGAGTTCAAGCGGCTGCACCCGGCCTTCGCCAATCTCGACCCGAACAACATGATCAAGGACGGCCTCTCGGCGCCGATGCACGAGGGGGCGATCAAGTACTATAAGGAGAAGGGGTGGATGCAGTAGGCCGACGCCCATCCACCGAGGTTCCATGAGGCGCCCCCGGCCTCCCGCGGCTGTCGCCGCGCGGCCCGCTTTCGCCTGCGGAGTCGGCGAGGGTCGGGCCGGGGGCGGAACGAGCAGTGCATAGATTGCGGGGCGAGGCTGCCATGGCCGAGACCGACATACCCCGGCGCCCCGCGACCGAGAACGAACTCGGTGAGCTCGTCGCCGCCGCCGACACCGGTGCGCGCGCCCCGCGAGGCTGGCCGGCGACACTGCTGCTGGCGGTGGCAGTGGCCTGGTCGGCATTCCAGGTCTGGTACGCCTCGCCGCTGCCCTTCACGCTCGGCGTCTTCATCCTGAACGACACCGAGGCGCGCTCGATTCACCTCGCCTTCGCGCTGTTTCTGGCGTTCACCGCCTATCCGGCGCTGAAATCCTCGCCGCGCGACCGGATCCCCGCGCTCGATTGGGCGCTGGCGCTGGTCGGCACCTTTGCCGCCGCGTATTATTTCCTATTCTCTCGCGAGCTGGCCCTGCGGCCGGGTCAGCCGATCATGCTCGACCTGGTCGTGGCCGTGTGCGGCTTCCTGCTGCTGCTCGAGGCGACGCGGCGTTCGCTCGGCCCGCCGCTGGTGGGGGTGGCCCTCGTCTTCGTCTTCTTCACCTTCGCCGGCCCCTGGATGCCGGAGGTGATCCAGCACAAGGGCGCCTCGCTCACCCGGTTTCTGACGCACCAGTGGCTGACGACCGAGGGCGTCTTCGGTGTGGCGCTGGGCGTTTCGACCAGTTTCGTCTTCCTGTTCGTTCTGTTCGGCTCGCTGCTCGAGAAGGCGGGGGCCGGCAATTACATGATGCAGATCTCCTTCGCTCTGCTCGGCCACCTGCGCGGCGGCCCGGCGAAGGTGGCGGTGGTCTCCTCCGGCCTCAACGGCGTCATCTCCGGGTCGTCGGTCTCGAACGTCGTCTCGAGCGGCATCTTCACCATTCCGATGATGAAGCGGACCGGCCTGCCGGGCGTGAAGGCCGGGGCGATCGAGACCGCATCCTCGGTCAACGGGCAGATCATGCCGCCTGTGATGGGGGCCGCGGCCTTTCTGATGGTCGAATATGTCGGCATCCCGTATGCGCAGATCGTTAAGCACGCCCTGCTGCCGGCCGTCATCTCCTACCTCGCGCTGCTTTACATGGTTCATCTCGAGGCAGTGAAGATCGGTGCACAGCCGCTCCCGCGGGCCGTCGCCCGTACGCGGGGCGAACGGCTCGTCCGGCTCGGGATCGGCATCAGCGGCACCATCCTGGTCTGCGTCGGCATCTATTACGGCATCCTGCTGGTGCAGGGGACGTTCGGCGATGCCGCCGGACTCCTCCTCGCCCTGGCCGGCGTCGCGGTCTATCTCGGCACGGCGTGGTACGCCTCACGCCATCCGGACCTGGAGATGGACGATCCGAACCGGCCGCTGGCTGCGCTGCCAGATGCCTGGCCGGTGGTGCGTACTGGGCTCTACCATCTGATCCCGATCTTCGTGCTGATCTGGTGCCTGATGGTCGAGCAGCTCTCGCCGGGCCTGTCGGCGTTCTGGGCGATCGCGACCATTATGGGCATCCTGGTGACGCAGCGGCCACTGATCGCCTTGTTCCGTGGTGGCCGCGCCGTCGGGCCGGCCGTCCGGCAGGGCGTGCGCGACCTGATCGACGGTTTCGCGCTCGGCGCGCGCAACATGATCGGCATCGCCGTGGCCACCGCGACGGCCGGCATCATCGTCGGCACGGTCACGCTGACCGGCATGGGCCTGATGATGACCGACTTCGTCGAGTTCATTTCGGCCGGCAACGTCATCCTGATGCTGCTGTTCACCGCCGGTATCAGTCTGCTGCTCGGTATGGGCATCCCGACCACCGCCAACTACATCCTGGTCGCGACCCTGATGGCGCCGGTGGTGGTCGAGCTGGGTGCGCAGGCCGGTCTCGCGATCCCGCTGATCGCGGTCCATCTCTTCGTGTTCTATTTCGGCATCATGGCGGACATCACGCCGCCGGTCGGCCTCGCCAGCTATGCCGCCTCCGCCATTTCCGGCGAGGATCCGATCAAGACCGGGCTACAGGGCTCCCTGTACGCGCTGCGCACGGCGGTTCTGCCCTTCGTCTTCGTGTTCAACCCGCAATTGCTGCTGATCGACATCGGCGGCTGGGCGGAGGGGCTGCTGGTGGTCGTCATGAGCACCGCCGCCATCCTCCTCTTCGCTGCCGGGACGATGGGCTGGTTCGTGACCCGCTCGCGCTGGTGGGAGTCGGCGCTCCTCCTGCTTGCCTGCTTCACGATGCTGCGGCCGGGATTCTGGCTGGACCGGCTCTACGACCCTTACCAGGAGGCCCCGGGCGGTCGGATCGTCGAGTTGGCCGAGCAGCTTCCCGCCGGGGCACGACTGACTTTCGTGGTCGAGGGGCTGACCATCGAAGGCGACGAAGTCCGCAAGACCGTCAGCCTGCCGTTGGGCGAGCCCGGGCCGGGCACCGCGCGGCTCGCGGCAGCCGGAATCAGCGTCTTCGCGGCCGGCGACGAAGCGCAGATCACCGGCGTGCGGTTCGGCAGCTATGCGAAGCGCGTCGGGCTCGACACCGGTTTCACGGTGACCTCGGTGCTGCTGCCTGCAGACCGGCCGGCCATGCACTGGTTCTATGTCCCCGCGCTGCTGTTGGCCGCCGCCGTGGCGGTGCTGCAATGGCGCCGGCAGGACCGGATCGCGATGCTGCCCGCCGGGGACCGGGCCGGCTTCGGCTACTAACGTGCTGCCGATGCCGGCCTATGCCGCATGGCCGGTCTCCGGCCGCGTTCGGCTTCGCCCAGCGCTCGCGCCGATCGGACTGCCCCGAGGCAGGGGACGCCCTAGATAAGAGGCACTGTCCGACCGACCGGAGTAGGAGTGGGACGCGATGTGGTTCCTGCGGAAGAAGACTGCGATGCCCAGCCCGGAGGAGGCGCTGCCGGGCCGGGCGGCGGCGATGCGCGTGCCGGATCGGCACTTCGTCAACGGACACCCCCTGAAGCCGCCGTTTCCCGCCGGGATCGAAACGGCGATGTTCGGTATGGGCTGCTTCTGGGGTGCGGAGCGCAAGTTCTGGGAGGCGCCCGGCGTCTACACGACGGCGGCCGGCTATGCCGGCGGACATACCCCGAACCCGACCTACGAGGAAGTCTGCTCGGGGTTGACGGGCCACAACGAGGTAGTCCTGGTCGCCTTCGACCCGAAGGAAACCAGCTATGCAGCCCTGCTGACGCTGTTCTGGGAGAATCACGACCCGACGCAGGGGATGCGCCAGGGCAACGATGTCGGGACCCAGTACCGGTCCGGCATCTATGTCTTCTCGCCGGAGCAGCGGCGGCTGGCCGAGGCGACGCGCGACGCCTATCAGCGGGTGCTGTCGGCCAATGGCTACGGGCCGATCACGACCGAGATCGTCGATGCGCCGCCTTTCTACTATGCCGAGGAGTATCACCAGCAATATCTCGCCAAGAATCCTGGCGGCTATTGCGGGCTCGGCGGCACCGGCCTGTCCTGCCCGACCGGCCTGACGGCGGCGCTTTCGGAATAGCGGCGGCCAGGGACAGGTCGCCGCGGGTGCACGCGGGAACAGCGGTGTCTCACTGACCCGTAAGGGACCCGGTTTATGCCGGCGCCCGGTCGAGGGCTGCCGGCGCGGACCCCGTCACGCCGCCGCCCGTCGGCTCAGCCGCCGCAATCGCGCCGCCAGCAGCAGGAGCAGGGCGCAGACCGCCGTGAGCAGATCGAGGGCCCGACCAAAGCCGCCGGCCATGTCCGCGACCCAGCCGATGGTCAAGGGGCCGAGCACGCCGCCGACTTCGGCCGCCGAGAAGAACAGGCCGCCGGCGACGCCGGCATTCTTCGCGCCCACTTGCGGGGATTCGACCAGCGCCAGCATCGCCACGGTCATCATCGAACTGCGGGCGATCCCCTGCAGGACAAGGCCGACGGCCAGGACCGGGCCCGCACTTGCGTGAATGAGCAGTGTTGCGGCCCCGGCCGCGGCGAACAGTCCGGCCAGGATCGCGATCCGCCGCTCGGGCGTGGCGAGGCGCGGGATCACCAGCGCGCCGACGATTCCGACCGCGGTCGGGACGGCCGCCCAATATCCGGCCGCCGTCGCGTCCATTCCCGCATT
Organism: uncultured Alphaproteobacteria bacterium; assembly: GCA_964625225.1. Lineage (GTDB taxonomy): Bacteria > Pseudomonadota > Alphaproteobacteria > JAJUGE01 > JAJUGE01 > CAZVAR01. Next base: position 18,576 of record CAZVAR010000047.1, on the reverse strand, counting down.
CCGCAGGATCTCTGGCAGCCAGTTATTGAGCCCGTGGTTGAAGAAGAAGATCCCGATGCTCATCACCAGCAGGGTCTGCACCACCGGGGCACGCAGCAGGCTGGCGAGCACCTCGCGCTGCGGCCGCCGCGCCTCGGCGGCGCTCTGCCGCTCGACCGCGCGGCTGGTTGGGCTCGCGGCGATGGCGAGCCAGGCGAGCCCCGCCGCGAACGCGAAGGCGGCGTGGATCAACAAGACGGCGCGCCAGCTCCCGCCAACCAGGGGCAGCAGGATGTCATTGGTGAGCGCCAGTGCGGCGATGCCGCCGATCGCCGGCCCGGTGATATAGATGCCCATTGCGAAACCGCGCTCGCGGCCCTCGAACCACAGGCTGATCAGCTTCGGCGCGCCGACTGAGATCAGCGGCCCGCCGATGCCGAACATTGCGACGGCCAGGAACAGGCCGAGATGTCCGGTCGCGAGGCCGCGCAGGGCGGCGGAGAGGGCGATGACCACCGCTGCCGCGAACAGCGCGCGCCGCGGCCCGATCCGGTCGAGCAGCGCACCGCAGGGCATCGCCGCGGCGATGTAGACGAGCGGCCACGCGCCGAGAATGCTGCCCATGGCGGCATGGCTCAGGCCGAGATCGGCGCTGACCAGATGGACCATCGGTGCGAGGCTCGTCGCGACGAGGCCGAAGGAGAGATAGAGAAGCCAGACGCCGGCCAGGATTGGCCAGCGATAGGGCAGCGCGGCCGGTGTCAGCGGCGCGGGGGCGGCGGAAGGCAAGGCGGCGACCTCGGTGGGCGGACGATGGCGGTTCGGCCGGCAGGCGGCGTAGAGTTGACTAGGCGCGTTTCCGGCTGCGGGCAAGCCGGTCGCCCCGGAACGGAGGAGGGATGACCACGACAGAGGCGCAGAACACGGGGGCGGGGCGCGCTCTCGTGCTGTTCTCCGGCGGGCAGGATTCGGCGACCTGCCTCGCCTGGGCGCTCGACCGGTTCGACGCGGTGGAGACGGTCGGCTTCGACTACGGCCAGCGGCACGCGGTCGAGCTGGCCGTGCGGCCCCGGCTGCTGGAGGCGTTTCGGGCCCGGTTCCCGGCCTGGGCGTCGAAGCTCGGCGATGACCAGGTCGTTGATCTCGGCTTTCTCGGCCGGATCAGTGAGACGGCGCTGACCCGCGCGGCGGAAATCCGGTTCGCCGATTCCGGACTGCCGACCACCTTCGTACCGGGCCGCAACCTGCTGTTCCTGACCGTCGCGGCGGCGCTGGCCTATCGTCGCGATCTCGGCCGCATCGTCGCCGGCATGTGCGAGACCGACTATTCCGGCTATCCGGACTGCCGGGACGACGCTGTCAAGGCGATGCAGGTGGCGCTGTCGCTCGGAATGGGCCGGCGCGTCGTCATCGACACGCCGCTGATGTGGCGCGACAAGGCGCAGACTTGGGCGCTGGCGGAGCGGCTCGGGGGCGAGGCGCTGGTCGGGTTGATCCTGGAGGAGACGCATAGCTGCTATCTGGGAGACCGGACGCAGCGCCACGATTGGGGCTATGGCTGCGGCTCGTGCCCGGCCTGCGCGTTGCGCGCGGAGGGGTGGCGGCGCTACCGGGAGCAACGGCAGCACTGAGCGCCGCTCCGCCATGCCGCTTTTTCCCGCTTCGGCGACGGCGGACGCCCGCCGCGTCCTGCTGGTCCGTGCCATGCGCGCCTTCGGCGACGGCTATGTCGCGATCCTGCTGCCGTTGCACCTGGCGGACCGGGGGTTCGGAGCGCCGGCGGTCGGCACCATCGTCACCGCCACCCTCCTCGGTTCGGCGCTGCTGACGCTTGCCTTCGGCGCCACGGCGCACCGGCTGCGGCGAAGGCCGGTGCTGCTCGGCGCCTCGCTGCTGATGGTCGGAACGGGCCTCGGCTTCGCCGGGCTCGAGGATTTCTGGCCGCTGCTGCTGGTCGCCTTGGTCGGCACCGTCAACCCCTCGGGCGGCGATGTGAGCGTATTCCTGCCGATCGAGCACACCGTGCTGACCCAGGCGGTCGCGCCGCAGGAGCGCACCGCAATGTTCGCGCACTACAGCTTTCTCGGCTCGATCGTCGGTGCCGCCGGCGCGCTCGCCGTCGGCGCGGTGGACTGGCTTGCCGGGCTGGCCGACCGGGCGACCGTATCCGACGCGATGTTCCTCCTCTATGGCGCGATCGGGTGCTTCGCCTTCGCCATCTATCGCGGCCTGTCGCCCGCGATCGAGGCGCCGGGCGACGCGCCGCCGGCGCCGCTCGGCCCATCGCGGCGCAAGGTCTGGCGACTCGCGGCCCTGTTCGCGCTCGACGCGTTCGGCGGCGGCTTCATCGTCAATGCGCTGCTGGCGCTCTGGCTGTTCGAGCGGTTCGGACTTTCGGCCGCCGAGGCGGGGATGATCTTCTCCGCGGCCGCGCTGTGCGCGGCCGCCTCCTACTTCGCGGCCGTGCGGATCGCGGGCCGGATCGGGCTGGTCAACACCATGGTCTTCACGCACGTGCCCGCGAACTTGCTGCTGATCGGCGTCGCCTTCGCGCCGACCGCCGCCTGGGCGGCGGCGCTGCTGATCCTGCGCAGCCTGCTGTCCAACATGGACGTGCCGACGCGGTCCTCCTACGTCATGGCGGTGGTGTCGCCGGCGGAGCGTCCGGCCGCAGCGAGCTTCACGATTGTGCCCCGCAGCCTCGCCGCCGCGGCACCGCCCGCCATCTCGGGCTGGCTGCTGGGGCTCAGCACGTTCGGCTGGCCGCTGGTCATCGGCGGCGTCGTCAAGCTGGTGTACGATCTGCTGCTGCTGCGCATGTTCGCGCACGACCGGCCGCCGGAGGAGCGGGCGGCGGAACCGAATCCTGCGGATCCTAAAGCGGCTTCAGGCCGCTGATCGCTTCTTCCAGCTCGAAGAAGCTCGGCATGACGCTGGTCGGGAGCGACTTGCGGCCGGTCTCGATGCTGATCTGCGGTGCCTGGCCGTGGAGGTGCGCGACGAGGACAGCCTTGATCGCCTCGTAGAACTTGCGCTCCTCGTCGTAGACCGACTTCAGCTTCGCCGCCATCGGGCCGACGAGACCGTAGGCGAGGAACACTCCGAGGAAGGTGCCGACCAGTGCCGAGCCGATCATCCCGCCGAGCACCGCGGGCGGCTCGTTGATGGAGGCCATGGTCTTGATCACGCCGAGCACCGCCGCAACGATCCCGAGGGCCGGGAGCGCATCCGCCGTCGATTGGAGGGCATGCGAGACGTGCATGTTCTCCGCGTGCACCTTCTCCAGCTCCTCCCCCAGAATGTCCTCGACCTGGTGCGGATTGTTCTGGTTCATCGTCGTCATCCGCAGATAGTCGCAGATGAGCGAGACGGCGAGCGCGTCCCCGAGAATCCGGGGATATTCCTGAAAAGCCGCGCTCTCCTGCGGGCGTTCGATATGGGCCTCGAGCGCGGTGGCGCCCTTGGCCTTGGCCAGCCTCACCAGGCGGAACAGCAGGCAGAGCAGGTCGCGATAGTCGTCCTTCCGGAATTTGGGGCCGGCGATCACCTTCTTCACGTCGTGAAGCGTGTGCTTGACCGTGTGACTGCTGTTCGCGACGAGAAAGGAGGCGATGGCGGCGCCGCCGATCATTGCAAATTCGAACGGCAGCGCGTGCAGCACCGGACCCAGGCTGCCGCCGTGGATCGCGTACACTCCGAACACGCAGATCGGCAGAAGAATGAAACCGGCGAGGGCGAGCATGAGCGATCGATGTGGCGAAGGCGGAGACGGCGGATGCCGGCGAGCGCCGGCCCCGGCCGCAGAATGGAGATGGGTTGGTTTAGATTCGGCTAAGAGGGAGGTGGGGGCGGCCCGGCGCCCCGGTCCAGTCGGGCCGACGACGGAGAATCCGTCTTGGGCCCGTGATTGATCCAGCGCAACGAAGCGGTGCCGCCGCCGTGCCATCGATTCGCACGCCGGCTCGGATCGGCGCCGGCGAGGGATGATGCTCATGCACGCCGCTTCGGAAGACACGCTGCTCCTCGACGCCCTGCTCGCGGACGAGGCCCTCTACGATCGTTTGATCGCGGCCTTTCCAGCTTACCGCAGCTTCGCGAAGGTCCTGATGCGCGAGGATGTGGCGGGGCGCCTCACACTGGCCGACGTCGCGCGCATGGCCGGCCTGGCGCCGGCCGATGTTGCGGGCGTCGCCGCCGGGCAGCCGGCGCCGGCCGGCGACAGCGCCCGACCCGCGGCGCCGCCTCTCGCGGAAGGGCGGCCGACCTGGGCGGACCGGCCGGAGTCGGCGGTGCGCGCGTTCGATGCCCGGCCGCTCCTGGAGGCGGGGCACGAGCCCCTGCCGGACATCCTGTCCTTCGCCGAGGCGGCGCCGGCATCGGCCGTGCTCGTCCTGGACGCGACGTTCCATCCCCAGCCGCTGCGGCGGCTGTTCGAAGGACGCGGCTATGAGAGCGCGGCTGAAGCGCTGGCCGCCGACCATTGGCGCGTCTACTTCCGCAGGGCCGGGTAGGAAGGGGTTGCAGATGGACGTCGTCGGCGAGATCGCTCCGGCCGGGACGGCGACGCAGCGGAGCGTCTGCCGTATCGGCATCGTGACCGTATCCGACCGCGCCAGCCGCGGCGTCTATGAGGATCGTGGCGGCCCCGCGATCGAGTCCGAGCTGCGGGCTATCCTGCGCACGCCTTGGGAGTCGGTCCGGCGGCTGGTGCCGGACGAATGGGCCGCGATCGAGACCGCCCTGATCGAACTGGCCGGCCGGGAAGGTTGCAGCCTGATCGTCACGACCGGCGGCACCGGCCCGGCGGCCCGGGACATCACGCCCGACGTGACCGCGGCGGTCTGCACCAAGCTGCTGCCGGGCTTCGGCGAACTCATGCGCGAGGTGAGCCTGCGGGAGGTGCCGACCGCGATCCTGTCGCGGCAGACCGCCGGTGTGCGCGGGTCGGCCCTGATCGTGAACCTGCCGGGGAAGCCGGCCGCCATCGCCACCTGCCTGCGCGCCGTCATGCCCGCCGTTCCGTACTGCATCGACCTGATCGGCGGCGCATATCTGGACACCGATCCGGAGGTCTGTCCGGCTTTCCGCCCGGGACGCTGATCCGGTCGAGCATCGTGCCGTCCCCGGCGACGGGGAGGGGGGCGGATCGGGGCTGCCGATCGGCGGCCCGCTCGCTGCTCCGGAATCGGAGCGTTTGCACAGGAGAACTCGGCGGTGCCCAGGCGACAGAATCTTCCTCTCGTTTATTCGTGCTCGGGCTGCTCGAGCGCGGCCCAGCTCGCCAACCATCTGGCCGTTCGGCTGGACCGTAGCGATCGGGCCGAAATGTCCTGCATCGCCGGCGTCGGTGGCGACGTCCCGTCGCTGGTGCGGGTCGCGACTTCGGGACGCCCCATCGTTGCGATCGACGGCTGTGCGCTGACCTGCGTCAGGAGCACGCTCGCACGGCATGGGGTCGCCCCCGCGGTGCACTACGACCTGACGAAGCTGGGCGTGAAGAAGCGCTTCAGGACGGATTTCGATCCGGCGCAAGCCGAAGCCCTGCTCGAACGCATCGCGGCGGACCTGGACGCGGCGGGCCTGTCACCGACCGGTTCCGCGCCGAGCTGAGCGGGCGCGTGCGGGCGCCGCCGTCCGACCGGTCGGGGCGCTGCTGATTGACGCGCGCGTCCGCGGCGCTTGCGGCGCAGATGTCCTCGGATCGAGGGGCGAGGCCGTGAAGCCGTGACGGCGGGCGGGCGCTGGCGCTGCGGCTGCCCGACCGGCCGGACGGCATGCTGTGCAGCGCCCGCTGCTGCCGGAACGGTTCCGGCTTAGGGCGCGCGCTGCCGCGCCGCCGGATCGCGGCGACCGCGGAGGACCGACCGCACCGTCTCCTCCAGGGCGGAGAGAAAACGCGACCGGTCGCGTTTGGAGAAGGGCGGCGATCCGCCGCCGATCTCGCCGATGTCCCGCAGGTGCGCGGTGATATCGCGCAGCGCCAGCGCCATGCCGATCGAGTCCCGCGTAAACGGCCTGCCTCCCGGTCCCAGGACGCGCGCCTGCCGCTCGAGGCAGCGCGCCGCGAGCTGGATGTCGGCGGTGACCGCAATGTCGTCGGGGCCGATATGCGCCGCGATCCAGTCGTCGGCCGCATCCGGCGTGTCGGAGACGACGACGCGGCGGACCAGCGGATGATCGGCACCGCGATGCCAGCGGTTGCTGACCAGGTGGACGGTCAGGCCGTGGCGCTCGGCGACGCGCAGCACCTCCTGCTTGACCGGGCAGGCGTCGGCATCGACGAAGATTTCCGGCATCACGCGCTCCGCGGTGCAGGCGAAAACAAGAAGGGCCACCCTCCGGGCAGCCCTTCCATTGTCAGACCGCGGTCCTTCGGGCCGCGAAGCGTCGCCTCAGGCGATGCCGATCTCCGCTGCGGCGGGGATCCAGGTCACGACGACCGACGAGCGCGGTTCCAGACAATGAGACACTGGATCACCTCCTTTCCGTTGTTGCGCACCGGACCGCAATATGGACGCCGGCAAGAGCCACCGCAAGCGCGGCCTCGGCGGGCGTCGCACGATTTCGCCCCGGGGCGCGGTCGCGCCGGTCGGATCGCTATCCGCCATAGACCAGATTGGGCAGATAGAGCGACAGGCTCGGCACGTAGGTGACGGCCAGCAATATGCCTACCAGCAGGACGATGAAGGGGCCGATGCCGCGCACCACCTCGGCGATGCCTGCCTTCGAGATGCTCGACAGGACATAGAGATTGAGGCCGACCGGCGGCGTGAGCACGGCGAGCTCCATGTTGATGACGACCACGACGGCGAAGTGGACGGGGTCGATGCCCAGCGGGCCGAGCAGCGGCAGGAGCAGGGGCAAGGTGATCAGCATCAGCGAGATCACCTCGAGGAACATGCCAAGGATCAGCAGCGTGACGTTGACGATCAGCAGGAACTGCCACGATGCGAGCTCCCAGGCCGTCACCGTATCGACCAGCCAGGCCGCGACGCCCGACATCGTGACCCAGTGCCCGAACACGATCGCCGTGCCGATCACGATCATGATGGTGGCGGCGCTGCGCATGGAACGGGCGAGCTGCGGCAGAATGTCGCTTAAGCCGGTCTGACGGTAGAAGAAGAGGCTCAGGCCCAGCGCTACGGCAGCCGAGAGCGCCGCCGCCTCGGTGACCGTCGTGAGGCCGCCATAGATGCCGCCGAGCACGATCACCGGCAGCGAGAGCGCCGGCAGCGCGTTGAGGTTGGTGCGCAGGAACTCGCCGGTCGTGACCGGCGGCTCCTTCGGGTAGTTCTTCCGCCGCGTGTAGAAGATGACATAGAGGGCGAACACCAGGGCCTGCAGCAGCCCGGGAATGACGCCGGCGAGAAACAGGCGCGGCACGGATTCGTCGGCGACGATCGCATAGACGATCATGGCCAGACTTGGCGGGATCAGGATGCCGAGCGTTCCCGAACCGCCGACGACGCCGATCGCGAAGGTCCGCTCATACTTGCGCTCGAGCATGGCCGGGATCAGGACGACGCCCATGGCCAGCGCGGTCGCGGTGCTGGAGCCGCAGATCGCCGCGAACACGGTGGTCGCCGCGACACAGACGAGGCCGAGGCCGCCGGGGACCCATCGAACCCATGTGCTGGCCGCGGCGATCAGCGCGCGGGAAACCCCGCCCTCCTGCATCAGCGTTGCCGCCATCACGAAGAAGGGGATCGCCATGATGGTGGAGGAATTGAGGACATCGACGATGCCTTGGGCGATCCCGATCAGCGGCTCGCCCTCGATCAGCAGCGCCGCCATCGCGCTGAAGCCGAGCACCACGAAGATCGGTGTGCCGAGCGCGAGCAGAAGGAAGAATGAAAGAATGAAGATGGCCGCTGCCATGGAGTCGTTCCGGTTCACGTCGGGCGCCGGCAATCCGATCTCCCGGCCGGGCCGGGCGGCTGCCGGACCGGCGGGTCAGTCGATATTGCTCGGTTGATGCTCGAAGGAGGTGAGGATCGCCGGATCGGGGGAGAAGAGGAGGATGTACAGACGGCGGAGATAGCGCAGGACCATCAGCGCCGCGCCGACCGGCACGCAGGCGAAATAGATCCACATCGGAAAGCGGAACGTGGTCATGCTCCGCTCGCCCCAGACATAACCCTCCCAGGCGATCAGGACCCCGTAGTAGGTCAGGAACAGGGTGAACGCCAAGGCGACGAGCGGATTGATCACCTCCATGCCCCGACGCATGCCGTATGGTGCAAGCCGGAGGAACAGGTCCGCACGTACGTGATCGTCGCTGCGCGCCAGCGAGCTCGACGCCAGGAACACGGCCCAGATCAGCGCGTAGACCGTGGTCTCGTCCGACCACTCACCGGACCACTCGGGAAACGCATAGCGTGTCACGGTCTGGTAAAGGGCGGCAAACAGCCCGTACGCGGCGAGCACGCCGACCACGGTCTGCTCGACGCTGGTCCAAGCGCCGTCGAACGAGGTGCGGCGCACGGCTTCGCCGGGGGCGGGAGAGGGCGGGCCCACGCCCTCTCCCCCGGCATGGTCAGCCGGCATGCTTCTCGATCTCGGCGCGGACCTCGTCGATCAGCTCCCGGTCGAGCCCGAGCTCCTTGACGAGACCGTCCTGGGTCTCGGTGAGGTGTCGGCGCACCTTCGCGAGATCTTCGTCCGGGGGCTCAACGACGGTAATGCCGTTGGCCTGGAGCATCTCCAGGCCCTCTTTCTGCCCCGCCGCGGCATCGGCGCGCGCCTGATCAATGATCGCCGCCCAGCTCTCGGTGATCATCGTCTGCTGCTCCGGCGACAGCTTCTTCCAGAAGCCGCCGCCGACCATCGGCACGTACTGGCCGAAATACTGCTTGTCGAGGAAGACATGCTTGACGCCGGAATCCCACAGGCGGGCGCTCGACGCGCTCATGTTCGTGGTGATCAGCGCATCCACCGCACCCTGCTGCAGGGCCAGCGGGACGTCCGCCCACGGCACGAGCTGCGGATTGCCGCCCGTCGCCTCGACCCGGAAGGCATTCACCGCACCGCCCGGGATGCGAATCTTCAGGCCCTTCAGGTCGTCATGGGTCTTGATCGGCTTGCCGGTGCTGTAGGTGTGCTGGAAGCCAAGGTCGGTCCAGCGGCCGATGATCTTGACCCCGAGTTTCTCCTCGATGCGGCGATTGATCTTTTCGCCGAGCGGGCCGTCGACGACGGCGTAGGTGACCTCGGCAGGGAGGCCGTAGAACATCGGGAGCATGGTGATGCCGCCTTCGGGCGCGAAGGCGTCGAGCTGCCAGATGCCCGGGGCGCCCATCTCGATCTGTCCCCGCCGAAGCGCTCGCGGCACGTCCTTGTCGTTGAAGAGCTGGGCGCTGTGAAACAGTTCGACGTCCATCGCGCCGTTGCTGCGCCGCTTCAGCTCCTCGGCGAACATCTGGAACGCCTTGCTGCGCGTATGCTGAAGGTTGGTGTCGATCGAGGCGCGAATCTTGATCTGTTCCTGCGCCTGCAATCCGACCGGTAGGGCGAGAATGGCCGCCAGCGCGGCGCATCCGGCGAAAAGACGTCTACGTCCGTAATCCACGTTTCCTCTCCTCGTCCTCAAATCCGCCGTATGGCAATTACGCACGATCCCGATCGGCCACCTGCAACCATGCTGGCGGTATTCAGGTCGGTATCGGACGGGACTGCCGAGATACGGCGTCGAGCTCCAGCGAAGCGGGCCATCCACTCCGGTTGCGGCATGATCCCGACACGGACGGGAACCGTCAACATTTGAGACATCGGGATCGGCCGATAATCGCCGGACGCCCGCCGCCGCTTCGGGTCGGAGGCATCGGCCCCGCGCCGGATCCGCGGGGATTCCGCAACCCGGCGTGGCGTCGCCTGAGGCGACTCGAGCCGAGGGCTTCCGCTACCGATAGACGTAAATCGGGCTCGACCAGGCCCGGTGCCCGTCTTCCTGAGTGAGTCGCACGAAGAGCGGGTTGTCGCCGTTACCCCGGAGCGCGATCGACCGCTCCAGAGTCAAGCTGCGGTGCGGATTGTCCGGCGGCAGGCGGAACACCCGCAGACGGCGGTCGAGGCCGCCGGCGTCGAACACGCGATCCTCGAGATCGATCTCGGCGAGCGGCAGTGTCGCCTTGACCGGCGGCGTGTCGATCTCCAGCCGCCCGGCACGTGGCTCGGCGAGCCAGGCATCGAACCCGCCCATGTTCCCGGTGGTCAGCGCCCGCCACCGCAGCCCGTCCTCGCCGATCCGGTCGAGGGTCTTGTCGCGGTTGAAGAAGTTGATCGGCCGCGCCGCGAGGATCCGGTTGCCGGCGAAGCGGGCGCCGCCGTCCCAGATCACCTGGCGGGCGCGGCCACGATATTCGGCCCCCTCCCAGATCACCCGGATGCGGTTGCCGAGTTCGTCGCGGCCATAGGGTCGGATCGTCTCGATCAGCTCCAGGCCGTTGAAGATGTCGAGCCGCTCGATTGGCGCCGAGGCCAGCACATCGACGCGCAGCCTCACGCCCCCTTCCGGCAGATGGACGATGTCGCCCATCATCGCCTCCTGCGCCGGTCTGCCCTCGGCCGGGCCGAGTGCGGGATCCTCGTGGAAGAGGGTGCCGGCGCGCTCGAACGCGGCCCGCACGTCCAGCACCAACCGCGCGCCCGTGGTGCCGTAGTGGCGGCGCTTGCGGATGGCGTCGAGGAGTGCCGCGCGGGTCAGCTCCGGCATCAGGTAGCAGGTCAGGCCGCCGATCGCGCCGAACAGGCCGGCGCCGGCATAGCTCGCGCCCGGCCGGCCCTTGTGCCCGTCGCTGTTGGCCACGATGCCGACCCGGTAGCCCATCTCGAAGGCGTCCCGCACCAGCCACTCGAAGGTGCCCCAGGAGGAATGCACCTCAACCGAGCGCTCCAGTCGGCCGTCGTGGAACATGCGGATATCGGCGTAGCGGCCACCGCAATGGGCGAAGCAGACCGCGTCCTCGCCGGCTGCCGCGAGGGCCGCGAACAGGTCGCCCGCCGTCGTGCAGTCGGTGTCGAGATCGCTGCGATCCTCGATCAGCGCGTGGGACGAGCGCCGGATCGTGCGCCCCTCCGTTGCGAAATAGACGTTGCGGTCGCCGCCCAGGGCCGTGTTGCCGGACCATTCATAGCCCGGCAGGGTGACGAACCGGCCGGGCTCGTTGAACGCCTCGGTGAGACGGTTGAGCTCGTCCCAGAACTCGCGGGTGATCTGGAAGTCGTTGCCCTGGTGCCCCGCGGCGTCGAGGAACGCCTTGTCGCGGGCGAACTCGAAATAGGCGCGGGCGCTGTTGGTGCCGATCGTCTCCTCGCTCTGCCCGTGCAGATCGGCCCAGTAGGGCAGCAGTCCGGCACTCTCGACGATGCGCAGGGCGTTGGCGCGGGCGAGCGGCTCACCGCGCTCGTCCAGCAGATCGATCTCGACATCGCCCGGCTCGGCGACACGCAGACCATCGAGATGTACGGCGAACCGGCCCGGTTCGAAGCGCACCGTCTCCGGCAGTCCCTGTACCGGCCGGGAGGCCCGCAGGCGCAGCGTGCGGTCGCACCGGTCGCTCGGGTTCCCCCATTTGTCCTCGCCTTTGAGCGAGAGCCGGAAGGGTTCGCCGGCGCGACGCACGGTCGGAACCACCGCGCGCCAGGTTTCCGGCGGCCCCGGCACGATACGGATCGTCGGCTGTTCCGGGACCGGCTGGTAGTTGAAGGTCGCGATCGGGTCGACCAGGGTACGAAACTCAAAACTGTCCTCGCAGAAGGTCTGCAGGCGCAGCCCCGGCGAGCCCTGGCGCGGGTCGCCGAAGCGCACGGTGATGGTGTCGCCTTCCTTGAGGAAGCCCTGAACCACCTTGATGTAGAGGGTTCGGTCCCAGGGCCGGACATTGCCCTTGGGGTCGAAGCGGTATTGCAGGATCGCGCCGTTGCTCGCCTCGATCGTCGTGTAGTTCGGCTGGTCGGGTTCGGTGAATTGCGGCGTGCCCTGATCGGAGGCGAAGCGGAAGCAGATGCGCAGGCTGCCGCTGTCGTCGATGCCGTAGACGCCGGCCGTGTAGGTCAGGGTGAAGCTGGCATAGGAGCCGGCCTCGAACGCGCCGCTCGGCTCGATGCGGGCGCTGCCCAGCATGTGCGGCGGGATGGGTTCGCGGATGGTGCCGCTGGTGGGAATGATCTGGTCGTCGCCCATCGTGCCGTCTCCTCCGTGGTCGCGCGGAGGCTAGCGCAGCCGCGGGCGGCGACAAACGGGTTTCGCCGCCCGCGGCGGTCACGCCCGTTCGCCCGCTCCGGCGAACCGGTCGATGCGGAAGGGCGCGATCGGGAGGTTGGTGCTGCCGGTGGTGATCAGCTCGGCGATGATTGACCCGACGATCGGCCCCATCTGGAAGCCGTGAGCGGAGAAGCCGAAGGCATGAAACACGCCTTCACTCGTCGAGCTCGGGCCGATCACCGGAATGTCGTCCGGCATGCGCGCCTCGATCCCGGCCCAGCATCGCACGATTTCGGCACCGCGCATGACCGGGAACAGGTCCCAGACCGTCCGGGCGCTGAAGGCGAGCTTGGCGAAGTCGAGATCGGTCCAGTTGTTGTCCCGGTCCGGCCGGCCGAGATGGCCGCCGCCGATCAGCACGGTCCCGTTGGCGAACTGCTTGAACGAGAGCGGTCGTCCGGTGGCCCCCAGCACCGGCCGGATGAAGGGCGGCAACGGTGCCGTGATCATCAGCATCGGTGCGATCACCTCGAGCGGCACCGGCTCGCCGAGCGATGCGGCGATCCGGTCGGCCCAGGCGCCGGCGCAGTTGGCCACGACCGGCGCCTCGATCGGCCCGGCCGTGGTCTCGATGCGCCAGACCGGCCCGGCCCGGGCGAGCCCGCGCACGGTGGTGCCTTCGAGAAAGCGTACGCCCAGGCTTTCCGCCTTCCGCTTGAAGGCGAGCGTGGTGCGGAAGGGATTCGCCGCGCCGTCCTCCCGGCAGACGATCGCGCCCACGCAATGGTCGGCGATGGCCGGGACGATCGCCCGCAGCTCCGCCTGGCCGATCAGCTCTTCATGGGTGAAGCCGCGGTCCCGGAGCAGCGTCACGCGCTGCCGCAGCGTCTCGAATTCGGCCTCGCTTTCGGCGACCTTGACCTGGCCGTGGCTCTCGAAGCCGCAATCGTCGTCGACGAGGTTTCGGATGTCGTGCCACATCTCCATCGACGCGACCGACAGCGGCACCTCGGCCAGGTGGCGACCGAGGCGCCGCACGCCGCCGGCGTTCACGCCCGAGGCGTGGCGACCGACATGGTCCTTCTCCACCAGAGTCACCCGGGCGCCGCGGCGGGCGAGGTGGAGCGCCGTCGAGCAGCCGTGCAGGCCGCCGCCGACGACGATGACATCCGCCGTCGTCACCGGCTCAGCCGCGCGCGGTCGAGCGCAGCGCCGATTCGTCCTTCGGCAGTGCGGCGAGTTCGGCCAGCGTGATCGGTTTGACCGGCGGCCGCAGACGGTAGTAGCCGACCTCCTGCGCCGGCACGCCGCGCGCCGTGGCCATCAACTCGGTGACGGTCAGGCCGCACAGGCGCCCCTGGCACGGCCCCATGCCGCAGCGCAGGAAGGACTTCATCTGGTTCGGGCCGAGGCAGCCGAGGGCCACCGTGTCCACGATCTGACGCGCCGTGACCTCCTCGCAGCGGCACACGAGCGTGTCGCCCTCCGGGATCCGGAACTGCGGCGCCGGCTTGTAGAGATGGTCGAGGAAGGCACGGCCGCGCATCACCCGGTCGAGCCGCGCCCGCACCCCCGCGGCATCGGGCAGGCCGGCGTGCCCATCCGGTCGCAGCGCGCGCACCGCGGCGAGGCCGGCGAGCTCGCCGCGCGCCTCGGCCGCCCAGGCGCCGGCGATGCCCGCCCCGTCGCCGGCGATGGCGATCCCCTCGATCGCAGTGCCGCCGTCGGCATCCAGTACCGGGTTCCAGCAGAGTTGCACCGGGTCCCAGCGATGCTCGATGCCGACCGACATGGCGAGATTGACGTTCGGTACGACGCCCTGGTGCAGCAGCAGCGTGCGCACCGGCATGCGCTGCTCGGCGCCGCCCCCGGTGCGCCAGATGACGGCTTCGACCCGGCTGTCGCCCTCGGCCCGCAGCTCGGTGATGCCGCCGATCACCCGGGTGCGGCGGCGCACCGCCAGCATCAGTCTTAGCCCCTTGGCGAGATAGGGCGAACGCAGGAAATCCGGCGCATGGCGCAGTGCGGCGGTGCGGTTGGCCGCCGGCGTCGTGTCGAGGATCGCATCGATGCGGGCGCCGGCGTTCAGATGCTGCCAGGCCAGCAGCCAGAGCAGCGGCCCGCACCCGGCCAGCACCACGGGCCCTTCGGGCAGCAGCCCGCTCGACTTCAGCAGGATCTGCGCCGCCCCCGCCGTCATGATTCCGGGCAGGGTCCATCCCGGAATCGGGAAGGGCCGCTCCAGGGCGCCAGTCGCGAGGATCACCCGCTCGGCCCGCAGGATGCGGGCGGCTCCGCCGACCGACACGCCGATCTCGCGTTCGCGCGAGAGGCTCCAGACCGTGGCGCCCGGGACATAGTGCGCGCCGCTCGCCTGGAAGGCCCGGGCGATGCGGTCACCCTGCCAGTAGTCCTCGCCCAGCACGTCCCGGCGTTTCACCGGCGTCTCGGTGATCGCCCGGTAGATCTGCCCACCCGGCGCCGGCTGCTCGTCGAACAGCACGGTGGCGAGCCCGGCTTTCGCGCACAGGGTCGCGGCGGCGAGCCCGACCGGGCCGGCGCCGACCACCGCCACGTCATAGGCCTCGCGCAGGTCCGCTGCACTCATCGTCCCAGCTCCCGCGCGCCGCGCTGCGTCTCGATCGCCATCCCCTCGCGCACGCGCACGAGGCAGCCCTGCCGGTTGCCGACGCCGTCGATGGTGACGAGGCACTCGAAGCACACGCCCATCATGCAGTAAGGCGCCCGCGGCGCACCGGAGACGGGTGTGTTGCGGCACACCTCGACGCCGGCGGCGAGCAGGGCCGCGGCCACGCTGTCGCCGGCACGGGCGCGCAGCGAGCGGCCGTCCACCGTGATCTCGACGGTGGCGCCGTCCGCCTCAGGCAGCCGCCGAAACATCGAACCTCCGCGCGCTGAACACCTCGAACTCCTCCTTCGGCAATCGGCCGGCCGCGACCAGCGGCGCCAGCACGAGCGCATGGTTGGCGGCGAGCGTCACGCCGCTGTGGCAGGTGGCGACGAAGGCGCCGGGGCAGGTCTCGGACTGGTCGTAGATGGGGAAGCCGTCCCTGGTCATGACCCGCAGCGCCGCCCAGGTGCGAACCACGTTGAGCCGTCCCAGCAGCGGGAACATCCGCACGGCGCGCTCCGCCATCGCCGAGATGACGCCGGTGCCGACCGTCGTGTCCCAGCCCGCCTCCTCGACGGAGTCGCCGATCATCACGCCGCCCTCGTCGGTCTGGCGCACCGTCACGACCGGATAGTTCAGGAACGGCTTCGCCTTCTCGGTCACGATCACCTGTCCGCGCTGCGGCCGCACCGGTACGTTCAGTCCCACCATCGGGCCGAGCCGCGCATTGCCGTTGCCCGCCGCCAGCACGACCTTGCCGGCGCGGATCTCGCCGCCGCGGGTCGCGAGGCGAAAGCCGCCGTCGCGCTGTTCGATGCGCTCGACCATGTGGTCGCCGAAATAGACGGCCCCGAGCTGCTGCATGCCCGCATGCAGCGCCCGCAGCAGCCGCAGCGAGTTGACGTGGCCGTCCAGCGGGCAGTAGCTGGCGCCGGCGACGTCCGGACCGATCTCCGGCAGCATGGCCTTGACCGCATTCCGGTCGAGGATCTCGTAGGAATAACGCACCATCGCGGGCTGGTTGTGCAGCCGCATCAGCACGTTCGCCCGCGCCTCGAGCTCCTGCTCCGACAGGCAGAGATGGAACCCGCCGGGCCGCTGGAAGGCGACATCGAGGCCCGTCTGCTCCCTCAGCAGGTCGGCGAAACCGGCCCAGCCGTCCGAGGATCGCTTGGTCCAGGCGGCATATTCGGGCATGCCGAGCCCCTTGCTCTGCACCCAGACCAGGGCGAAATTGCCGCGCGAGGCACGGAACGCGACGTCGCCCTCGTCGAGCACCGCCACGGTCTGGCCGAGGCGGGCCAGGCCCCAGGCGGTCGCAGCACCGACCAGTCCGCCGCCGACGACCGCCACATCGAAGTCGCGTGTTCGCGGATCAGCCATATCCGGCCCCTAGCGTCCCGTATCGCGCCCGACCAGCAGGCGCTCCAACCCGTAGATCCGGTCGATCACCACCAGCACCACCACCGTCAGCGCGATCACCACCGCCGAGACGGAGGTGACCAGCGGATCGATATTGTCCTGGATGTAGAGAAACATGCGGACCGGCAGCGTCACCGTGCTGGGCGAGGCGATGAACACGGTCATCGTCACCTCGTCGAAGCTGTTGATGAAGGCGAGCACCCAGCCGCTCGCCACGCCGGGCAGGATCAGCGGCAGCGTCACGCGTCGGAACACCGCGAGGTCGGAGGCGCCCAGCGACACCGCCGCATGCTCGATCGCGCGGTCCATGCCCGCCGCGGAGGCCAGCACCAGCCGCATCGCGAAGGGCAGCACGATCACGACATGGCTCAGCACGAGGCCGAGGAATGTCCCGCCCAGGCCGATCTGGGTAAAGAAGCGCAGGAAGGCGACGCCGAGCACGACGTGCGGAATCATCAGCGGCGACATGAACAGTGCCGCCAGCGCCTCGCGTCCGGGGAACCGGTAGCGGGCCACCGCCAGTGCCGCCGGCACCGAGAAGCCGATCGCCAGCGTCGAGGAGACCGCCGCCAGCCAGATACTGTCCCAGAATGCGGTGATGAACTCGGGATAGTCCGCGATCGTCCGGAACCAGCGCAGCGAGAACTCGGTGGTCGGGATCGACAGATAACCCTCCGGCGTGAAGGCGACCCAGCAGACGATCAGGATCGGCGCCAGGATGAAGGTCACGAACAGCGCGTGGTAGATGAGCGCCAGCGGGCCGTTGCGGCTCATTGGAACACCTGCGCGTAACGCCGCTCGACCAGCCGGTTGCTGCCGACGATGATGGCGATCAGCGCCACCAGCAGGAGGGTCGCGACCGCCGCGCCGAGCGGCCAGTTCAGCGTGTTGAGGAACTCGTCGTAGGCGAGGGTCGACGCCACCTTGAGCCGCCGGCCGCCGATGATGGCCGGGGTGGCGAAGGCGCTCGCCGCCAAGGCGAAGACGATGATGCCGCCGGACAGCACGCCCGGCATGACCTGCGGCAGCACCACCCGCCGCAGCACGGTCGCCTGCGAGGCGCCCAGCGACAGCGCCGCATTCTCGACCTGCGGGTCGAGCCGCTGCAGCGCGGCCCAGACCGAGATCACCATGAACGGCATCAGCACGTGCGACAGGGCGATGACGACGCCCACCTCGGTGAACATGAAGGGGATCGGCTCGGCGATCGCGCCCAGCGCCAGCAACGCCTTGTTGATGAGCCCGGTCTCGCCGCCGAACAGGAGGGCCCAGCCGAGCGTGCGCGCGACGACGGAGATCAGCAGTGGCCCGAGCACCACCAGCAGGAACAGGCCCTTCCAGGGATTGCGCATGCGGTTGAGGATGTAGGCCTCGGGCGCGCCGAACACGGCCGTGATCAGCGTCACCAGCGCCGCGATGCGGAAGGTGCGCAGGAAGATCTCGAGAAAATAGTCGTCGCCGAAGACCTCGCGCCAGTTCTTCAGGATGAAGACAGGCTCGATTCCCTTGTACATGCCCCAGTCGTGGAACGACAGGAGCACGGTCATGACGATCGGCACCAGCACGACGCCCACGAACAGCAGCAGCGCGGGCGCGGTGAGCAGGTAAGGTACGGCCCGGCGCCGGTTCATTCCGCCCGTCCGATCGCCATGTCCTCGGCGCGCCAGGTGAGCCGGACCGGCTCGCCCTCGGCCGGCATCGCCCCGCCGCTGTTCTGGCGCACCACGGTCAGCAGGCCGCACGGCGTCTCGACCTGGTAGAGCCAGTGATTGCCCTGGAAGATCCGCGTCCGCACCCGGCCGTGGATGCTGGCGCCGTCGGCGGTGCCCTCGGCGAAGACGATCCGCTCCGGGCGGATCGTCACGGTGACGGGGCCGGCCGCCGCCGGCCCGGTCAGGGGCCAGAGCCCGTCGCCGATCGCGGCGCCGCCGCCGTCGGCGAGCGCGCGGATTTCCGCCCGAATCAGGTTGGTCTTGCCGAGAAAGCCGGCCACGAAGGGCGTCGCCGGCCATTCGTAGACCTCGTTCGGCGGGCCGATCTGCTCGACCGTGCCGGCGTTCATGACCACGATCCGGTCCGACAGCGCCATCGCCTCGGCCTGGTCGTGGGTGACGAGGATCGTGGTCGTGCCGATACTGCGCTGGATCTCGCGCAGTTCGATCTGCATCTCCTCGCGCAGCTTGGCGTCGAGATTGGACAGCGGTTCGTCCAGGAGGAGGATGCGCGGGCGGATCACGAGTGCGCGGGCGAGGGCGACGCGCTGCTGCTGGCCCCCCGACATGCGGCGCGGATAGCGGTCGGCGAAGGCGCCGAGCCCGACCAGCTCCAAGGTCTCGCGGAC
>CAZVAR010000046.1:15911-23264 GCA_964625225.1 uncultured Alphaproteobacteria bacterium | reverse complement strand
CGATTTCGTCGACCCCCGCGAGCTGGCGCCGACGCTGGAGACCCGGCGGATCCCGCGCCTTTTCTTCGCGGGCCAGATCAACGGCACGACCGGCTACGAGGAGGCGGCGGCGCAGGGTCTGATTGCCGGGCTCAACGCCGCGCTCGCGGTGGCCGGATCGCCGCCGTTCACGCTCGACCGGGCGCAGGCCTATATCGGCGTTTTGATCGACGATCTGGTGACCCGCGGCGTCGACGAGCCCTATCGCATGTTCACCAGCCGCGCCGAATACCGGCTGCTGCTGCGTGCCGACAATGCCGATCAGCGGCTGACGCCGCTCGGCACGGCGCTGGGCTGCGTCGGGCCGGAACGGCGAGCCGCCTATAGCCGGAAGGCGGAGGCGTTGGCCGTCGCGCGGCGGAGGATGGCGGCGTGCCGGGCCTCCCCTGAGGCACTGGCGCGTCACGGTCTCGCCGTCAATCGCGATGGACGGGTGCGCAGCGCCGGCGAACTGCTGGCCTTCCCGGAGGTGACGTTCCAACGGCTGGCGACGATCTGGCCGGAGCTGGGCGCGATCCCACCGGCGATCGCCGAGCAGCTCGAAATCGAGGGGCGCTATGCCGGCTATCTGGAACGGCAGGAGGCCGATATCAGGGCGTTCCGCCGCGACGAGGCGCTGCGGCTGCCGTCGGATCTGGATTACGGCAGCGTCGGCAGCCTGTCGGCCGAGGTGCGCCAGAAGCTCGCGCGAGCGCGTCCGGCGACGCTGGGTGCGGCGGCGCGCATTCCGGGTGTCACGCCGGCGGCGCTGACGGCGCTGCTGCGCTACGTGAAACGGAACGATCTGGCGCAGCCGGCTTAGATGAAGGGAAAGCGACAGGAGTCCGGGCGCCGCAAACGCCTGCCGTCCGATGCCAGCATGCAAGTCAGGAACGGCCGGCACCCTGGGTGCGACGCGGTGGACGGGTGGAGCCCGGGGTCAGGAGGCGGCAGCGATCAGGACAGCGGCCGGGCACTCGCACCCATGACCCCGGCCGAATTCGCTGCCGCGTGCGATGTTTCACGTGAAACGCTGGACCGGCTGCGGGTCTATATCGATCTGCTCCGCGACTGGCAGCAGCGCAAGAACCTCGTCGGTCGCAGCAGCCTCGACGACGTCTGGCGTCGGCACGTGCTCGACTCGGCGCAGCTCCTGCCGCTGATCGAGAATCCGGACGCCGAACTGGTCGATCTCGGCAGCGGCGCCGGCTTTCCGGGACTCGTGCTGGCGATCATGGGGCATCCGAACGTCCGGCTGGTCGAGAGCAACCGGCGCAAGTGCGAATTCCTGGCCGCCGCCGCGGCGGCCACCGGGACGGCCGTGGAGATTTATCCGGAGCGCGCCGAAACACTGGCCGGCGGCGTGCTGCGCGGGGTCGCCGACGTAGTGACGGCGCGGGCCGTCGCGCCGCTCTCCAAGCTGCTCGCCTATGCGGCACCGATGCTGGCGCCGGGCGGCATTTGCCTCTTCCTCAAGGGTGCCCGCGCCGCGGAGGAATTGACCGCCGCGCGCAAAGATTGGAATATGAAGGTCACGAGGGTCCCCAGACGTTCCGATCCCAGCGGGACCATCCTGAAACTGGAACATCTCCGGCGTGCACGGCACGGACGATAAGGGCGCCGCGCGGCCGCGCGTCATCGCCATCGCGAACCAGAAGGGCGGTGTCGGCAAGACCACCACCGCGATCAACCTGGCGGCCGCGCTCGCCGCGGCCGATCGCGAGGTCCTGGTCATCGACCTCGATCCGCAAGGCAACGCCACGACCGGGCTCGGCATCCCGCACGCCGCCCGCCGGGCCGGAGCCTACGACGTCATGCTGGACGGGCGACCGCTCGACCGGACCATCCTCGACACCAGCCTGCCCGGTTTCTGGCTGGTCCCGGCCACCGCAGACCTGGCCGGTGCCGATCTCGAATTGGTCGAGGCGGAGCGCCGCGAGTACCGCCTGCGCGAGGCGCTGGCCGCAAGCCGGGCGGAGCTCGATTTCGTCCTGATCGACTGTCCGCCCGCGCTCAATCTGCTGACCCTCAATGCCCTGGCCGCCGCCGACGCGGTGCTGGTGCCGCTGCAGGCCGAATTCCTCGCTCTCGAAGGGCTGACGCAGCTCCTTCGCACGATCGAGCGCGTCCGGCAGCATTTCAACCCGAAGCTGCGCACCAACGGAATCGTGCTTACCATGGTCGATCGGCGCAACAATCTCAGCGAACTGGTCGCGGCCGACGCCCGCAGCCATCTCGGCGACCGGGTCTACGCGACCGAAATCCCCCGCAATGTGCGCGTCTCCGAGGCCCCCTCGCACGGTAAGCCGGTGCTGGCCTACGATCCGCGCTGCCCGGGTGCACAGGCCTATATCCGGCTCGCCGGTGAGTTCCTGGAGCGCGAGGCCGGTGCCGAAGGCCGCCGCGCCGCCGCGGGGGCCACGTCGTGAGCGCGCCGGCCCGCCGCAAGAGCCTCGGCCGCGGGCTCTCCGCCCTGTTCGGCGAAGAGCCGGGCGGCCCGGGCGATGCCGGCCGGCAGCTCCGGATGCTGCCGGTCGAATTCCTGCGCGCCGGCCGCTATCAGCCGCGCCGGGCGTTCGACGAGGAGCAGATCGCCGCGCTCGCCGAATCGGTCCGCGAGAAGGGCGTGCTGCAGCCGATCCTGGTGCGCGCCACCGGGCAGCCGGATGCCTACGAGATCGTCGCCGGCGAGCGGCGCTGGCGCGCTGCGCAGCGAGCGCAGCTCCACGAGGTTCCGGTGATCGTGCGCGAGGTCTCCGACCGGGACGCGTTGGAGATCGCCCTTGTCGAGAACGTGCAGCGGCAAAACCTCTCCCCGATCGAGGAAGCCGAGGGCTACGGCCGGCTGATCGAGGAGTTCGGCTACACCCAGGAGGCGCTCGCCAAGGCCGTCGGCAAGAGCCGCAGCCACGTCGCCAACACGCTGCGCCTGCTCGGCCTGCCGGAACCCGTGCATCGGATGCTGGATCGGGGCGACCTCACCGCCGGTCACGCGCGCGCCCTGCTGGCCGCGCCCGACCCTGTCGCCGTCGCGCGCCAGGTGGTCGCGCGCGGACTCAACGTCCGGCAGACCGAGCGGCTGGTTCAGGGCGGCAGCGGCCGGCGCAAGCCGCCCCCGCCCGCACGGACCGCCGACACGGCGGCGATCGAGCGGGAGATCGGCGAGCTGATCGGCTTTCCCGTCGTCGTGACCTTCGACGGCGTCGGCGGCACGCTTGCCATCCGCTACGAGTCGCTCGACCGATTCGACGCCCTGCTCACCCTCCTGCGCCGCGCGGCCCGCTAGAACCCGCGGGACCGGTCGCGATTCGGATCCGGAGCGCCGGCCTTCGGGTCCGCCGCTCCGGCTCCGGAGAGGCGGGAGGCGGCGGGCTCCCGCGGGCACCGTCTTGCGCGACGAGTTTCGCGGCTCAGCCCGGCAACCGGCCGGCGGCGCGGGCGATCTCCATCAGCGTGCGGGTACAGACGGCCTGGTCCGGCATGCCGGTCGACTTGCAGTCGATCTCCGCCCGGATCAGGCGCTCGATCGCCGTGCCGAGCCAGGCGAGCGGCCAGCGGCGGAGCTGTGCCCGGAAGGCTTCCTGCTGTTTCCAGAAGACCTTGGGGCGCAGCGTATCCATCGCCTTCGGCACCGGCATGCCGGCAGCCACCCGGCTCGCCGCGGCGTGCAGGCGCTGGAAGTGCCCGCCCACCGCACGGAGAACCCGCACCGGGGATTCGCCCTCCGCGTAGGCGCGGTCGAGCGCGCGCAGCACCTGTTTGACGTCGCCGCTGCCGACGGCATAGGCGACCGCGTCCAGCGAAAGCACGGCGCTGTCCCCGACGCAGGCCTCCGCATCGGCCAGCTCGACCCGGCCACCGGGCCCGGCATAGAGGGCGAGCTTGTCGAGCTCGCTCCGGGTCACCATCCGGTCGCTGCCGAGATGCCCGACGAGGAAATCGAGAGCCTCGGGCGCGATGGTGATCCGGTCCTCGGCAAGGTGCCGCACGATCAGCGCCTCGAGGCTCTCCGAATCGTCGGCGTAACAGGGCAGAGCGGCCGCCACCGGGCTCGCCTCGAACAGCTTGCGCAGCTTCGAGCCGCTGCCGAGATTGCCCGCCTCGACGACGATCAGCGCATCGCCGCGGGGGTCGTCGAGGAAGGCCGCGAAGGCGGGCGCGGCCTCGTCGCCCGCCTGGCGTACCCGAACGACGCGACGGCCGCCGCCGAACGCGATCGCCGCCGCCTCGTCGGCGAGCCGGGCCCGGTCCGCCGCCAGCACGGCTCCCGACAACTCCGCGACGCGGAAAGGGTCGCCGGGATCGGCGACGACACTCCGGGTCAGCAGGGCCGCGCGCTCGCGGACCATACCGCCGTCCGGCCCGTAGAGCAGGACCGCCCGCGCCGCCGGGTTCGGCCGGCGCAGGAACGACTCCACCCGTGCGGCCGCAATCTTCACGGCTGCCGCTCGGGCGTCGCCGCTGCCGTCTGCTGCCGTTTGAAGAACACGGCGAGCCGGCTCTGGATCGATTGCGCAAGCTGGTTCAGATTCTTCTCCAGCGCCTCCTGCTCGGCGACCGCGTTGGCGAAGTCCGAGCCGACCACGTCATAGGCGTTGACCGAGCGCGCCCGCCCGCGCGTCAGCACGCGCCGATCGTCCAGCGCCGTCAGCACATATTCGGCAGTGGTGGCGATCTCGACGCGCGTCTCCGTCTCGTCGCGGCGAATCGCGACCTCGGACCGGCGTGCGTCGAGATCGACGTGCAACCCGTACAGTTCCGGGGTCCGGGTGCCCCGGGGGTTGAACAGGAGCTGCAGCTCGTTGCGGAGGATCTGTCCGGCGCGGTCGGGGATGATATCGACCCGGACGGCCTGAAGTTCCGTGGTCGGGCCCTGGCTGCGCTTCGCGTAGAGCGGCTCGAAACCGCATGCGGTCACTGCAATCATAAATAGAACGGGCAGGAGCCGGAGCAGGGCAGCGGAACGCCGCCCCCTGCCGGCGCACCCGGCAATCCGGGCCGCATGCTCTCCGCCTGTCGCTGGTTGCGACATTGCACCTCCCTTCCCTGACCCTTCCCCGCAAGGGCGAAGAGGTCCCGCGCCGGTGCCCCGACCCGTTCCGCCTTGCCGAAGCGGAGGAAGCGCGGCAGGCAGCGCAGCCGGATTCGCCTCGCCCTCCGCGGCCCCGCGATCCGGTGCTTCTCGGGCGGCGGCGACCCTGCTCCCGATGGCACGACGCCCGATGGTATGCGGGCGCGGAGCGCTGTTTCGGACCATGACGGGCCGCCGCGGCCGACGGTGCGCGACGGTCGAAGGCCCTATCCCACCACGTTGACGATCTTGTTGGGCACGACGATCACCTTGCGCACCGGCCGCCCATCGAGTGCCCGCATCACGCTCGGCAGTTCGAGCGCGGCGCGTTCCACGGCCTCCCGCGCGGCGTCGCGCGGCAGGTCGACCGTGCCGCGCAGCTTGCCGTTCACCTGCACGGCGACCGTCACCGCCTCGTCGACGGTCAGGGCGGGGTCGGCCTCGGGCCAGGGTGTCTCCACCAGCAGGCGGTCATGGCCGAGCCGCTGCCACAGCTCCTCCGCCAGATGCGGCACCATCGGCCCGATCAGCTGCAGGATCGTCTCCAGGCCCTCGCGCCGCACGGCGCCGGCGTGAGGGTGGTCCATGCTCTCGATCTGGCCGATCACATTGGTCAGTTCGCGGATACGCGCCACCGCCTTGTTGAAGTGAAACCGGTCGAGATCGTTCGAGACCCCGACGATCGTCTTATGGATCGCGCGGCGCGCCTCCAGCAGCGCTCCGTCCAGCCCCGCCGGCACGGGGGTGCCGGCCGGCGGCAGCGGCGCCGCCGGCTCGCTCGCCATCCGCCACAGCCGGTTGAGATAGCGCCATGCGCCGTCCACGCCTGCCTCGGTCCATTCGAGATCCCGTTCCGGCGGGCTGTCGGACAGCATGAACAGCCGCGCCGTATCGGCCCCGTAGGTCTCGATGATCTGTTCGGGATCGATCACGTTCTTGCGCGACTTGGACATCTTCTCGGAGCGGCCGACCGTGACCGGCGCGCCGTCGGCGGCCCGGACCAGCGCTCCGCCCTCGGCTTTCGCGACCTCCTGCGGGAACAGCCACTTGCCGTCGGGGTCGCGATAGGTCTCGTGGCAGACCATGCCCTGGGTGAACAGGCCGGCGAACGGCTCCTTCAGGTCGAGATAGCCGCAGTCGCGCAGCGCCCGGACGAAGAAGCGCGAGTAGAGCAGGTGCAGGACGGCGTGCTCGACGCCGCCGATATACTGATCGACCGGCATCCAATATTCGACTGCCGCCCGGTCGAACGCCGCGTCCGACCGGGGCGAGCAGAAGCGCAGGAAGTACCAGGACGACTCGAAGAAGGTGTCGAAGGTGTCCGTCTCGCGAGTGGCCTCGCCGCCGCAGGTCGGACAGGCGACATGCTTCCAGGTCGGGTGCCGGTCGAGCGGGTTGCCCGGCGCATCGAAGGTCACGTCTTCCGGCAGCAGCACCGGCAGGTCCGCCTTGGGTACCGGCACGGTGCCGCAGCGGTCGCAGTAGACGATCGGGATCGGGCAGCCCCAGTAGCGCTGCCGGGAAACACCCCAGTCGCGCAACCGGTAGACCGTGGTGCGCTGGCCGGCGCCGATCGCCTCCAGCCGTTCGCCGACCGTGCGCTTCGCGTCGGGAACGGAGAGGCCGTCGAGGAAATCGGAATTGAAGATGCGTCCGTCGCCGGTATAGGCCTCGGCGCCCACGACGAAAGTCGCCGGATCCGCACCGGGCGGCAGCACCACCGGCTTGACCGGCAGCCCGTACTTGCGGGCGAAGTCCAGATCGCGCTGATCGTGTGCCGGGCAGCCGAAGATGGCGCCGGTGCCGTATTCCATCAGCACGAAATTCGCGACGTAGACCGGCAGCTCCCAGGCCGGATCGAACGGGTGCCGCGCCCTCAGGCCGGTATCGTAACCCCGCTTCTCGGCCGACTCGATCGCCGCCTCGCTGGTGCCGGCGCGGCGGCATTCGGCGATGAAGCCGGCCAGCGCGGGATCGCGGGCCGCGAGGTCCGCCGCCAGCGGGTGGTCGGGCGAGACCGCACAGAACGAGGCCCCGAACAGCGTGTCCGGACGGGTGGTATAGACCTCGAGGGAGCCCTCCCGGCCCGAAAGCCGGAAGAACACGCGCGCGCCCTCGGACCGGCCGATCCAGTTTTCCTGCATCAGCCGTACCCGTTCCGGCCAACGATCGAGACTCTTCAGCGACTCCAGCAGATCGTCGGCATAGGCGGTGATGCGCAGGAACCATTGCGACAGCTTGCGTCGCTCGACGGGGGCGCCGGA
>CAZVAR010000046.1:0-15901 GCA_964625225.1 uncultured Alphaproteobacteria bacterium | reverse complement strand
AGCCGCGCCCGTCGATCACCTGCTCGTTGGCGAGCACGGTGTTCTCGACCGGGTCCCAGTTGACCCACGACTCCTTCCGGTAGGCCAGCCCCTTCTCGTAGAAGTCGAGAAACATCGCCTGCTCGTGCCGGTAATAGTCCGGCTCGCAGGTCGCGACCTCGCGGCTCCAGTCATAGGACAGGCCCATCGACCGGAGCTGGCGGCGCATCGTCGCGATGTTCTCGCGGGTCCACGTGCCGGGATGCACCTTCGCCTCGAAGGCGGCGTTCTCGGCCGGCAGGCCGAAGGCGTCCCATCCCATCGGGTGCAGCACGTTGTAGCCGCGCGCCCACTTGTAGCGCGCCACCACGTCGCCAAGCGTGAAGTTACGCACGTGGCCCATGTGGATGCGCCCCGAGGGGTACGGGAACATCTCCAGGACGTAGTATTTAGGCCGTGACGGGTCGGCCTCGGCGGCGAAGCTGCGGCGCTCCTCCCAGACCTGCTGCCAGCGGGCTTCGGTGACCTTGGCGTTATAGCGCGACATGATGCGGTGCTCTGCGGCGTTGCGGCGTCTTACTGGGCGAGGGCCTGCGATTGGACGCGCAGCTCCCGCGCCCGCGTCAGGATCTTGTTCTCCAGTTCGCGCCCGACTCCGTCGTCGACCGGCGCGTTCTCCCAGCCGAAGCCGGTGTTGCGCTGCTTGAACACCGCGACCCGGATGCCGTCCGCGCGGAGCTGCCGCGCCAGGATGTAAATGTTGACCTTGAAGCGCTCCCCCGGGGTCTCCGGCGGGGCGTACCAGTCGGTGATGATGACGCCGCCGAACGGGTCGGCCGTCGCCAGTGGCATGAACGACACGGTGTCGAGCGAGGCGCGCCACAGATAGCTGTTGACGCCGATGCCGCCGCCGCCCTCCTCGTTCCGGTCGCGACCGCCGCCACCGCCGAAGAGCTGGAGGCCGCCCGGGCCGAACACGCTTTCCGGCTTGCCGTATTGCGGTACGCTGCTCCCGCGGTGCTTGTCGGGGTAGCGCTGTTCTACCTGCGCGCCCTCGCAGCCGACGAGCGCGACACCGAGCAGCAGGCCGAGCAGGGGGGGCGCGAGGCGGCGGAGCATGGGCTGAGGCATTGCGTCTCTGACGGTCGGGCGAATCGGCCCCGGACCGGCCGGCCGGGGCGCGCGCCAATATAGAGAGCCGGCCCGCCGATGTTAATCCCCGCGGGATCCCGCGGCGCACAGCCGGGGCCGAATCGAGCGGTCGTCCTCTCACGCGCCGGCACGGCGCGAGCTTTGTTGCATCTCGGTCACAGTGTTCGATTTTCGACACAGAGCGCCCCTTACCGGCTTTGCGGGGCCGAGCGGGCCCGGGTACATTCGCCTCGCTCGCTAACGAGACGTGTCGGCCGGTCGTCATCATCTGCGCCGGCGGGAGCGCAGCCGGGGGGCCAGGGGGCGCCAGCGGCTGATCATTGAGCCGAAAGGAGAACTTGGGTGAAGAAACATCTGCTTGCCACGACCGCGATCGCGGCGGCGACCGGCCTCGTTGCGTTCGCCGGGTCCGCCGATGCGGCCGAGCGTCTGAAGCTCGGCGTCGGGGGTTATTTCCAGGCCTATGTCGGCTATTTCGACGCCGACGAGGATCCGGGCGCCGCGTCGCGCCGCCATTTCGACTTCTTCCGCGAGGCGGAGATCCACTTCAACGGCGAAGTGGCGCTCGACAACGGGATGAAGGTCGGTATCGACGTGCAGCTCGAGGCCGAGACCTCGGGCGACCAGATCGACGAGTCCTACCTCTACTTCCAGGGCGACTTCGGTAAGCTCGTTCTCGGCTCCGAGAACTCGGCCGCCTACCTGATGTCCTACGGCGCGCCGGCCGCCGACGCCAACTTCGATGGCGCCGATCCGAACTACAACCCCTGGGGCATCGGCTTCGCCTACGCTCCGAACATGACCTCGGACTCGGAGAAGATCACCTACTTCACGCCGCGCTTCGCGGGCTTCGGCCTCGGCGTCTCCTGGACGCCGGACAACACCGAGGATGCGGGCGGTGCGGCGATCCCGTCGACGGACAAGGACGGGCCGTTCGGTGCCGGTAACACCCAGAACGGTAATCAGGAGAACATCTGGGAGTTCGGCCTCAACTACGAGAACAAGTTCGGCGATTTCGGGATTCTGGCCGGCGTCACCTACGGGTTCGCGTCCGACGTCGAGAGCGGATTGTATATCGGTGGCGTACCTGCAGACGAGCAGGAGCAGTTCAGCGCCGGCTTGAACCTGACCTATGCCGGCTTCACCATCGGCGGCGGCTATCTGTGGGATAACCAGGGCCTCAGGGGCAGCAATTCCCGCGAGGTCTGGACCCTCGGCGGCGCCTGGGCCAGCGGCCCGCTGCGGATCGGCGCTTCCTGGGCCACGCACGACGACGACAGCTTCATGGATTTCGACGTCGACCGCTATGCCCTCGGCGCCTCCTACGTCTACGCCCCCGGCATGCAGGCCCGCGGCGTGATCCTCTACTACGACACCAAGGGGCCGCAGCTCTACGACGACGCGCTGGCGATCCTGTTCGGCACCGTGATCAGCTTCTGATCCGGTGCTCCGCACGGCGGCTCGTCCCGCCGCGGGGGGAGGGAGAGCGGGCTTCGGCCCGCTCTCTTTCGTTGGTGCGCCAGGCATGGCGCCAACGGCCGCTACGCCCTTTCCCTGTCGTCCCGGCCGGAGCGCCGCAGGCGCGAAAAGCCGGGACCCAAGTGGCTCCGCCTGGAGGCTTCCCTAGCGGCACTACCCGGATGCCGGCCCACGGCCGGCACGACACCGGCCGGGCGGGCCGGCAGTTTGCGCGGGTAAGCCGTCAGTCCGCGGGGCGGCGGCCGGCCAGATCGGCCAGCACGAAGGCAGCGAGCTGCGCGGCGTGGTCGCGCAGGGCGGCGACGCAGGGGACCGGCTCGGTCAGGAGCAGCCGCTCGACGGCACCAGGGTCGGTCGCGCGGGCGACCGACGGCAGGTCGGCCAGCGTCACGCCGAGCGAACCCATGCAGCCGATGCGGCCGGCCGCGCTGCGGCGCACCTTGGCGAGGCCGCAGGGCGCCTTGCACCAGGGGCCTTCGTAGGGCACCTGCCAGGGAGTCAGGTTCCGGAACCGGCCCTGGAGCACGGCCGCGGGCGCCGAGGTATAGACCGCGACGCCGGGTGTCGCGAACAGCTTCGCCATATGCGCCGGCCCGCTGTCGGCGAACACCGCATAGTCGAAACCGGCGATCGCGTCGAGCAGAGCGCCGATGCTGCCGAAGCCGTCCACGACCGTCACGCCGGGCGGCGGCACCCCGAGCTCGCGCCGGTAGAGCACGCCCTGGTGCTGACCCTTGTTGAGGCAGAGCGAGATCGAGCCGTGCGGCGCCAGGGCGGCGCAGAGCGCCTGCGTCACCGGGACCGGGAGGGTACGCAGCGGCGACGAGGCCAGCGGCAGGATGCCGATCCGCAACGGTCCTGCGGCCGGAAGCGGCCGTGCGGCGGAGGCATAGCGCCGGCTGGCGGGCAGGCCGAAGGCGGCCAGGATCTCTGCCTCCATGTCGACGGGCCAGACGTCGATGTCACGCTGCGCCTCGACCTGGCCGAGATCGATCAGGACATCGTAGCGGCGCAGGACCCGGTCCGGCAGCCACAGGGTGAACACCTCGACCGACGGGTCGGTGAAGTAGATGTCGGCGGCCGACCGGGCACAGAACACGCCGACCCCGCGCATCGCGAACTTCTCCCGCAGGGCAGCGAGGGCGAGCAGGACCGGTACATTGTCGCCGAGCGCCTGCGAAGGCAGCAAGAACAGCGCCCGCTTGCCGGTGAAGTCGTAGTCCGGCCATTCCGCGCGCGGCAGGCAGGGAAGGCGCACGCCGGTCTCGACGATGCGGAATTGCTGCGGCGCACGGACCAGCACCTGCTGCGCGAACTGTCGCGCATTGGTGAGATAGGTCTGGCCGCCCTGCCCGATCTGCTCGGCTTTCGGCCCGGTATTGTGCTGGCGGAAGCGGAAGGGCCGGCGTGCGGCGAAGCGGAGCAGCGGCGTGCGCGTCAGGCCGGCCGCGGCGTTCCCCCCGGCACCTCCCATGGCACTCCGGGCGGCGGTCACGGCGGCGATGCCGGCTTGACGGCGCGGAGGACGATCTCGACCTCCTTGATGACGTTGTTGAACTGTCGCATCGCCCGCGCGAGATCCTGGGATGAGAGCCGCCCTGCCTGGAGCTCGGTCCGCCAGGGCTCGTCGGGGCGCATGTTGACCGAGCGGATCTCGAAATCGACTCCGACATAGAGGCCGAGCGGCGTGTTGGCGACGCCCTTCTTCGCCCATTCCCGATTCTTCGCCTGGCTGAACAGCTCCAGCCCCTCCGGCGTGACCGGGCGGACATGGGTGGGGTCGCTGAGGAAATCGTCGTGACGGGGGTGCGGCACGGTGATCACGACCCGGGCATCCGGCGCGCAGATGCGGTAGAGTTCCCGGATCACGCCCAGATAGGTGTCGGGCGCGGCGCCGAGATGCTCCAGGACGTGGCGCAGCACGACTTCCTCCGCGACGCCGTCGTCGAATGGCCAGGGAAAGCTCTCCAGGTCCACGACCGCGTCGGGCTCACAGACCGGGGACTTGTCGACATTGACATAGCCGGGCAGCTTCTTGTTGCCGCAGCCGAGATTGAGTCGCACGCGGGCTCCCTCGGGCGATGGGCATCGGCAGGCGCTCCGGTAGATGCACGGACGACGCGGGGGAATCAAGCCGTTCCTGCGACCAGGCGGCCGTTGAGCCGGCACCGTCGGCGCTGATACAGTCGCGTACCATGGCGAACGATGCGGACATCGAGGCGAGCGAGACGGTGCGGCGCGCGCTGGCGACGGCGCTCGCCGAGCTGCGCGGACGGATCGACGCCGCAGCGCGGGCGGTCGGGCGCGACCCGGCCGAGGTGACCCTGATCGGCGTCAGCAAGATGCAGCCGCCGGACCGGGTCGCGGCCGCGCTCGCGGCGGGGCTGCGGGTGTTCGGCGAGAACAGGGTGCAGGAGGCGCAAGGGCGCTGGGCGCCGCTGCGTGAGCGCCATCCCGACCTCGAGCTCCACCTGATCGGCCCGCTGCAGACCAACAAGGCACGCCAGGCGGTGGCCCTGTTCGATGCGATCCAGACCGTCGATCGCCCGAAACTGGCGCGGGTGCTGGCGGAGGAGATGGAGCGCGCCGGCCGCCGGCCGGATTGCTACGTCCAGGTCAATACCGGCGCCGAGCCGCAGAAGGCGGGCGTCATGCCCGACGACGCGGATCAGTTCATCGAGGCCTGCCGCGGCGAGTTCGGCCTGCCGGTCGTCGGCCTGATGTGCATCCCGCCGATCGACGACGAGCCGTCGCTGCACTTCGCCTTCCTGCGCGAGATGGCCCGCCGGCACGGGCTGTCCCGTCTCAGCATGGGCATGAGCGACGATTTCGAGCTCGCGATCCGGTTCGGCGCGACTCACGTCCGGGTCGGGACCGCCCTGTTCGGCGCCCGTCCGACCGTACGCGCTTCCGGCTGAGCTGCCGCTCAGCGGCGCAGATCCAGCGCCGCGCCGGCAGCCGGGGCGATGGCCCTGCCGCGGGCCAGCGCCTGATACCGTTCCAGATTCTCCAGCATGCGCTCGGCGAACCAGCCCGGGTCCGGGTCGGCCGGGGCGGCTTCGGCACCCGCGACGGTCCCGTCGGACCTGCCGGCCCGGGCGATCGCCGGCATGCTTTCCGCGAGATAGGTGCGGATGTCCTTGCCGGTGCCGCTCCGGGTCGGCGGTGCCTCGGCCAGTGCGATGCCCGGCGCCGCGGCAGGGCCGGCCGCCCGGCCGGATGCGGCCGGGGTCGTTGTGGCCCGAGTCGCTGTGGCCGGGGCCGGTGACGGACCGGCTTCGGCGAGAGCCGTCGTCGAGACCCCGCCGGTTGCCGGTCCCTTCGCGAGCATCTCCTCGACCCCGGCGGACGCGCCGGCCAGGAGCGCGCCCGCCGGACCGCCATAGATCAGGCCGCCGACGGTGCGGGCACCGGGATTGATCGTGTCGCCCGTGAGACCGCGGTAGATGGTCGAGATCACCGGCAGGTGCTGGAGCGGGTTCACCGCGTCGAGCAGGTCGCCGAAGGTCAGATCCGCCTTCGCCGGGTGGCCGTAGCCGCCCAGCGTACCCTTCTCGAAATCATCCGGCACGGTCGCGTGAAGGGCCGCGCCGGCGGATCCGGTCACGGCTGCCGGCGAGATGCTCATCGGACACTCCTTTCCGCCGCCGCTTCCGCAAGGATGGTGCCAACCGGGATCCCGCGGAATTCCGGGCGGTTCCGCATCGCGGCACCGTAGCCGCGCGGCAATTCCTGCCGGCCTACCCGGCGCGATTTGCCCGGCGGCGCAAGAGCCAGACCAGGTCCGACGCGAAGGAGAGCAGCAGCAGCGCCAGCGCCACCGCCAGTACGGTCCGCGCCGCCGCTCCGGGGACCAGCGGGGGAAGGCAGGCGAGCAGGGCGGTGACCTGCACGACGCAGACGACCTGCCGCCGGCGCCGTTGCGGCAGCGGTCGGCGCAGAGCCGGCAGCACCGAGCCGGCCAGCAGCAGGGCGTAGCGCAGGAGGCCGATCGCAAGTACCCACGCCGGGGCCTGCCCGAGCCGCCACAGCAGCAGGCAGAGCAAGAGGATCAGCAGCGCATCGATCTCCTGGTCGAAGGCGGCGCCGAAGCGCGAGCTCGTGCCGAGGCGGCGCGCGGTCCGGCCGTCGAGCCCGTCCAGCAGCAGGGCGAGGATGCCGATCCCGGTCAGGCCCCAGAGAACGGCCGGAGTCGGGTCGGGTGCCGCGGCGGCACCGGCGAACAGGCTGGTCAGCACGGCCCGCAGCAGGGTGAGGCGGTTGGCGGCGCCCAGCGGCCGCTGCGCCCGGCGGCCGAGCGCGGCGAGTGCGGTCGTGGCGATCGCGCCGTAGGCGATTGCGGCGGCGATCGCGAAGGCGGCCGGCCGGCCGGTCAGCACGGCAACCGCCCCGAGGCCGAGCGTGAGCGCGCCGGCGACGGCGAAATCACGAACGGCTCCGCGGAGGAGGCGGCGAAATCCCGGGCATACGGGCCGGGCCGATGCGGCAGGGGGCGAATCCGACGGCATAAGGAGACCCCGGGCGAGCGTAGGGCGTTGTACATTATTGCCATGCTTTACACGGACGGACGCTTTCACGGACCGGTAGCTGCGGCCGCCGATGCGGCCCCGGAGCGCCGGCCGGCGCTCGACGCCGATTCGGCCTGGCACGCCCTCCTCGCCCTCCGCGACTGGCGGCGGCGCCGGGCCGGCGCGGCCGAGGACCTCTCGGTCCTGCCCTCACCCGCGGGCGGTCCCGAGCCGGCGGTCGTACCCGGCCGGGCAGCGGGCGCGCTGCTTTGGTCCGCGGCCGACGGCGGCTGGAGCAGCCCGGCACCCGCCGATCGGAACGCCGCACGGCTGCTCGACCTCTATCTCCCGCTGTGCCGGGCCATGGCCCGCCCGGGCCGGCCCTATGTGGCTGCGCATCTGGGACAGAGCCTCGACGGCCGGATCGCGACGGTGTCCGGCTCGTCGCAATGGGTCACCGGGGCCGCGGACCTCACCCACACCCACCGGATGCGGGCCCTGGCGGATGCCGTGCTGGTGGGCGCCGGCACGGTGCACCAGGACGACCCGCAACTGACGGTGCGCCGGGTCCGCGGCGACAGCCCGCTGCGCGTCGTGATCGACGGCGAGCGGCGGTTGTCGGACGGGTTCCGCCTGTTCCGCGACGGGGCCGCTCCCACCCTGCTGCTCTGCGCCGAGGACGCGCCCGGCAGCGACCGGCTCGGGCAGGCGGAGGTGATCCGCCTGCCGCGCGGGCGCCGCGGCGGACTCGATCCGGCCGCGATCGGCGCGCTGCTGGCGGCCCGCGGAATCGGGCTGCTGTTCGTCGAGGGCGGCGGCGTTACGGTCTCCCGCTTCCTGGAGGCGCGCTGCGTCGACCGGCTGCAGCTCACCGTGGCGCCGCTGATCCTGGGCTCCGGACGGCCGGCGATCGCGCTGCCGGAAGTCGAGGAGGTCGGGCGCGGCCTGCGGCCGCGGGTCCGCCATGTGGCGCTCGACAGCGACGTCATGTTCGAGTGCATATTCGATGGCTGAGGGGGCGCGCGCCTTCTGGGTGATGCGGCCGGGCCAGGGCGAGATCCGGGCCGAGCCGCTGCCCCGCCCGGCGGAGGGCGAGGCCCTGGTGCGGGCGCGCGCGAGCGGAGTCAGTCGCGGCACCGAGAGCCTTGTCTTCGCCGGCCGCGTGCCGGCGAGCCAGCGCGCGGCGATGCGCTGCCCGTTCCAGGCCGGCACCTTCCCCGGGCCGGTGAAATACGGCTACGCCTCGGTCGGGACGGTCGAGGCCGGGCCGCCGGCGCTGCTCGGGCGCCGGGTGTTCTGCCTCCATCCGCACCAGGACCGCTACGTCGTGCCGGCCGAAGCGCTGCTGCCGGTTCCGGACGCGGTGCCGGATGCCCGCGCCGTGCTGGCCGCCAATCTCGAGACAGCGATCAACGGGCTGTGGGACGCGGCACCGCGGATCGGCGACCGCATCGCCGTGGTCGGCGGCGGCACCGTCGGCGGGCTCGCTGCGGCGCTGGCGGTCCGCCTGCCCGGCGCCGAGGTCACGCTGGTCGACCGCGCCGCCGGGCGGGCCGTCCTGGCCGAGCGCCTCGGCGTCCGGTTTGCGGACCCGCAGACGGCGGACGGGGAGGCCGATCTCGTGGTTCATGCGAGCGGCACGGCAGAGGGGTTAGGGACGGCGTTGGGTCTGGCCGGGTTCGAGGCCACGGTGCTCGAACTGAGCTGGTACGGTGACGCCGCGGTCGCCGCGCCGCTGGGCGAGGCCTTCCATGCCAAGCGGCTGACGCTGCGGTCCTCGCAGGTGGGGGCGGTGGCGCAGGCGCAACGGCCGCGCTGGAGCCGGCGGCGGCGGCTGGCGCTCGCCCTGTCGCTGCTGGCGGATCCGGTGTTCGATGCCTTCTTGACCGGAGCCGGCGATTTCGAGGAACTGCCGGAGACGATGCCCCGGCTCGCCGCCGACGCCGGCGGCACGCTCTGCCATGTCGTCCGCTACAGATAGGCCCGCCCGATGTACAGCGTCACCGTCCGCGATACCATCCTGGTCGCTCACAGCCTGACCGGGCCGGCCTTCGGGCCGGCGCAGCGGCTGCACGGGGCGACCTACGTGGTCGAGGCGAGTTTCCGCCGCGGCTGGCTCGACCCGCACGGGCTGGTCGTGGATATCGGCGCGGCGGCCGAACTGCTGCGCAGAGTCCTCGCTCCGCTCAATTTCGAGAATCTGGACGAGCTGCCGGAATTCCGCGGCATCAATACGACCACGGAGTTCCTCGCCGGCGAGATCCACCGCCGACTGCGGGCGGCGGTGCGCGACGGCGGCCTCGGCGAGGACCCGGAGCTCGATTCGATCCGCGTCGTCCTGCGCGAGTCGCCCGACGCCTGGGCCTCCTACGAAGGCCCGGCGGACTGAGCGGTGGGCGGCTCCCTGCATTTCGCCGTGCCCGGTCCGATCGGGCAGCCGACCGGCGGCTATATCTACGACCGTCGCATCGTCGAGGAGCTGCGCACGGCCGGCACCGCGATCGCGGTGCACGAACTGCCGGGTCGCCACCCGCTGCCCGACCGGGCCGCGCTCGACGCCGCGGCGGCGCTGCTGGCGCGGTTGTCCGACGGCGCCCGGCTGGTGGTCGACGGACTGGCGCTGCCCGCCTTCGCCCCGGCGCTCCCCGCCCATGCCGGGCGGATCCGCTTCGTGGCCCTGGTGCACCACCGGCTGGTGCTGGAGACCGAAATCTTCGATGCCGACGCTGCGGCGCTGGACCGGGCCGAGCGAACCGCGCTGACGCTCGCCCACCGGGTCCTGGTTACGAGCCGGACCACGGCGGCGGAACTGGCGGGCCGCGGCGTGGCCGAGGACCGGATCGGCGTCGTGATCCCCGGCTGCAGCTATGCCGACCCGGCGGTGCGGCGGGCTCCCGCCGCGCCGGCGGCGGCGGAAGCTCCCGCGGGCACCCGGCTGCTCTGTGTCGCGACGCTGACGCCGCGCAAGGGGCACGCCGTGTTGCTGGAAGCGCTGAGCGGCCTGAGCGACCGTGCCTGGCGGCTCGACTGCGTCGGCGCCCTCGACCGCGACCCGCGGACGCTGGAGCGCGTGCGCGCAGCGATCGCGGCGCACGGGCTCGCCGACAGGGTTGTCCTGCACGGCGAGCGCACTGCCGCGGAACTGGTGCCGTTCTACCGGGCGGCCGACCTGTTCGTGCTCGCCTCCTCGCACGAGGGCTACGGCATGGTCCTGGCCGAGGCCCTGGCCTTCGGGCTGCCGGTGGTCGCGACGGCCGCCGGCGCGATCCCGGAGGTCGTTCCGCCGGAGGCCGGCCTGCTGGTGCCGTCCGGCGACCCGGCCGCGCTGCGGGCGGCACTGCGGCGCATCCTCGACGAGCCCGAGCTTCGGGCAACGCTGGCGGCTGCGGCGGCGCGGACACGCTTTCCGACCTGGCGGGAGGCGGCGGCCCGGTTCGCGGCCGAGCTCGAACGAACGGCGTGAGCCGTGGCGGCGGAGGGCGCCGGTTTCGACCCGGCCTGGCTGGCGCTGCGCGAGCCGGCGGATGCAGCCGCACGCGCGGCCGATCTGGTGCCGCCCTTCGCGGCGGCGCTGGCCGCGACGGTGCCGGCCGGGGCGCCGCTGCGGCTGGTCGATCTCGGCGCCGGGACCGGGGCGAACTTCCGCTGGCTGGCACCGCGGCTCGCCGCGCTGGCGGACCGCCACCAGCACTGGCGCCTGGTCGATGTCGATCCGGCGCTGCTGGCCCGCGCCGAAGGGGAGACGCGCATCTGGGCCGCGGTCCGGGGCTGGGCGACCGAGCGCCTCGGCGCGGGCTTCGCCGTCCGCGCCGGCGCGCGTTGCTGGCGGGTCGAGACCGTGCGATTCGACCTGGCCGGGGGCCTCGGCGCGCTGCCGTCGGTGCCGGGCGAGGGGATCACGGCCGCGGCCCTGCTCGACCTGGTGTCCGCAGCATGGTTGGACGACCTCGCCGAGTGGGTCACCGCCTCCACCGCGCCGATCCTGGTCGGCCTCAGCTTCGACGGTGCCATGCGGTGGCGGCCGGCCGAGCTCGCCGACCGCCGCGTCGCGGCAGGGTTCACGGCCGACCAGCGCCGCGACAAGGGCTTCGGCCCGGCGCTGGGACCGGCCGCGACCGACCGGCTTGCGGCCCGGCTGGCCGCAGCCGGCTGGCGCGTCCGCCGACGCCGCAGCCCCTGGCGCCTGGCCGCGGGCGATCCGCTCCTGCCGCGACTGGTCGAGATCGTCGCGGCAGGGGCGGCGCGGGATCCGCAGGTCCGGTCGGGCATCGCCGCCTGGGCGGAGCGCCGGCGCGCGCAGGCCGCTGCCGGAGGGCTCGCCGCCATCATCGGCCATTGCGATCTGCTGGCGCATCCCTGAGGCTCAGTCCGGCGGCGACAGGGTGAACAGCTCGGTCGGCCGCACCCGGCCGCGGGGCTGGAACGGCCCCAGCGACTCGGCGCGCCAGCCCGGCGGCAGCTCCAGCAGCGCGCGCAGCTCGCGGGTGAGCAGCAGCGGCCGATCGAGCGTCTTGCAGGCCTCGGCGACCCGGGCGGCCATGTTGACGGTGTCGCCGAGGAACAGGATCTCCTTCTTGTAGACGCCGATCTCGCCCGCCACGACCGGCCCGGCATGCAGGCCGATCCGCATCGCTGGCACAGTGCCGAAGCGGCGCTGGTAGGCCGGCGCCTCGGCCGCCAGCCGGTCGTGCATCAGGAGGGCGCAGCGCAGCGCCCGCGCCTCTGCGACACCGGCGCGTAGGGGCCAGGTGACCACGATCGCGTCGCCGATATAGCGGTCGATGCGGCCGCCGCTGCTGCGGATCGGCTCCGAAAGATCGGCCACGACCTGTTGCAGCAGCGCGTAGAAGCGCAGGTCGCCGAGCCGCTCGGCCAGCGCGGTCGAGCCGACCAGATCGGCGAACATGAAGACGCGTTCCTCCTCGCGCGGCCGGTAATAGCGGCCGAGCAGGAACGCCGCCAGCACGCCGGGGCCAATCAGCAGGTTTACCGAGATCAGGAAGGTGACGACGCCGCCGACGGCGAAGGAGAACAGAACGTCGATCGGCCAGTCGCTCACGGTCCAGTACCAGCGCAGCGACACCGGATCGAAGCTGTGCCGATATTCCGTGGTCCCGAACAGGAAGATACCGGCATTGAGGCCGAGCAGGATCAGCACGGCGAAGCCGGCCATGCGCGCCAGCAGCGCCACTCCGAACGGCAGCCGCTGCAGCGGCCGGGCCGCGAACAGCTGGAAGCTGACCCAGAGCGCGCCGATGATCGCCCCGGTCACGCCGCCCTGCAGCGGCGAGACGCGAAACACGGTCCAGGTGTAGGCGGCGCCGGCGCCGGCACTAACCACCGCCCCGACCGCGATGAGGCGGAGATTGTAGCGGGCCTCCCCGGAGCGCCGCCGCCGTGCCGCGGACTCAGCCACGCGGTTCCCGGCGATGCGGCGCGCGGACCGTCAGCATGATCGCGAGGCCGGTGCCGAGCAGGAGCAACAGGGTGGCCATGCCGACGCGTTGGCTGCCGGAAGCGAGCGTCGCCCAGCCGACCAGTGCCGGGCCGACGAAGGCGGTGATCTTACCCGACAGCGCGAACAGGCCGAACATCTCGGTCTGCAGCGCGGGCGGCGCCATGCGCGCCATCAGCGCCCGGCTGGCGGACTGCACCGGCCCCATGAACAGGCCGAGCGCCAGCGCCAGCGCCCAGAACGCCGTCTTGCCCTCCACCAGCAGGATCGGCACCGAGATCGCGATCATCGCGGCGAGACTGAGCACTACGGTCCGCTTGGAGCCGATCCGGTCGTCGACCCAGCCGAAGGCGAAGGCGCCGCCGCCGGCGGTGACGTTGAGGGCGATCCCGAATAGGATGATCTCCTCCTGCGTCATGCCGAAGGTACCGGCGGCGTAGATGCCGCCGAAGGCGAACAGAGTGTTGAGACCGTCGGTGTAGAACAGGCGGGCGGCGAGAAAGCGCGCGATGTCCCGGTAGGGCCGGATGTTGGCCGCGGTGTGGCGGAGCTGCCGCAGTCCCTTGACGATCGCGCCGCCGACAGAAATCCCGGTGCGCGGCCGGTCCGGGGTGAACAGGAAGAACGGCATGGCGAACACAGCGAACCACAGCGCCACGAACGGTCCGACCACCCGGATGTGTTCCGCCGACGCCTTGTCGAGGCCGAACAGCGGCCGCTCTGGCAGCACGAACAGGACGAGGCAGAGCACGAGGCAAGTGAGGCCGCCGGCATAGCCCAGGCCCCAGGCCCAGCCGGAGATGCGGCCGAGCCGCGCCTCCGGTACGAGATCCGGCAGCATCGCATTGTAGAACACGGTACCGACCTCGAAGCCGAGATTGGCGACCGCCATGCAGACGAGCGCCCAGAGCGCCCAGTCCGGGTCCGGCCGGGTGAACCAGAGCAGCGCTGCGCCGACGATGCAGACGAGGTTGAACGCGGCCGTCCAGGGCTTGCGCCGTCCGGTGTTGTCGGCGATCGCGCCGAACACCGGGCTGACCAGGGCGATGGCGATGCCGGACAGCGACAGCGCGAAGCCCCACTGCGCCGTGCCGGCCGCCGCCGATTCGGCCACGGCCTCGGTGAAGTAGGCGGCGAACACGAAGGTCATGATGACCGTCGGGAAGCCCGAATTGGCCCAGTCGAAGGCGCACCAGGCGAAGACGCCGCAACGCGAGGCGGGCCGGCGCCGCTGCAGCGCCGAGGCAGTCGGGGAAACCGTCACGGAACGATCCTGGCGAGCGGTTGCGGAACGGCGGCTATCCTACGGCCGACGCGGCCGCCCGCGCCATCCGGCGCGCGGCTCGGGCGCGCCTTCGGGGCCGAGGCCCGGCATGCCGGCGTCGATACCCGCGAAACGTCAACATTCGTCAACGGATGTCACCATTCCGGGCCGGAAACGACGCCACCCCGTGACGGGATGCCGTACGGAGATGGCGGGCCTGTGACATCGGAAGGGGACATCGACGGAACCTCCGAGGCGAGCGCAAACAACGGCAGGATAGCATAGAATAGGAAAAAATACAAATACCCTCATGTCGCTGCCGGGAGGCGTGGTCCGTAACAGGCCCGGAGGCGCATATGAGGAGACGCCCGCGCCCTTCTTTGTCATGCCAGCCTCGAGCCGGCACCCAAGCAGCGCCATCCGGAGTCCTTCCGGGCGGGGAGATCTGGGTCCCGGCTCTCCACCCCTGCGGCGCTCCGGCCGGGACGACGGGGAAAGGGCGGCTAAGCGGTGGCTGCGGCGGTCAATGTCCGTAACTGGCCGTTGACCGCGACCAGCATGGCGAGTTCCAGTTCCGGTGCGGCGCGGATCTCGTCCAGGAGGCGGTCGAGGCGGGCGACGGCGGCGGCGCGCGTGGCGGCCCAGGCGTCGACGATGCCCTCCGCGGCGGCGCGGTCGGAGGCCGGGGCGGCGGCACCGACGAGGGCGTGGCTCACGAGCTGCGCCTGGTGGCCGTAGAGGTCGTCGACGAAGGTCTCCACGGCGAGGCGCTGCCAGCCGGTCGTGGGCCGCAGGGCGGTGGTGGTCTCGCGCAGCCAGTCGAACCGGAAGCGCTCGCCGACGGCGAAATAGACCCGGGCGACGGCTTCGACGTCGGCATCGAGCGTGTCGGCGATCCGCACCACGTCGGGCGCGGAGGCGAGCGCGCCGAGGCCGGCCATGGCGCCGGCCAGTTCGGCGTCGACGCCTTTTGCGATCAGCTCCTCCTTTCGCGCCTGCATCGCCGCGAGGGGGCCCACGGGCCGCTCGGCGGCGAGATGGGCGCAGTAGCGTTCGATGCCGGGGCGGAACGCCTCGAGATGCCGTGCCACGTCGAGCACCGGCTCGCCGTGCTGCAGGAACCAGAGCGTGCCGCGCTCCAGCAGCCGCCGGATGTCGAGCAGCAGTGCCGTCTGCACGGCCGCCTCCACCCGGTTGTCGAGCGCCTCGATCCCGCGCCAGTGCTCGCGCAGCCCGAAGGCAGACACGGCGATCGCATAGGCCCGGGCGATGTCGGCGGCGGGGCGCCCGGTGCGGTCCTTCAGCTTTTCGACGAAGGTGATTCCGGCGCGGTCGACGATGCTGTTGGTGAGAAAGGTCGTGGTGATCTCGCGCCGCAGCCGGTGACGGGCGATCCGCTCGCGCCACCCCTCGCGGAGCTGTCGCGGGAAGTAGAGCAGCAGATCGTCGAGGAGACGCGGATCGTCCGGGAAATCGGAATCGAGCAGCTCCTCGTAGAGGACGAGCTTGGCGTAGGACAGCAGCACGGCGATCTCCGGCCGGGTCAGGCCGCGGCCGGCCGCCTCGCGCACGGCGATCTCGTCGTCGTCCGGCAGGAACTCGACGGCACGGTTCAGCTTGCCGGACCGCTCCAGGGTCCGCATCAGCCGGACATGCTCCGGAAACAGCGCCCGGGCCTCGGCCTCGGTCACGCTGATCGCCTGGCCCTGCCGGTAATTGTGAGTGAGCACGAGGCGCGCGACCTCGTCGGTCATTTCGGCGAGCAGTTCGTTGCGCTGCTTGAGAGTCAGCTCGCCGTCGTCGATCGCCTTGTTCAGCAGGATCTTGATGTTGACCTCGTGGTCCGAGGTGTCGACTCCGCCGGAATTGTCGATGAAGTCCGTGTTGTTGCGACCGCCCCGCAGCGCGTACTCGATCCGGCCGCGTTGGGTCCAGGCGAGGTTCGCGCCCTCGCCGACGACCCGGGCGCAGACCTCGGCGCCGTCGACGCGGTTGGCGTCGTTGGCCCGGTCGCCGACCTCGGCGTGCGTTTCCTTGCTGCTCTTCACGTAGGTGCCGATGCCG
>CAZVAR010000045.1:0-23608 GCA_964625225.1 uncultured Alphaproteobacteria bacterium | reverse complement strand
CGCGGTCCTTCCGATCTTCGACGAAATCTTCAAGCAGAATCGGCTCCGCCACTACCTGGCCCGGCACGAGCAGGGCGCGGTGCACGCGGCTGAAGGCTATGCGCGCTCGACGGGCAAAGTCGGCGTGGTACTGGTGACGTCCGGACCGGGTGCGACCAATGCCGTCACCGGCCTGACCGATGCGCTGATGGACAGCATTCCGGTGGTCTGCCTGACCGGGCAGGTGCCGACGCACTTGATCGGCAACGACGCCTTTCAGGAGGCGGACACGACCGGCATCACCCGCCCCTGCACGAAGCATAACTATCTGGTCAAGAGCGCAGACGATCTCGCCCGGACGCTGCACGAAGCGTTCTTCGTCGCTCGCAGCGGGCGCCCCGGCCCGGTGGTGATCGATCTGCCGAAGGACGTGCAGTTCGCGACCGGCACCTATCTGCCGCCCGAGGCGATCGAGCATAAGAGCTATCGACCGCAGACCCGGCCGCCCGCCGATCCGGTGGACCGCGCGGTGGCGCTGATGGCGCAGGCGAAGCAGCCGCTGTTCTATGTCGGCGGCGGCGTCATCAATTCCGGGCCGCGCGCCTCGGAGCTGTTGACGCGGCTGGTGCGGTTGACCGGCTTTCCCTGCACGCAGACACTGATGGGGTTGGGCGCCTTCCCTGCCTCCGACCCGCTGTCCCTGGGCATGGTCGGCATGCACGGCATGTACGAGGCGAACCACGCGATGCACGATTGCGACGTCATGATCGCGGTCGGTGCCCGCTTCGACGACCGGGTCACGGGGCGGCTCGATGCCTTCGCCCCCAACGCACGCAAGATTCACATCGACATCGACCCGTCCTCGATCAACAAGAACGTCCCGGTCGAGATCGGCATCGTCGGCGACTGCGCCGAGGTGCTGGAAATGATGCTGGAGCGCTGGAAGGCGTTCGATACCAAGCCGGACC
The DNA here is from genome assembly GCA_964625225.1 of uncultured Alphaproteobacteria bacterium. Lineage (GTDB taxonomy): Bacteria > Pseudomonadota > Alphaproteobacteria > JAJUGE01 > JAJUGE01 > CAZVAR01. Next base: position 22,661 of record CAZVAR010000045.1, on the reverse strand, counting down.
CGGCCGCCCTCGAGGCCTGGTGGGACCGGATCCAGGCGTGGCGGCGACGCGACTGCCTGCGCTACCGGCCGGACGACGCGATCATCAAACCACAATTGGCATTGCAACGGCTTTACGCGCGCTTGCAGGGCCGGGACGACGTGTTCATCACGACCGAAGTCGGCCAGCACCAGATGTGGGCGGCGCAGTTCCTCAAGTTCGAGAAGCCGAACCGATGGATGACTTCGGGCGGGCTCGGCACGATGGGCTACGGGCTGCCCGCCGCGATCGGAGTCCAGGTTGGCAATCCCGACGCGCTGGTGATCGACGTGGCCGGCGAAGCCTCGATTCTGATGAACATCCAGGAGCTCTCCACCGCCGTGCAGTACAAGCTGCCGATCAAGGTGTTCATCCTGAACAATCAATGGATGGGCATGGTGCGGCAGTGGCAGGAACTGCTGCACGGCGGCCGCTATTCGGAAAGCTACACGGCGTCCCTGCCCGACTTCGTCCGCCTGGCCGAGGCGTTCGGCCTCGTCGGGCTGCGTGCCGAGAAGCCTGCGGATCTGGACGGGGTGATCGACGAGATGATCTCCGTCCGGCGTCCGGTGATCGTCGACGTGGCGGTCGATCCCACCGAGAACTGCTTCCCGATGATCCCCTCCGGCGCGGCCCACAACGAGATGCTGCTCGGTCCCGAAGACAAGGCGGAGCAGCCGATCTCGGAAGAGGGGATGGTGCTCGTATAAGGGGACGCCCCCTCCTCGCTGTCGCGCCGGCTCACGGTCGGCACGACAAAGCCGAACCCGGCCTCCAAGACCAGAGCTGCGCACGACCTTGAAGAACGAACCGATCGAGCGGCACACCATCGCGGTGCTGGTGGACAACGAGCCCGGCGTGCTGGCGCGCGTCATCGGGCTGTTCTCCGGCCGTGGCTACAATATCGAGAGCCTGACGGTGGCCGAGGTCAATCCACAGGACCGGCTTTCCCGCATCACCATCGTGACCTCCGGCACGCGCATGATCATCGAGCAGATCAAGGCGCAGCTCAGTCGGCTGGTGCCTGTCCGCTCGGTTTCCGACCTGACCGACGAAGGGCCGTATGTCGGCCGCGAGCTCGCGCTGATCAAGGTCGCTGGGCGCGGCGAATCCCGCGTGGAATCGCTGCGGATCGCGGATATATTCCGCGCGCGCGCGGTCGACAGCACGATCGAGAGCTTCGTTTTCGAGATGACCGGCTCGACCGAAAAGATCGATGCCTTCATCAAGCTGATGGAGCCCCTGGGCCTGGTCGATGTGGCCCGAACCGGGGTGGTGGCGATCTCGCGCGGCGCGAAGGGGCTCTGAACGGCCGCCTGCGCGAACACGAACAACGGTACGCCCCGAAAGGAGTCGAATCATGCGCGTCTACTACGACCGCGACGCCGATGTGAATCTGATCAAGGCGAAGAAGGTGGCGATCATCGGCTATGGCAGCCAAGGCCACGCCCATGCGAACAATCTGCGCGACAGCGGCGTCAAGGAGGTCGTGGTCGGCCTGCGGCCCGGCTCGGGCAGTGCGGCCAAGGCGGAAGGCGCCGGCTTCAAGGTGATGCGTCCCGCCGAAGCGGCTAAGTGGGCCGACGTGGTCATGGTCCTGACCCCGGACGAGGGCCATGCCACGCTGTGGGAGGCCGAGCTGAAGGACAATATGCGCGAAGGCGCGGCACTCGCGGTCGCGCACGGCCTGTCGGTCCACTTCAATCTGGTGGTGCCGCGCAGCGATCTCGACGTGTTCATGGTCGCGCCCAAGGGGCCGGGTCACCTGGTCCGCTCTGAATATGTCCGCGGGGCCGGCGTGCCCAGCCTTATGGCCGTGCAGCAGGACGCCTCGGGCAATTGCCGCGACATCGCCCTCTCCTATGCATCCGGCATCGGCGCCGGGCGCGCGGCGATCATTGAGACGACCTTCCGCGAGGAATGCGAGACCGACCTGTTCGGCGAGCAGACCGTGCTGTGCGGCGGCCTTTCGGCGCTGATCCAGGCCGGCTTCGAGACGCTGGTCGAGGCCGGCTACGCGCCGGAGATGGCGTATTTCGAATGCGTCCACGAGGTGAAGCTGATCGTGGATCTGATCTATGAGGGCGGCCTCGCCGCGATGCGCTACTCGGTCTCCAACACGGCCGAATATGGCGACTATACGCGCGGCCCACGGGTGATCGACGAGTCGGTCAAGGCGCGGATGAAGGAGATCCTGCAGGAGATCCAGAGCGGCCGGTTCGCACGCGAATGGATGCTGGAGAATCAGGTCGGCCAGCCGAGCTTCAAGACGATGCGCCGCCGTGCTGCCGAACACCCGCTGGAGCAGGTCGGCGCGCAACTGCGCGGCATGATGCCCTGGATCGGCGAGAACGCGCTGGTCGACAAGAGCAAGAACTGATCCTTCGCGCCTCCGGCGGGGGCCGGCCGAACCGGACCGGCCCCCCCTGCGATGCGCCGACACAACCGCCGCCCGGCGCTGCCGCGGCGGCATAAGAATGGTGGAGAAGCCACCGGGGTGCATGGCTCATCCTTCGTCACCCATGCCGGGACACGCTTCGGATCGGAGCGGGCTGTCCCGTGGCGATACGAGCGAGCGGACGATGGCGGCGGCAATGCGTCCAGCACCGTCGGCCGCCTCCGGGACAGCAACGCCGGGGCGCGAGCGGCCGCGTTCGTCCTCCTTCTCCGGTCCGGCGATCGGCCTCGGCCTGTTGACCCCCCGGGCGAAGGTTTGGCCGGCAGGGACCGGGCAGACACTCAACGGTCGAGCCTTTGAACCGGGAAGCGTCGTATCGTCGGCCGAGGCCTGCATGCACTCACTGAACACGCTGCCGGTGACGCGGGGGATGACCGTACCGGCACCATTTGCGGCTTGAGGCGTGCGCTCACGCGCCTCAAACCGGTGCGAGGCTCGTGCCGCCGGAGTAATGTGCGCCGGGACTACCCGTGTTAGCGAGGCGGGATGATTTCGAGTTTTCTCGGCCTGTTGTCGGCGGACCTGGCGATCGACCTGGGTACCGCCAACACCCTGGTCTTCACCGCCGGCCGCGGGATCGTATTGGCCGAGCCTTCGGTCGTCGCGATCCAGACCATCAGGGGCAAGCGCCAGGTCCTCGCCGTCGGAGAGGAAGCGAAGCAGATGCTGGGGCGCACACCGGGCAGCATCGAGGCGATCCGCCCTTTGCGCGACGGCGTCATTGCCGACTTCGAGGTGGCGGAGGAAATGATCAAACATTTCATCCGCAAGGTGCACAACCGGCGGAGCTTCGTCTCGCCTCAGGTCATCATTTGCGTCCCCTCCGGGTCCACCGCCGTCGAGCGCCGGGCGATCCAGGAGTCGGCCGAGAGCGCCGGTGCTCGCAGGGTCTACCTGATCGAAGAGCCGATGGCCGCCGCGATCGGGGCCGGTCTGCCGGTTACCGAACCGACGGGCTCCATGGTGGTGGACATCGGCGGCGGCACTACCGAAGTCGCGGTACTGTCGCTGGGCGGCATCGTCTATTCGCGCTCGGTGCGCCTCGGCGGCGACCGGATGGACGAGGCCATCATGTCCTATATCCGCCGCCAGCATAATCTGCTGATCGGCGAGGCCACCGCCGAGCGGATCAAGATCGCGATCGGCTCCGCCTACCCGCCGCAGCGCGGCCAGGAACAGCGGTCGCTCGCCATCCGCGGCCGCGACCTGATGAACGGCGTACCGCGCGAGGTCGTGGTGACCGAGAGCCAGATCGCCGAGGCGCTGGCGGAACCGGTCGGCGCCATCGTCGAGGCGGTCGTCACGGCCCTGGAGAACACGGCACCGGAACTCGCGGCCGACATCGTCGACAAGGGCATCATGCTGACCGGAGGCGGTGCGCTGCTCAACAATCTCGATCAGGTACTCCGATATGCAACCGGCCTGCCGATCTCGATCGCGGAGGATCCGCTCTCCTGCGTGGCGCTCGGCACCGGCCGATGCCTGGAGGAGATGAAGCTGCTGAAACACGTCCTGCTTACCTGAGCGGCACGTTCAGCGGCGCGGAGCCCGTCCGGTGAAGGCGCTCGTTTCCAGATTTGCCTACGCGATGCTGATCGCCGCCGCGGTGGGGCTGATGCTCCTCGGCAAGATCGAAGCGGTGCTGGTGGAACGGGCTCGGACGCACCTCACCGACGCCGCAGCACCCCTGCTCGATCTCCTGTCCCGCCCGGTCGCTCACATTGCCGCGATCGGTGAGACGATCGGCGAGCTTGCGACACTCCGGGAGGAAAACGCGCGGCTGCGCGCGGAGAACGAGCGGCTGATGCGATGGTGGACCATCGCCCAGCGGCTGCAGGGCGAGAACCGGGAGCTGCGCGAACTGCTCCGCCTCGATCCCGGTCCGGCCGCAACCTTCGTCTCGGCACGCACGATCGCCGACACGGGCGGCGCGTTTGCACGGACCATCCTGGTCAATGTCGGCGCACGCGACGGCGTGACCCCGCGGCAGGTGGTGATTGCCGGCGAGGGGCTGGTCGGCCGTGTGCAGCAGGTTGGCGAGCGTTCCGCCAGGGTGCTGCTGATCACCGACCTGAACTCGAAGATCCCGGTGATCGTCGGTGAGGAGCGCCGCCGCGCCATCCTCGCCGGCGACAACAGCGACCGGCCACGGCTCACCCATATCGATGGCGGAGCAACGGTGAGGCGCGGCGACCTGGTCCTGACCTCCGGGCATGGCGGCGTCTTCCCGCCCGGATTACCGGTCGGCATCGTTGCGGACGAAAGCGGCCGCGGCGCCACGGTGGAGCCGCTGGTCGACTGGCATCGCCTGGAGTTCGTCCGGGTCGTGGACTACGGCATCCCCGGGGCGCCGCAGGCCAGTCGGCACGAGTGAGGCACGTGGACTTCCCAGAACGGCGACGGGCGGATAGCATCGCCCCTGTCCCTGCGGTCTGCAGCCGCTCCTCCTTCCGCCGCGTTCAAACCCGATGAGCGATCCGTCCCTCAGCCTCGACCATGTCGGCGCGATGGTCCGCGACCTCGGTGCAGGCGCCGAGCGCTGGCGCCGGCTGGGCTTTCAGCTGGCGCCACGCAGCCAGCAGATGGGCTTCGACAAGACGAGTGGGACACTCACCCGATGGGCCACCGCAAATCAGGTGGCCGTGTTCCGGCGCGGCTATATCGAGTTGATCGGCATCGTGGAGCCGACGCGACCGAACCCCTGGGCCCGCTTCTATGACCGCTTCGAGGGCATCCACATTACCGCATTCCGCTGCTCCGACGCCGACGTCGCCTATGCCGATCTCGCCCGCCGCACAGACGATTTCGACCCACCGCTCGACCGCCGGCGCGAGGCGCCCTATGGCAGCGGCACCCGGGAGATGCGCTTCCGCAACATCTTCAGCCGCGACGACCGCGTCCCCGAGGGCCGGTTCATAGTGATCGAGCACCAGACCCCGGAGGTCATCTGGCAGCCGGCGCTGATGAACCACCCCAACGGCGCCCTGGCCCTCGAAGAAGTCGTCTTCTGCGCCGCAGACCTGGCCGCCACATGCAACCGGATCGCGGCAATTCTCGGCACGACGCCGGCTGGCGGGCCGGACGGGGTGCGACTGGACGTACCCGCCGGCGGCCGCGTCACGATCCTGTGCGAGACCGCCTTCGCCGACCGCTTCCCGGGCGCCGAACCGCCGCCTCGCCCGTCCGTTGCGGCGGTCACGATCAGGGTCGCCGATCTCGACAGCACGCGCGCGCAACTCAAGCGCGGCGGCGTCGATCTGCACGAGAGTCGCAGCGAGATCTGGGTGCCGCCGTACGAGGCAAACGGAGCCGTGATGGCCTTTATCCAGTCGTGACCGGAGAAACGACACGATGCACAACCTGACGCTGGAACTGGATCATGTCGGGGTCGCGGTGCGCAGCCTCGACCAAGGCCAGCGCGCTTACGAGAGACTCGGTTTCCACCTGACGCCGCGGAGCCTCCATTCGGGCGCGGTGACACCCGGCGGCCCGGTGGTCCCGTGGGGCTCAGGCAATCATTGTGGGATGTTCCGCCGCGGCTATCTCGAGATACTAGGGGTCACCGATCCGGCGCTGCACAGCTCCGCCAAAGGATTGCTGGAAGATTACGAAGGCCTGCACATCGTCGCTTTCGGCGTGGCGGATGCCGATCGTGCCTTTGCGGCACTGAACGCCGTGAGCCCGGGGATCAACCCGGTCCGGGCGCTCGAGCGCGATGCCGCCTTTGGCGCCGACGGCCGTGAAACGCGGCGTGCAGCATTCCGCAACGTCTATACGGACAGGACGACCTTTCCCGAGGCACGCTTTATCTTCATCGAGCATTCGACCCCCGATGTGCTCTGGCAACCGCATCTGCTGGAGCATCCCAACGGCGCCGTCAGCATCGAGGAAGTGGCCCTGTGCGTGCCGGATCTCGCCGCGAGTCGCGCCCGGCTGACACCTATCATCGGCACCGAGCCGGAGGATAAGGGCAGCGGGTTCCTGATCTACAAGCTGGCGCGAGGCCGGGTCTATGTGATGACGCCGGCGGCGCTGCAGCAGTGGGCGCCCGGGGTGGAGCCGCCGCGCCTGCCCTATGTGGCTGGCTTCGGCGTCGGCGTCGCCGATCTCGTCCGCACCAAAGCGATGCTGGCGGCGAACGGCATCGATTTCCAGGACCATCCCTACCCTGCCATCGGGGTCGACCCAACGTTCACGCACGGGCCGGTCATCTCGTTCATCCAAACCGAAGCCTGACGTCGGAGACCGCGCCGCATGCCGATCCCGAACCGCATCGCCGATTTCGAACCCGAGATGACCGCCTGGCGGCGCGAACTGCACCGCCACCCTGAGACCGCCTTCGAAGAAATCCGGACTTCCGACTTCGTGGCACGAAAGTTGGAATCCTTCGGACTGGAGGTGCATCGCGGTATCGCGAAGACCGGCGTCGTCGGCGTGCTGAAGGGGCGACGCGACACCGGCCGGGCGATCGGTCTGCGCGCAGACATGGACGCGCTCGACGTCACCGAGGAGACGGGTGCCGCCTGGGCCTCGGAAACGCCCGGCAAGATGCACGCCTGCGGCCATGACGGGCACACCACCATGCTTCTGGGCGCAGCCCGATACATGGCCGAGACCCGCAATTTCGACGGGACCGTCTACTTCATCTTCCAGCCTGCCGAAGAGAACGAAGGCGGCGCCCGGGTCATGGTGGAGGAAGGACTGTTCGAACGCTTCCCGATGGAAGCGGTCTACGGCATGCACAACCGCCCCGGCTTACCGGTCGGCAAGATGCAGATGCGGGCCGGCCCTGCCATGGCGGGCTACGACGTGTTCGAGATCGTCCTGCAGGGCAGCGGCGCCCACGGCGCGCGGCCGCACGAAGGCGTGGACCCGGTGGTGATGCAGGCGCAAGTCGTCATGGCGCTGCAGACGATCGCCAGCCGCAACGTCGACCCGATCAAATCGGTCGTCGTCAGCATCACCCAGGTGCATGGCGGCGACACCTGGAACGTGATCCCGCCGCGCGTGGTGCTGCGGGGTACCGTCCGCAGCTTCCTGCCGGAGGTCCAGGACCAGGTCGAACAGCGCATGCGCGCAATTTGCGAGAACGTCGCCACGGCCTTCGGCGGCAGTGCGAGCCTGCGCTACGAACGGCGCTATCCACCGCTCGTCAACAACCCGGCGCACATCGCTGTCGCCGCCGAAGTCGCTGCCGAGGTGGTCGGACCCGACAATGTCAGCACCGAGGCGCCGCCGGTGATGGGTTCGGAGGATTTTGCCTTCATGCTGGAGGCGAAACCCGGCTGTTACGTCAATCTCGGCAACGGCACCGGCGAGCGCGGCGGGATCGGCTTGCACAGTCCCCGCTACGACTTCAATGACGAGGCGCTGGCCTACGGCGCGACCTTCTGGGTGAAGCTGGCGGAGCGCCTCCTGCCACGGGCGGATTGAGCGTCGGCTCTCCCACCGCGTGGCAGCGATTCGCGGACCGGCCCGACCGCAGCGACGCGCCGCGGGGGCCGAACCGCAGTTTCCCGGATCGATCCTGGACTCGGCCGGTGCCCGCCCCTGGACTGAAGATCGAAGGATTGACCCGCCTCTACCCCCGGTTCTCCGGCGCGGTGACGTCGCGGATCCCGTCACCCAGCAGATTGATCCCCATGACGAGGGCGAACAGGGCGATGCCGGGGATGTAGATGATCCACGGCTTGAAGAACATCAGCCCCTTTCCTTCGGAAATCATCAGGCCCCAGGACGGAGTGGGCGGCTGAACGCCGAGCCCGAGGAAGGACAGTGCCGCCTCGAGCAAGATGGCATGCGCGACCTCCAGCGTCGCGACCACGATCAGCGGGTTGGCAATGTTCGGCAGAACCTCGGTCGCGAGGATGCGGAAGGTCGAACATCCGACCGCCTGGGCCGCTGCAACATAGTCCAGGTTTCGCACCTGCTGCGTCGCACTACGCATGACCACGGCGAAGCGGTCCCAGATCAGCAGGCCCAGCACGATGATGACGATTTCCAGCGAGCTACCGACCAGAGCCACCACCGCCAATGCAACCAGGATGGCGGGCATGGCGAGGCGGGTCGTCACGATCAAGGTGATGATCATATCGACCCTGCCGCCGAAATATCCGGCCGCGATGCCCATGGCCGTACCGATCACCCCCGAGATCGCCATCGCGGTGAAGCCGATCATCAGCGAGACCTGCGCGCCGTACATGATCCTGGACAGATAGTCCCGGCCGAACTGATCGGTGCCGAACGGATGTTCCCAGGTGCCGCCGGCCCAGACCGGACTGACGAGCCGACGGCTCAAATCCTGAACGAGCGGGTCGTGGGGGGCGAGCAGCGGCGCCGTCAACGCCATCAACACGATGATCAGCAGCAGTCCGCCGCCGATCAGCAGGCCGAAATGGCCGAATGCCCGGCGTCGAAGGAGCACGGCCGGCGACGGCGCCAGAACCGCCTCGGCCCGCGGGATCGGCTCCGCCGGCGGCTTCGTAGCCGCTTGTTCCACCGTCGCCATATCAGTGCACCCGGATGCGCGGATCGAGGAAAGCGTTGAGCAGATCCGCGAGGAAAGTCAGGAGAACATAGAAGCCGGCAATCACGAGAATGACCGCCTGCATGACCTCGAAGTCGAGACGCTGGATCGACTGCCAGGCGAGCCGCCCGAGGCCGTTCAGGTTGAAGATCGTCTCGATCACGATCGAGCCGCCCAGCATGAAGCCAAGTTGAACCGCCGCAACGGAGACGACGGGAATGATCGCGTTGCGCAGTGCGTGCTTGAACAAGACCACCCGGGGCCGCAGCCCCTTCGCATAAGCGGTCCGAATATAGTCGGAAGCGAGGACCTCCATCATTCCGGCGCGCGTGAGCCGCATGATCGCCGGCGTCGCGTAGTAGCCGAGCGCGACCGCCGGCATGATGAAGTGAAGCCAGGTTTCACTCCCTGTGATCGGCAGCCAACGCAGCTTGACGCCGAGAATCATGATCAGAATCAGTGCAAAGAAGAAGCTCGGCATCGCCTGGCCGACCACCGCGATCGCGAGCGCGGCCCGGTCGATCACCGTGTTCGGCCGCATCGCCGCCAGGACCCCGAGCGGAATCGACAGGATCAAGGCAAAACCCAACGCCAGCACGCCCAGGGTCATCGTCACCGGCGCCCGTTCCGCAATAATCTCCGAAACCGGTCGCTTCAAATAGATGGAAACACCGAAATCTCCGGTAATCGCCCGCGTCAGCCAATCCCAGTACTGTACGACGAGCGGTCGGTCGAAGCCGTACTGCTTGCGGACATATTCGATGTCGGAAAGAGAGGCACTTTCACCGGCCATAGCTGCGGCCGGATCACCGGACAAACGCAGCAGGGTGAACGTCGCAATGGACACGAGCAGCGCCACCAGAATGGCGAGCCCGAACCGTCTGATGGTGTAGCGAATCATACAAGGAGCCTTCAAGGCGGGGAAGGCGGCCGGGGGGCCGCCTTCCTATTTGCGCCTACTTCCAGCTTGCGGCGTAGAACTCCGGAATCTCGTCCGCCGGAGGATTGAAATTCAGATCCTCGCTGAACGCATAATACTTGCTGTAGGTGAACATCGGCAGCCAGCAAACCTGCTCCGCGATCTGGGTCAGCGCCTTCTTATAGGCGGCCTTCCGCTCCTCGGGATCGATGCTCATGTCTCCTTTCTTGAGATTGTCGATCACCACCGGATCACGGCAATAATCGTCCCGGCCGCCATTGAAGAACAGGCTGGTAAAGGCGGAGATGTCGTTGACCGAGCTGGAACCCCACGTCATGTGGTAAAAGGGCGTCTTACCGTCCCATACCTGGGCACGAAGCGCCTGGTACTGCATATACTTCAGGTTCGTCTTGATCCCGACCTGCGCCAGATAGCCCATGACCGCCTCGGTGTAATGCCGCTCGCGGTAGGCATAGATGTCGGTCGTGAAGCCGTCCGGATAGCCAGCCTCGGCAAGGAGCTTCTTCGCCTTCTCCGGGTCGTACTCGTATTTCGGCACATCCATCGTGCAGCCGACCTGGGTCGGATAGCACGGCGCATGGACAACCTGGGAAGCACCGCCGACGAGGTTCGTTGCAATGGACTCACGGTCGATCGCGTGAGCAACCGCCTTGCGGACGCGGACATCCTTGAACGGAGTGTCCCCGCTGCGCCCCGAGGCATCCATGCCGATATAGCTGACGCGCATCGTATCGGCGTTCACGACCTGAACGCCGGGCATGCCCTTGAGCTCCTCGGCGCGGTCTTTCGGAATATCCCAGATCCAGTCGACCGTACCGGTGATCAGCTCGGCCATCTGGGTTTCCTTGTCGGTGATCGTCCGGAAGACGAGATTCTTGATCTTCGGCTTCGGCTTCGGCCCGTCGAAATACTCCTCGAACCGGGTCATCACCACTGTCTGGCTCGGCACCACTTCGACGACCTTGTAGGGGCCGGTGCCAATCCAGGCGACGGTACCGTAATCGGGCTTTCCGGCCGCGTCCTTCTTCGCCGTCGCCCAGATGCCGTCCGGCATGATCGCGACCGGGCCGGCCAGCATCTCCAGCGCCCCCGGGAACGGCTCCTTGAGGTTGATCCGGACCTTGTACTTGTCGAGCTTCTCGGCGTTCTTGATCCAGTCGACATAAGTACGCGACAGCACGCCGCTGTCCGGCGACGACACGTGGTTGAGGGTGTCGACCACGTCGTCCGCATCCAACTCGCTGCCGTCGTGGAACTTGACGCCCTGGCGGAGTTCCACCTCCAGCGTCGTCGGGTCGACCCAATTATACGAGGTCGCCAGCAGCGGCTTGTACTCGAACGTCTCGGGATCCCGGTACAGCAGCGTGTCCCAGACAGTGTGGCTGAGGATCACCGTTTCGCGGAGATTGTTGTAGTAGGGCAGGATGACGTTGACTTCCTTGTCGGTCGCCCAGACCAGCGTGTCGTCGCTCTTGCCGGCCTGCGCCGCCGTCCCGACCGTCAGCAGGCCGGTCGCGACAGCAGCCGCCCAGAAGGTTCGCTTAGCGTTCATCGATCTCCCTCGCATTTCGATTCAGGTTCCTCCCTGACGCCCGCCCCTCACGTTCCTCGGGCGTACTGATCCTCGGTTTTCACACCGTCGGTCCGCTTGAACGCCGGGTCCTTCGGGAAGGCAAATTGAGTATCCGCCGCCCGTACACAGCCGCTGCCGAACACGGTCAACGCATTCCCGACCCGCGCCCCCGATACCATGGCGCCGTTCCCTACCAGGGTGATGCCCCAATCCCCGCATCGTTACGATCATCATGGCCGCAGCGTGCGAAGACGTGGCTGTCGGCTGCCGAAACGTCATTGATCTGCGCCGAATCCCGGCGCACGGCGCGACTAAACTCATGCCATCCCGAAGTTGGCCGTGCAAGACATTCTACTGCATAGGACATCGCTTGTCCTCCATTCACGCACGATGGGGAGAAGCACATTTCTGCGCCAGAGAGGGGCAGACGCTTCAGCGCCAGAGAGGGGCAGACGCTCAATTGCCGGGTCTCGTACGACGTTCCGCCGCAACCCGGCCGGCGACCGGGCAAACTCGTCGAACCGCCCCCGCTCCCGCCCCGATACGGCATGGCGGTATCCGCGCTCCGGCCGCCGCGACCGAGGGCAAAGCTCACCGAAAGTCACGATCGAGTGGCGGGCGTCCGTTCCGGGTAAGGATCTGTCCGGCCGTCATGCGGTCGGTTCGAGCTCGTTCGCGTGCGGCCGGCGAGTGATGAAGGTGCCGAGGCCGACGGCGCAGACGCCGCCGTCATCGGTCTTCACTTCGCAGCGCACCACCGAAGTGCGGCTGCCGGCACGCACCACGTCCGCCACTGCGGTGAGGCGGTCGCCGGTCGCCGGGGCCAGATAGTTGACCTTCATCTCCAGCGTGACCACGAGACGCTTACGACTGTCGTAGTTGCCGCCGGCAGCTGCCGTGCCCATGGCGACGTCGATCAGCGATGCAACGATGCCGCCATGCGCCACGTCGCGCAGATTGCGCTTGTCCTCGTCGAGCCTGAGCGAGACGACCGCATGGCCGTCCTCCATGACCTCGTATTCGAGCCCCAGCCACTTGCGGAAGCCGACATCCGGCACGGTTATCTCCCCTGCTTGCCCGCACCCGGGCGCGTGATCATGAAAGTGGCGAGGCCGATCGCCGCGAGCCGGCCGTCACCGCGATGGAGCTCCGCCTCCACTGTCGCCAGGTCGCCGTCGCGCGACAGCACGCGCGCCGTCGCCGTGACCGGACCGGGCGGGATCGCCGCGAGGTAGTTGATCTTGCATTCGACCGTAACGGAGAACTGCTCGATGTCGCCCTGCACGATCGCGCCATCGAGCGCATTGCCCATCGCCGAATCCAGGATCGCACCAACTGCGCCGCCGTGGCAGGCACCGGCGGGATTGAGCAGATCCTCGGTGACCTCGACGCTGATACGAGCGAAACCGGGCCGCACCTCGAGGATGCGCACGCCGATCAGCCGGCGAAAGCCGGTCTCCGGAACATCAAGCAATGACAGCCTCAGTAGGATTTGGGCAGCTCGAGCACACGCTCGGCGATGTGCGACAGGACAAGCTCGCGACTGACCGGCGCGATTCGGGCGATCATGATCTCCCGCAAATAGCGCTCGACGTGGAACTCCTTGGCGTAGCCCATGCCTCCATGCGTCAGAATCGCCCGCTCGCAGGCCTCGAACCCGAACTCTGCCGCCAGATACTTGACCGCGTTCGCCTCTGCCCCGCAGGGCTGCCCGTTGTCGTAGAGCCAGGCCGCCTTGAACATCAGCGCTTCGGCCGCGGCCAGCTTCGCCCAACTGTCGGCCAGCGGGTGCTGAATGCCCTGATTCTGGCCGATCGGGCGGTCAAAAACCACGCGCTCGCGCGCATAGCGGGCAGCACGTGCGAGCGCGGCGCGACCGATGCCGATCGCCTCCGCACCGATCAGGATCCGCTCCGGATTGAGGCCGTCGAGAAGGTAATAGAAGCCCTTCCCTTCCTCCCCGATCAGGTCTTCCTTCGGGACCCGCAGGCCGTCGATGAAGAGGGCGTTGGTGTCGACCGCCTTACGGCCCATCTTCGGGATCTCGCGAATCTCGACATGCGCGCGGTCGAGGTCGGTATAGAACAGGCTGATGCCGTCCATGCGGCGCTTGACCTGCTCGCGCGGCGTGGTGCGCGCGAGCAGCATGATCTTCTTCGCCTCCTGGGCGGTGGTGGTCCACATCTTGCGGCCGTGGACGATGTACTGGCTGCCGTCCCATTCGGCCCGGGTCGTGAGGCCGGCGGTGTTGAGGCCGGCGTCGGGCTCGGTGACGCCGAAACAGGCCTTCTCCTCGCCGCGGATCAGCGGCACCAGCCAGCGGCGCTTCTGCTCATCGGTTCCGTGAACGACGATCGGGTGCGGACCGAATACGTTGATGTGGATCGCCGAGGCGCCGGACAGGGCGGCCCCGGACTCGGCGATCGCCTGCATCATGATCGCCGCTTCCTGAATGCCGAGCCCGGCACCGCCATAGGCCTCGGGCATGGCGATGCCAAGCCAGCCGTCCTTCGCCAACGCCTGGTAGAACTCCTCGGGGAACGCCCCGCTTTCGTCCCGTTCCAGCCAATAGTCGGGACCGAAGCGTTCGCAGAGCTTCCGAATGGAATCGCGGATCTGCTGCTGCTGATCGGTGAGGGCGAAATCCATCTTTCTTCCTTTGCCGTCGGGCGCGCGCCCCGCCCTCCGCCGCCTGCCGGTGCGGACCACCCCCATGGGCGGGGACGGCGGAGTGGCTCGGCGATACTACGCAGTCCCCGCCGCGGCAAGACGACTGTCGCACTGCCGCCTCCCCATGATCCCGCCGCGCCGGCCGACAGCGGTGAGATCGCAGTCGACCACCGTCTTGCCTCCCGTCACATACCGCGCCAAAGGCGCCGGGTCCAGCAGCCGCTTCCCGGCCGCCCCGCCCCGACCGGCAATCTTCCGGGACGGAACGCGCTGAGAACCGCCCGCGGCCGACGGCGCCGCCGCATCATGGGCTTCGGCCGCCGCCCTCCGCCGCAGGGCGAGACCGGTTGATTCTGGTTGTGCTTAGAGGCATTTCGAGGACAACCCAGACAGGAGCCCCGAAGACAATGTCCCTTCCCGCCGCGGCCCCGACCTCCCGCTCCGCCGACTCGCCCTTGCTGCCGGATCTGCTGGCCGCCTGTGCGGCTGCCTTGCAGGCGGCGGAGACCTTCGAAGCGGCCGCCCGCCGCGGCGTCGCCGGCCTCGTCTCGCGCGGCGGGAAGATCGATGCCGGCCTCCTGGAGAAGGAGCAGTTCGCGGCGCACGGGTTCGCCTGGGTCGCGACCTATGTGGCCGCACTGCGTCAACTCCTGCGTTGGGCAGAGCGGCTGGAGTCGGACGGTCGGTTCGGGGAGCTCGAGCGACTCATTCTCCAAGCCGGCTACGGCGAATATCTCTCGCAGTTCCGCGGCGGACTGCCGATGAGCCAGGGCGAAATCGTCCGCCCCGAAGATCTCGGCATTGCCGATGGGGACCTTGATGCCTTGGACGCCCCGGCGGTGCAGACGCTCGCGGCACGCGGGAACACCAACGCCGTACGCATGCGCATTGCCGAACTGATCCGCGAGTCGAGTGCAACCGGCGGTTTCGGCGCTCTCGCCCTCGGGGACGAGACGTTGGAGCTGGTGCGCGAGCAGTTCCGTCGCTTCGCGGAAGAGCGGGTACTACCACAGGCGCATGGCTGGCATCTGCGCGACGAGCTGATCCCGATGGACGTGGTCGAGCAGATGAGTGCGATGGGCGTGTTCGGCCTGACCATCCCGGACGAATTCGGCGGTCACGGCCTCGGCAAGGTGGCGATGTGCGTCGTCACCGAGGAGCTGTCGCGCGGCTATATCGGCGTCGGCTCGCTCGGCACCCGTTCCGAGATCGCTGCGGAGCTGATCCGGCTCGGCGGCACGCCGGCGCAAAAGAGCTACTGGCTGCCGAAGATCGCCTCCGGCGAGGTCCTCCCTACGGCCGTCTTCACGGAGCCGAATGTCGGCTCCGACCTGGGCTCCCTGCGCACGCGCGCCGTGCGCGAGGGCGACGTCTATCGCGTCACCGGGAACAAGACCTGGATCACCCATGCCGCCCGCGCCGACGTGATGACATTGCTTGCCCGCACCGACCCGGACGAGCCCGGCTACAAGGGCCTCTCCATGTTCATCGCGCCGAAACCACGGGGCACGGACGCCGACCCCTTCCCTGCCCCGGGCATGTCGGGCGGCGAGATCGAGGTGCTCGGCTATCGTGGAATGAAGGAGTACGAGATCGCCTTCGACGGCTTCGAGATCGCCGCGGAAAACCTGCTCGGCGGCGTCGAAGGGCAGGGCTTCAAGCAGCTCATGACGACCTTCGAGTCCGCCCGCATCCAGACCGCTGCGCGCTCGGTCGGCGTCGCGCAACGGGCGCTGGAGCTGGCGCTGCAATATGCGACCGAGCGGCAGCAGTTCGGGAAGTCGATCTACGAGTTCCCGCGCGTCGCCGGCAAGATCGGCTGGATGGCGGTCGAGACGATGATCGCGCGGCAGCTCTCCTATTTTGCCGCACGCGAGAAGGACTCGGACCGCCGCTGCGACATCGAGGCCGGCATGGCGAAGCTGCTCGCAGCCCGGGTCGCCTGGTCGAACGCCGACAACGCGGTGCAGGTGCATGGCGGCAACGGTTACGCGCAGGAGTACGAGATCAGCCGCGTGCTGTGCGACGCACGGATTCTCAACATCTTCGAGGGCGCAGCGGAAATTCAGGCGCATGTAATCGCAAGAGGCCTGCTGGAGCGCCGGAACTGACCGGCCGCCCGTACAGCCTCGGCATCACCCGAACGGCGAGGCGGCAGGTCAAGGGCTTTTCGGACCCGATCCGCGAGCCCGCTTCTGTGTCAGGCGCACGCTATGCCGCGCCGGCCGCTGTGCCGTCCCATCCGCCGCCGAGCGCCCGGTACAGCGCCACCGCCGCAGCAAGGCGGGCGAACCGGGTCTGGACCAAACTATCCTCCGCCTGGAAAAGGCTGCGTTGGGTTTCCAGCACGGAGAGGAAATCGATCGCACCGGCACGGAACTGCAGTTCGGCGATGCGATAGGCGTTGCGCGCCTGGGCGGCCGCCTCCCGCTGGGCGGCCTCGACGTCGGCGAGGTAGTTGGCTGCGGCGAGCGCGTCCTCCACGTCCCGGAATGCGGCGAGCACGGCTCCCCGATAGTCCTGGACCAGCTCGTCGTACCGCGCCCGGGCACGGTCCAGATCGGCCGAGAGCCGGCCGCCTTCGAAGATCGGCGCGACCAATCCGGCCGCCAGATTGTAGAAGGCGCCGCCCGGGTCGAACAGCCCGGCCAGATCGTCGCTGGCGACCCCTCCCCCGGCCGTCAGGCGGATGGTCGGAAAGAAGGCCGCCCGCGCGGCGCCGATATCCGCATTGGCTTCGAGAAGTTGCGCCTCGGTACGGCGAATGTCGGGCCGGCGCGCCAGCAGGTAGGCCGGAAGCCCTGGCGCGATCCGCGGCAGCTCGATGGTTCGGAGATTACCGCCGGCAATCCGAACCGTCTGCGGCGGCTCCCCGAGCAGAACGGCGAGCGCGTTCAACGTCTCCGCCCGCTGTTGTTCCAATGCCGGCAGCGCGGCCTCGATCGAAGCGACGGCACCGCGCTGCTGTGCCACCTCGAGCGGCGATGCGGCGCCCAGCCGTTGCCGAGTCTCCACGAGCTCCAGAATCCGGCGAGCGTTGGCCAGATTCGCCCGCGCGGTCGCCAGCCGCTCGCCGAGAGCAAGATATTGGAAGTAGGTGGTCGCGACGTCGGCGGTCAGAGTGAGCGCCACCGTCTCGAGATCGAAGGCGACTGCTGCCTCCTGAGCTCGCGCGGCGACCAACCCGGCGCGGTTGCGGCCCCAGAAGTCGACCTCGTAGCTGGCGTTCAGGGCAGCTTCCCAGGAGCTGCGGTCGCCCTGCCCCCCTTCGAACACACCGCTCCGCGCGGAGAGCGCCGAAGCATCCACGGCCGGATAGAGGCTCGCCCCCGCTGCGCGTGTCAGCGCGGCAGCCTGTGCGACGCGGAGAGCCGCCGCGCGAAGATCGGTGTTGTTGCGCTGGGCAGCAGCGATCAGCCGCCCCAGCTCCAGGCTGCCGAAGGCCTGCCACCATTCGGCAGGAGGAAAGGCATTCTCTGTCACCGCCGTCAGCCGCCAGCCCGTCGGAACGGCGACCTCGGGACGCTCGAAGGGAGGAATGAGCGAGCAACCGCCGAGGAGGACGCTCAGGACCGCTGCTGCGGCCCGGGATCGGCGCATCGCCGGCTACTCCGCTGCGAGCGCAACGACAGGATCGAGGTGGGCCGCTTTGCGCGCCGGCATGTAGCCGAACAGCAACCCGGTCAGGAAGGCGGACCCGAATGCGAGCAGCACCGGCGGCAGCGAGAACAGCACCGGACTGCCGAAGCTGCGCGCGAGCCAAGCGGCACCGAGCCCGCCCAACACGCCGATCACGCCGCCCACCGCACAGACGACCAGCGCCTCGGTCACGAACTGCAGCAGAATGTTGAAGCTGCGGGCACCGGTCGCCATCCGGATGCCGATCTCACGCGTGCGCTCGGTGACGCTCACCAGCATGATGTTCATGACACCGATCCCCCCCACCAACAGCGAAACCGCAGCGATCGAACCGAGGAGGACGGTCAGCGTGTTCTGGGTCTGCTCCGCGGTGTCGAGGATCGAGGCCATGTTGCGGATCTGGAAGTCCAGCGCGCGATGGCGCCCCAGCAGCAGGGCTTCGATCGCCTCCTGGGTCGATTCCATGCGCGCCGCGTCTGCCACCTGCACGGTGATCGAGCGGAGATGCCGCTGCCCGAAGAGGCGCAGATCGCCGGTCGTCAATGGAACGAACACCACGTCATCCATGTCGCTGCCCCAAGCGGTTGCCCCCTTAGGCGCCAGGACGCCGATGACCTGGAACGGGACGTTGTTGACAAGGACATACTGTCCGACCGGGTCGATGCCGGGTGGAAAGAGGGCGCGCGCGACGGTTTGGCCGAGCACCAGCACCGGGGCGAACGCCTTCACGTCCGACGGGCCGAAGAAGGTGCCGGAGGCCATCCGCCAGTCCCGGGCGGTCACATAGTCGGGCGTCGTCGCTGTCGCGGAGGTCTGATGGTCGGCGCCGGCGAAGCGAAGCGTCACCGACCCTCCCATTTCCGGGACCGCGGCAACGACGTTCGGCAATTCGGCGATGGCGGCCGCATCCTCGGGCACCAAGGTCGCGACCGTACCGCCGCTGCCGCGCAGATTGGGAGCGCCCGGCCGCACCAAGAGCAGATTGGTGCCCATCGCCCGGATGCGGCTCAGCACTTCCTCCTTGGCGCCGTCACCGATCGCCAGCATGGTGACCACCGCTCCGACTCCCACGATGATGCCGAGCAGTGTCAGGACGGTACGAAAGAAGTTCGCCCGCAGCGAACGGAGCGCCATCCTGATCGCCTCGCCCAGATCGTAGAGCAAGGCCGCACCTGCCTCCCGGTTCAGCGTGGGGATTCGAGCCGCTGACGAAGCCGTCGGGTTCGGGCCGCTGTCCGCCACGATCAGGCCGTCGGCAATTTCGATCCGGCGATTCGCCTCCCGTGCCACCTGCGGGTCGTGCGTGATCAGGATCACCGTGTGCCCTCGCGCATTCAAATCGCGCAAGAGGCCCAGCACCTCGCGGCCGCTCCGGCTGTCGAGGGCCCCGGTGGGCTCGTCCGCCAGGATCACCTGGCCGCCGTTCATCAGCGCGCGGGCGATCGAAACGCGCTGCTGCTGGCCGCCCGAGAGCTGGTTCGGCCGGTGGTCGACACGGTCGGCGAGCCCGAGAGAGGCGAGCAGTTTGACCGCCCGCTCGCGGCGCAGCGCCTGCGGCACGCCTGCATAGATGGCCGGAACCTGCACGTTCTCGGCCGCCGTCGCATTGGCCAGCAAATTGTACTGCTGGAAGATGAAGCCGAATGCATCGCGGCGCAGCAGAGCAAGGCGGTCGCGATCAAGCGTCGACACGTCCTCGCCGGCGAACAGGTACGTCCCGGACGTCGGGCGGTCGAGGCAGCCCAGAATGTTCATGAGCGTCGACTTGCCCGAACCGGAGGCGCCCATGATCGCCACGAACTCGCCCGGATAGATCGTCAGCGAGATTCCGTGCAGCACCTCGACCGCGAGATCCCCGGTGCGGAAGGTCTTGGTGACGTCCCGTAGTTCGATGAGCGGAGCGACGCTCACAGCCTCGGCCTCCGCACCTGCCCCTGCGGCACCGAGCCTTCCGCGGCGAGCCTGGTGCCCACCACCACCTGCTCGCCCTCCGATACACCGGACCGAATCTCGGCCGAGACGCGATTACGAACGCCGACCACAACCCGACGGTCTTCGATCCGTCCATCGACGAGCACGCGGAGCCGACCCGGCTGGCCCAGGGTCTGCGTCGCGGCCTGGGCGCCGGCGGGAGCCGGGTCCGCCTGCAGGGCCGCCAACGGCACGACGAGCGCATCGTGAGCCGCCTCACGGACGAAGAAGACTTGGGCCGTCATCTGCGTCTTGAGCTGATGGTCCGGGTTCTCGACGTCGAACAACGCATTGTAGAGGACGACATTGTTGACGACCTCGGGCGTCGGCAGGATCTGCCTGAGCTTGCCCGACCAGCGCCGGTCGGGATGGCCGAGTGTGGTGAAATGTGCGTCCATGCCGATTTCGAGACGCGTCACGTCGGCCTCGGACACCTGGGTCCAGACCGTCATCGTGTCGAGATCGGCGATCCGCAGGATGATGGGGGCCTGCTGATTGGCGTTCAGAGTCTGTCCCTGCCGTGCCGTGATCGACACCACGGTACCGTCCATCGGCGCATAGATCCGCGTGTAGCCGAGATTGGCCTCGTTGCCCCGGAGATTCGATTCGGTCTGCTCGATCTGCGCCTTCAAAGCCTCGATCTGCGCCTCCGCAATCTTCAGCGCGGCCTCGGCGCTCTGATACGCCTCCTGGCTCGTGGCATTCGCCTTCAAGAGTCCGGCCTGCCGCCGGAACTGCTGCTCTGCCAGTCGCCGCTGCGCCTCACGCTCCGCGAGCTGCGCGCGGAGATTGCGGAGTTGCGCCCGGTCCGCCTCGACCCGGGACTGGTAGATGGTCGGGTCGATTTCGGCGAGCAGGTCCCCCTGGCGGACCTCCGCGCCGACGTCGACGTGGATTTTCCGGAGCTGGCCCGAGACCTGCGTTCCGACGTCGACATAGTCGCGTGGCTGGAGCGTGCCGAGGGCGGTCACGGCGTCCTCCACGTCCCCGCGCACGACCGGGACGGTCACGAACTGTGCCGTGGGATCGCCGTTCCCGCGGAGCAACCACCAGCCCGTGGCGGCGATCGCGACGAGCAGGGCGATGCCGAGTGTCAGCCGCAGTCGCCTCATCTAGCGTCCCCCTCCGGGCGCACCCCGCACCCGTCGAGCACCAACCTGCCGATCGACGAGGCGACCTGCGGCACGGGGACATCGGGCGCGTTCAGCAACCCGGCCCGGATCAGACCGAGGATGAGGACGGCTACGAGATCGGGGTCCATCGCCCGGTATTGCCCGACCGCCATTCCCTGCCGGAGATTGGAGCGCAGCACCGCGAGAATCCGCCCGCGCGCCCGGCGCCACACATTCCGCCAGGCGTCGCTGAGTTCCGAGTGCCGGCGCGTGAGCATCCGCAACGAGGACAGATGGGCCGCAAGCCCTTCCGTCAGCGTGCCTATGATCGCGGCCATCTGCTCCGCAGGCGCTTGGCGCGAGGCGGCGACCCGCTCGAGCTCCGCACAGAGCCGGTCCAGAACCTCGGCGAAACAGGCGGCGAGCAGCGCGTCCTTGGACGGAAAGTATCGATACAGCGTGGCCTTGCCGACACCGGCGGCGCGGGCGACCGCATCCATCTGTACCGCATCCAGAGGCACGCGATTCAGCAGTTCGGCAGTGGCGCAAAGGATCCGGGAGCGCCGGGCGGCGCGCCAGCCCGGTGTCGGAGCACCGGTCGCGCCGGCGGTTTCAAGAATGGAACTCACGAGTTCCATTTGAGTGTGAATTGGCCGTTCTTCAATGCGACGCGGGCGTCAGGACGGAAATTCCCCGGCCACGATGGCAAACATGCAGGGACGAACTTATATTGGCCGAATGAGCGCCCTCTTTCCGATCCTGATCGTTCTGGCGATGCTGATGACGTTCGGGATCCTCGCCGCCGGGATGGTCGGGATGATTCGCGGCGGCGAGTTCAACCGCAAATACGGCAACAAGCTGATGCAGTGGCGGGTCGTCATGCAGGCGATCGCACTCGGTTTGGTGGCTCTCGCGCTGCTTCTGGCGGGGCATTGAGGGGCGGCCCAATGGTGACACTGACCCGAATCTACACGCGCGGCGGCGATCGCGGCGAAACGTCGCTCGGCACCGGCCGGCGTGTTCCGAAGCACGATCTCCGTGTCGCCGCCTACGGCACGGTGGACGAGGCCAACAGCACGATCGGTGTCGCCCGCCTCTACACGGAAGGCGAGGCGGACGCCATGCTCAGCCGCATCCAGAACGATCTTTTCGATCTCGGCGCCGACCTCTGCACGCCGGAGGGCGAGGAGCGCAAGGCGGAGGCGCTCCGGATCGTCGAGAGCCAAGTGAAACGGCTCGAGCGCGAGATCGATGCGATGAATGCGGAACTCGAGCCGCTGCGGTCCTTCGTCCTGCCGGGAGGCTCGCCGGCGGCGGCCCATCTGCACATGGCGCGCGCGGTCGTGCGGCGCGCCGAGCGCCTCATGACCGAACTCGCGGGCACGGAACCGCTGAACCCGGAGGCGCTCCGCTACATAAACCGGCTCTCCGATCATTTGTTTGTCCTGGCACGGCAGCTCAACGACCGGGGGGCTCGCGACGTGCTTTGGCAGCCGGGCGCGAACCGGTAGGTGGCGATCGCGACGGTCGGGCCGCGCCCGTGAGCGGAACCGGCGCAAACTTGACAGTATTGGGACACGTGCTTAAGAACGCGCGTCCGCTCGATTGAGCCTCCAAGAAGCGGCAGGTCGCACATGAAACTGCTCGTGCCCGTCAAGCGGGTGATCGATTTCAACGTCAAGGTCCGCGTGAAGCCGGACGGCAGCGGCGTCGAGACGCAGAACGTCAAGATGTCGATGAACCCGTTCGACGAG
>CAZVAR010000044.1:2546-24229 GCA_964625225.1 uncultured Alphaproteobacteria bacterium | reverse complement strand
TCGCCCCGGAGCGCGGGCCGTGAGGCCGGAGACCTTTCCCTTCCGGCCCGGACGCAGGGAGCGGACCCGAAGGTCCGTACGCTGCCACCATGAACGCCTCCCTCCTCCTCCAGCTGCTGGTCAACGGCGTCATCGTCGGCGCGCTCTACGGCGTCGTCGCGATGTGCTTCGTGCTGATCTACAAGGCGACGCAGATCGTCAACTTCGCGCAAGGCGAGTTCCTGCTGGTCGGGGCCTGGGCCTGCTGGTGGCTTCTGACCGATCTGCTGCTCCCCTTCTGGATCGGTTTTCCGGTCGCGCTCGCCTTCATGGTGCTGTTCGGCCTCGTGCTGCAGCTCGTCGTCCTGCGGCCGCTGATCGGGGAGCCGATCATCTCGGTGGTGATGGTGACGATCGGCCTGTCGATCTTCTTCCAGGCCCTGATGAAGTGGATGTTCGGCGTCTTTCCGCAGCCCTATCCGCCGGTATTCGCCGAGGCGAAGGTCACGGTGCTCGGGCTGAATGTCGAGACGGCCTACCTCATGAGCCTCGCGATCTCGATCGTGATCATGGCGGCCTTCGCGTGGTTCTTCAAATATTCGCGCTTCGGCCTCGCCATGCGCGCCACCGCCTTCGACCAGCAAGTGGCGCAGAGCATGGGCATTTCCGTGAAGCGGGTGTTCGCCGCGTCGTGGGCGATCTCGGCACTGGTCTCCGCGATCGCCGGCGTCGTCGTCGGCATGGTCAACGGCGTTTCGGCGACGATCTCGCTGGTCGGGATCAAGGTCTTCCCGGCGGTGATCGTCGGCGGGCTCGAATCGATCGTGGGCGCCGTCATCGGCGGCCTGATCATCGGACTGCTGGAGAATCTAGCGCAGTATGTCGACAGCCAATGGCTGAATTTCGGCAACATGTACGCGATCGCACCCTTCTACGTCCTGGTGCTGATCCTCATGGTCAAGCCGTACGGCCTGTTCGGCACCCGCGCGATCGAGAGGGTGTGAGATGGCCGGCACCGCCCTGCCCGCGGGAGAGTTCCGCACCAGCTACCGGGCGGATACGACGATCTTCCCGAGCCGCAATTCGCGCCGGTTTGCGGCGCTCGGCATCGCCGTCGCGCTCGTGCTGCCGCTGGAGCTCGGCGACTTCCATCTGCTCAATCCCTATCACCTGAACCTGCTGATCCAGATCGGCTATTACGGCATCGCCGCGCTGGGGCTGAACATCCTGGTCGGCTTCACCGGGCAGATCTCGCTGGGGCACAGCGCGTTCTTCGGCTTCGGCGCCTTCGCCTCGGCCTGGCTCAACAACCGGTTCGGCATCCCCGTCTTCTTCTGCATCCCGCTGGCCGGGCTGATGACGACCGCGATCGGCATGATCGTGGGCATTCCCGCGGCGCGGCTGAAGGGGCTCTACCTCGCGATCGCGACGCTCGCCTCGCAGTTCATCCTGATGGATTTCTTTGCGCGGGCGGAATGGTTCACCGGCGGCTCGGCCGGGGCGCTGGCCGAACCGTTCAGCATCTTCGGGTTCATCGTCAGCGGCGACCGCAGCTACTACTATGTCGTGCTGGCCTGGCTGGTGGTGATGTACGTCCTGGCCGCCAACCTGATGCGGACGCGCGACGGGCGGGCCTTCGTCGCGGTGCGCGATCATTATCTCTCGGCCGAGGTGATGGGCATCAACCTGGCCAAATACCGCATCCTGTCCTTCGGCATCTCCTCCTTCTACGCGGGCGTCGGCGGCGCCCTGTTCGCGCATTATCTCAGCTTCGTCTCCGTCGAAGGCTTCGACCTGCTGCTGTCGATCACGTTCCTGGGCATGATCATCATCGGCGGGTTGGGGTCGATCATGGGCAGCCTGATGGGCACCGCATTCATGGTGCTGCTGCCCGAGGCGATGACCGGGATCGTCGGCATGTTGCAGGCCACGAGCTGGGGCCAGACGCCGGCAGTCAGCCAGGGACTGCCCTACTTCAAAGAAATGGCGATCGGCCTCGCCATCGTCCTGTTCCTGATCTTCGAGCCGGACGGGCTCGCCCACCGCTGGCGGCAGATCAAGGCCTATTGGAAGTTGTACCCGTTCTCCTACTGAGCGAGGACGTCGTGACCATGGCAAAGCCTGTCCGGCGGCGCGGCTCCGGCGCGGGGCAGCAGGCCGGGCAGGCCCGCAGAAACAATGAAAGGGAGGACAAGATGAACCGCACGTTCCTGGCCGCGATCGGCGCGGCAAGCCTGCTGCTCGGCGGCGCCGCCGCAGCCGAGGAGATCTTTGTCGGAAACCTGGTCGATTACACCGGCGCTACCTCCAGCACCGGCAAATGGAACGGCCCCGGAAAGGAGGACGCCCTCAAATACATTGCGAAGAACGGCGGTATCAACGGTAAGGCTCTGTCCTTCGAAACCTTCGATTACTCCTATCAGGCACCACGTTCCGTCGCCCAGTACAAGGCCTGGAAGCAACGCGGTGCGGTCGCGATCCAGGGCTACGGGACGGCGGACACGGAGGCCATGGTCGGCTTCGTCTCCCAGGACAAGATCCCCTACATCTCGATGTCGTTCTCCGGCCATCTGACCGACCCGACCGGCAAGGGGCCGAAGACGCAGAAGCCCACGCCCTACAATTTCTTCTTCGCCCCCTCCTACTCCGACGGCGTGCGGGCGCTGGTGCAGTGGGCGGCCGAGGACTGGAAGAAATCGGGCAGGTCCGGCAAGCCGAAATATGTGCATATGGGCGACAACCACCCCTACCCGAACGCGCCCAAGGCGGCCGGGGAGGCGCGTGCCGAAGAGCTCGGGTTCGAGGTCCTGAACCCGATCCAGTACGCGCTCGGCGGCGGCGACTTCAAGGCGCAGTGCCTGGCGCTCAAGGAGTCCGGCGCCAACTATGCCTTCCTCGCCAACACCACCGGTTCCAACGTGGCCCTGCTGCGCTCCTGCGAGACGGTCGGCGTCGATGTCCAGTTCCTCGCCAACATCTGGGGACTCGACGAGGCGGGGATGAAGGCCGCCGGGAAGGCGGCGGACAACATCGTCTGGGTGCTCG
Source organism: uncultured Alphaproteobacteria bacterium (assembly GCA_964625225.1). Classification (GTDB taxonomy): domain Bacteria; phylum Pseudomonadota; class Alphaproteobacteria; order JAJUGE01; family JAJUGE01; genus CAZVAR01. The sequence goes on along the minus strand of CAZVAR010000044.1, from coordinate 21,205 downwards.
GCGCGCCGCCCTGGGGCGCCGACGTGCCGGGCATGGACACGGTCCGCGAAGTCGCCAGGATGTCCGATCCCGAACTGAAGGAATACAAGGCGCTGCCCTACATGCTCGGCCTCTGCCACGTCTTCTTCATGGCCGATGCGATGAAGTGGGCCGACAAGAACGGCGGCGTCACCGGCGAGAACATCAAGAAGGCGATGTATGCGAAGACGGACTGGGTGCCGGAGGGCGTGGAGGGCGTGTGCGGACCGGCGACCTTCACACCGGAGGATCACCGCGGCGTCACGACCGTGTCGCTCTACCGCTCCCACGTGAACGGCCCGACCGAAGCCGGCAGCATCAGCGAGCTGATGCAGGCGGGCACCATGGGGATGGAGAAGATCGCGACGATCGAAGTGCCGCGCCGGCCGGAATGGCTGGGCTGGTGATCCGACCGTCTCGCAATATGAGGCCCCTGCCCTCCCGCCGCCGGCGCTGCGTGTCCCTCCCTCCCCCGGATGCGGGGGAGGGAGGCGGTTGTGGCCGTTCCATCATGGCCGACTGCCGATGACCGTAGCGCCCGCCGCCCGGCCTGCTCCCGACCTCCTCACCGTCAACAATATCGAGGTGGTCTACAGCGACGTGATCCTGGTTCTGCGCGGCCTCAGCCTCACGGTGCCGGAGGGGGCGGTCGTGACGCTGCTCGGCCCCAACGGCGCCGGCAAGTCCACGACGCTCAAGGCGATCTCCGGCCTGCTCCGTGCCGAGGACGGCGAGGTAACCAGCGGCGATATCCTGGTCGGGGGCGAGAGCGTCAAGCATCTCTCGCCCGACGAGATCGTGCGCCGCGGCGTGTTCCAGGTCATGGAGGGCCGCCGCATCGTCGCCGACATGACGGTGATCGAGAATCTGCGGCTCGGCGCCCACACCCGCCGCGACCGCGAGATCGAGGCCGATATCGACCTCGTCTACCGCTACTTCCCGCGCCTGCGCGAGCGGACCGGGCTGGCCGGCTATCTCTCCGGCGGCGAGCAGCAGATGCTGGCGATCGGCCGGGCACTGATGGCCCGTCCCAGGCTGATGCTGCTCGACGAGCCGTCGATGGGCCTGTCGCCTCTGCTGGTGGGTGAGGTGTTCGAGATCATCCGCACGCTCAACCGCGAGCTCGGCATCACCATGCTGCTGGTCGAGCAGAACGCGAACATGGCGCTCAAGGTCGCCAGCTACGGCTACATCATGGAGTCCGGCAAGATCGTGCTCGCCGGCAGCCGCGCCGAGCTTGCCGACAATGAGGACGTGAAGGAATTCTATCTCGGCGGCGGCGAACGCCGCTCCTTCCGCAACCTGAAGAGCTTCCGCCGGCGCAAGCGGTGGCTGTGAGCGCGGTTGCGCCCGCTTCAGACCAATCCGCGGGCAGCCAGATTGCGCATCAAGGCCCCCGTCCCGAACGTCCAAGGGGCAATCCGGTCGCAGTGATTGACCCGGTTCACGAGCGTGCCGAGCATCGGCGAGGAGATGCGCACCAGATCCCCGATATGATGCGTGAAGCCGTGCCCCGGCCGGTCACGGTCTTGGGTGGGCGCGAACATGGTCCCCGTGAACAGCATCAGCCCGTCCGGATATTGATGGTGCGTGCCCATCGCCTGCCCGACCAAGTCCAGCACGTCGCGGCTGATTCGCGCCATGGAGCTGGTCCCGGAAAGCTCGAACCCGTCCGCACCGTCGACGCTCAACGACAGCTCCGCCTGGCGCACGTCGTCGAGCCGGAAGGTCTCGTCGAACAGCCGAACGAACGGACCGATCGCGCAGGAGCCGTTATTGTCCTTCGCCCGCCCGAGCAGGAGCGCGCTGCGCCCCTCGATATCGCGCAGATTGACGTCGTTACCCAACGTCGCGCCGACGATATGGCCGCCGGAACTGACCGCCAATACGATTTCCGGTTCGGGGTTGTTCCAGGTCGAGGCGGGGTGAATGCCGATCTCCGCCCCGAGTCCGACCGCCGCCATCGGCGGCGCCTTGGTGAACACCTCCGCATCGGGCCCGATTCCGACCTCGAGATATTGCGACCAGGCACCGCGCTCGATCAGCAGGTGCTTCAACCGCATGGCGGCCCCGGAGCCCGGCGCCAGGTCAGCGAGGTCGCCGCCGACCGCCTTCACCACCTCCGCGCGCACCGCCGCCGCACGGGCCGGGTCACCGTGGGCCTGCTCCTCGATCACCCGCTCCAGCAGGCTGGTGACGAAGGTGACACCGCACGCCTTGACCACCTGCAGGTCGCAGGGCGCGAGCAGCCAGGGCAGCGCCGGGTCGCGCCGGTCGTGTGCGCTGTTGGCGAGGATCTCGTCGATGCTTCCGATCCGCGGCGCCGCCACGGCGCGTGCCACCTCGGCCGGGCTCTCCGCATCGAGTAGCGCACTCATCGTCGGCACGAACCGTGTCAGATCGTACACGCCATCCGCCCGCACCGCGACCACGCTCGGCCCCGGCGGATCACCCGGCACCCAGGCCCGCCCGACCAGCGTGCCGGCGGCGCCATCGGAGGGAAGGCATGCCTCCGGGCTCAGGTGCGCTTGCATCACATCACCGCTCCCACCTGCCAGGGAATGAACTCGGCGTCGCCGAACCCTTGCCGCTCACTCTTGGTCCGGTCGCCGGAAGCCACCTCGAGCAGCCGGCGGAAGATCGCCTCGCCCATTTCCTGCACCGTGGCCTCGCCGTCGGCGATCAGCCCGCAATTGATGTCCATGTCCTCCTCGATATGGCGGTACATGGCGGTGTTGGTGGCGAGCTTGAGCGAAGGCACAGGCTTGTTTCCGTAGACCGAGCCCCGCCCGGTGGTGAAGCAGATCAGGTTGGCGCCGCTCGCGACCTGTCCGGTGATCGAGCAGGGGTCGAAGCCCGGGCTGTCCATGAAGACGAAGCCGCGCGAGTCGATCGGCTCACCATAGCGGTACACGCCGGTCAGATTGGTGGTGCCGCCCTTCGCCGCCGCGCCGAGCGACTTCTCCAGGATCGTCGTCAGCCCGCCCGCCTTGTTGCCGGGCGACGGGTTGTTGTTCATCTCGCCGCCATTGCGGGCGCAATAGTCCTCCCACCACCGGATGCGCTCGACCAGCTTGCGCCCGACCGCCTCAGACACGGCACGCCGGGTCAGCAGGTGCTCCGCGCCGTAGATCTCCGGCGTCTCGCTCAGAATTGCGGTGCCGCCGTGCCGCACCAGCAGGTCCGCGGCCGCGCCCAGCGCCGGATTGGCAGTGATTCCGGAATAGCCGTCCGAGCCGCCGCATTGCAGCGCGAGGCAGAGATGCTCGGCGGAGACCGTCTCGCGCCGCGCCCGGTTCGCCTCCGCCAGCATCTCGCGCACGATCGCGACCCCGCGCTCCACCGTCCTGCGCGTGCCGCCGGTCTCCTGGATCGTCATGGTCCGGAAGTGCGGGCCCGGCACGATGCCGTATGCGTCCAGCAGGAACGGGATCTGATTGACCTCGCAGCCCAGGCCTAGCAGCAGTACGCCGGCGAAGTTCGGATGCCGGGCGTGCCCCCAGAGCACGCGCTGCAGATTCTCGTACCCCTCCCCGCTGCCGGCCATGCCGCAGCCGGTCGCATGCGTCAGCGCCACGACGCCGTCGACCTCGGGAAAGTCGGCCAGCGCCTCGCCGCGGAAGGCCTCGGCGATGTAGCGCGCCACCGACGCCGAGCAGTTCACGCTGGTCAGCACACCGATATAGTTGCGGGTACCGACGCGCCCGTCGGCACGGACATAGCCTTGAAAGGTCGCCCGCCGTGCCGCCGCGACGAAAGCCGTCGGCCGGGCATCGGCGCCGAACGCGTAATCGCGTGCGAAGACATGCATCTCGACGTTCTGCACATGGACATGATCGCCCGGTGCGATGTCCTCGCTGGCGAAGCCGATGATCTGGTCGTACTTGCGGACCGGCTCGCCTCTCGCGATCGGTCGGGTCGCGACCTTGTGCCCGGCGGGAATCGGGTCCCGCACCGTCACCCCTTCCGCCTCCAGCCGCACGCCCGACCGCAGCTCCACCCGTGCCACCACGACATTGTCCGCCGGGTGAAGGCGAATCGCGAGCGGCCCGCGACCCCGCTCCGGGGCCGGCGTACCGGCAACATCGGCACACTCGGCCATGTCCGCGTCCTCCTCCCCATGTTCGTTCGGGAAATCCTATAGGACCGGCGCCGCACCGTCACGCGGCGCGCCGCGGCCGTGCCCCCGGGGGGCGGCCGGCAGCCCGGTACCCTCTTTGCATCGGCGACGACGTCGGCTAAGTTTCCGGCCGTGGCGGTTCCCGCAAGGGACCAGAGGGAACAGGGTAGAAGCCCTGGCTGCCCCCGCAACTGTGAGCGGCGAGCGCGCGTCCGACGAAGGCCACTGGGAAACCGGGAAGGCCGGACGCAAGCGATGACCCGCGAGCCAGGAGACCTGCCGCCGCACGCGTCGCCGCCTTCCGGACGGGGTGCTCCGAAAGGCGCGGGATCACCCGACGTGCGACGCAGTCGAACTGTGTTGCGCGAGAGGTGATTCATGCGCCGTGTATCGCTGTCCCGTTCCGCAGCCCTCACCCTGATTGTCGCTGCGGCGGCATTACCGTCGACCGCCCCGGCCCAGACCCCGACCTCGCTCGGAGAGGCGGATCTGGCGACGACGGCCCCGATCCTGCTGCCCGAGATCGTCGTGACCGCCAGCCGCGCTCCGGTTCCGGCGGAGCAGGTCGGCAGCGCCATCACCGTCATCGATCGAGCGGAGATCGAGCGGCGGCAGACGCGTTTCGTCGCCGACCTGCTGCGCGATGTGCCCGGCGTCTCCGTCAGCCAGGCCGGACCGTCGGGTGCCGTAACGCAGGTTCGCATGCGGGGTGCCGAGTCCAATCATACCCTCGTCATGATCGACGGCGTGGAGGCGAACGACCCGGCGGGAGGGGCGGAGTTCGACTTCGCCCACCTGACGACCGCCGACATCGAGCGCATCGAGGTACTGCGCGGCCCGCAGAGCGCCCTTTACGGATCGGACGCGATCGGCGGCGTCATCAACATCATCACCCGCCGCGGGCGCCGCGGCCACAATCTGCGCGGCAGCCTCGAGGGCGGCTCGTTCGGGACCATTCAGGCCAGCGGCGGCCTCTCCGGCGCCGGAGACGGCTATCGCTATGCCCTGAATGCCAGCCAGTTTCATACCGACGGCATTTCCATCGACCCCGACGGCGACGAGCGGGACGGATACCGGAACCGGACCCTGTCGTTCTCCGGCACGGCCGACCTTCTTCCCAATCTGGAGCTGTCCGCGACAGGGCGGCATGTCGATGCCAGGGTCGAGAGCGACCCCGGTCCGGCGCTCCCGGTCGACACCGATTCGGTGTCGCACATCGACCAGTTCTATGGACGCGTGCAGGCCAAGCTGTCGCTGCTCGACGGCAATTGGGAGCATATCGTCGGCATCGGCCTGACCGACACCGAGAACAAGACCCGAACCGACGGCGAGCCGGATACGCGCATCGCCGGCCGCCGGGTCAAGTACGACTATCAGACCAACGTCACGTTCACGACGCCGGACGCCCAGCACAGCATCACCGGCCTGGCGGAGCGCGAGGAGGAGGACTTCACCTTCCGCGGCTTCCAGGACGTGGACCGCGACACCACGACCCATGCCCTGGTCGGGCTCTACCGGCTCGACCTCTTCGACCGGATCTTCCTCTCCGCTGCGTTGCGGCACGACGACAACGAGATCTTCAAGGATGCGACCACCTACCGTGCCACGGCAGCCTATCTGCATCGGGAGACCGGCACACGCCTTCACGGCAGCTACGGCACCGGCGTCAAGAACCCGACCTTCTTCGAGCTGTTCGGCTTCGACGCCAATTTCCGGGGCAACCCGGATCTCAAGCCGGAACGATCGGAGGGTTTCGACATCGGCGTCGAACAACGCTTCGGGGGCGGACGCCATGCGGTCGACGTGACCTATTTCGAGCAGGACCTCGAGGACGAGATCGTCGGGTTCGGCGACACGGCCGTGAATCAGACCGGAACGAGCAAGCGGCGCGGCGTCGAAATCAGCGGCCGGGCCCAGCTTCTGCCCGAGCTCGCGGTGACCGGCACCTACACCTACGTTTGGGCGCGGGAGCCGAACGGCGACGTCGAGGTGCGACGCCCGGCCCACAGCGCCAGCCTGCACGTCAACTACCGCTTCCTGGAGGACCGGGCGAACCTGAACTTCGGCGTCCGCTACAATGGCGCGCAGGACGACCTCGATTTCCGCCCGCCGTTCCCGGCGCCGCCCGAGCGTGTTCGCCTCGACGATTATCTGCTGGTGAACCTCGCCGGCTCGTACCGGATCACCGACAATGTCGAGGCTTACGCACGCATCGAGAACCTGCTCGACGCCGACTACGAAGACGTCTTCGGCTTCGCGACCCCCGGGATCGCGGCCTATGTCGGGATGCGGGTCCAATTCGGCCTGTGAGGCGGTAGGGCCGTATTGCCGACCTCACCGTCGGGCTCGGGTCAGAACATCCGGCCGAAGAAGGTGAGCTCGTAGGTCGCGGGGACGGTCACGCGGCCGCGATCCGCGCGGTAGGACGGGGGCAGCGGCGGCACGGGCGAGGCCTTCCAGACCATCTGCAGGGCCGCGGCGTCGAGCTCCGCCGATCCCGAGCTCCGTTCGATCTCGGCCGAGAGGACCGTGCCGTCGCGGGCGAAAGAGAACCGAACCAGGACGGTCCCCTCCTCCTTCCGGTCGCGCGCCGAATCGGGATAGTACTGGAACTGCCGCAGGTGCTGCCGCAGACGGGCGAGGTAATCGTCGCCCGGGTGGTCGGAGGGACCGCCACCGACCGCGCCGCGGCCATCGCCCTCGCCGCCCCTGCCCTGGCCGCCGGCTTGCCCGGCGCTGCTGTCCGCGCCCGGCGCCTCAGCCGCCCCGGGCAGCGCCGCGATCTGTGCGCCGGCATCCGGCGCCCGTGCCGTCGGCGCCAGCACGAGCGGCGCCCCGACCGGCCCCGAATCGCGCGCCTGGGAAGCCTGCGGCCGCGGCATCAGCGCGATCGGCGCGGAGGGCGGCCCGGGTTCGGCCCGCCGGGCCGGCGGCGCCAAAGCCATCGGCGCACTGTTCGGGCGGGCCCGCTCCACCGGCGGCGGGGTGGCCCCGGCCACGGCCTCCGCAACCGCCCGGGGCGGCGGCTCGGGCTTGGCGGTCGGGCGCGGCGGCAAGAAGCGTGGCGGCTCCGGCTCCGCAGTCGTCATCGCGGACACTTCGACCGTCGGCGCCGCGGGCAAAGGCGATGCGGCGACAGGTGCCGGCGCCGTCGGCGGGTTCGGCGGCGACGCCGGCCCCGACGCAGCCGGCCGGACATCGGGGGCGGCAGCTCCGCCGCCGTCTCCGGCATCCGCGGCACCGGCAAGGCCGGCCTCGCCGGGGCCGAGGACGACGACCGGGATCGTCACCGGCGGCACAACGGGCGCTGCCTCTTCCCAATGCAGGAACGCGAGCGCGGCAACACCCGCGGCGTGCAGCAGCACGGATACGGCGAACGCGCGGCGGAGCGCACGGCGCCCCCGCCCGCCGATTTCGGACCCTTGCTGGGCTGAACGCGCGACCATCCGGCCCTGCCTCCTCGCCCGATTTCGACCGGGTCAAGATATAACCCGCGCGGCCGCCGGTCCGATCCATCCGCCGCCTTCGCGCCCGCGAACGCGAAAGGGCCCGACCGAACCGGCCGGGCCCCCGGTACGGACAACCGTCAGGGCAGAATCAGATCTGACCGGTGACCCAGTATTCGACACGCTTCGGGTTGTTGTCGATATAGGCGGCGACCGCCTCCTCGTACGAGGTCTGCTGCGCCTCGTACATGAGCTGCTGCAGCTCGTCGATCGGGATATACATCCGGGCGAGGAAGGCCGCGACCTCTGGGTGATCCTGATAAAAGCCCTGCCGCGCGATCACATGCACCCGCTCCGGGCCACCGAGGACACCCTTCGGATCCTCGAGATAGCGCAGGTCGTGCGCGCCGAACTTCCAGTGCGGGCTCCAGCCGGTGACGACGATCCAGTCCTCGCGCTTGATGGCCCGCTCAAGCGCGGCCGTCATCGCCGCCCCGCTGGCCGACACCAGTTCGTAATCGTCGAGGCCGTACTCCTTGAGCGCTTCGTTGGAGAGCCGCATCAGGCCGGCGCCGGGATCGATGCCCTGGATCTTCCCGTCCAGCTTCTCCGCGACTTCCGCATTGCTCAGATCGGCGATCGAGCTGAGTTGATCCTCCGGAATGTAAGCGGGCACGACCCACCCCAGCCGAGCCTCGGTATAGATCGGGCCGAGATTGACGACCCGGTCGGCGACCTGCTTCATGTAGTCGGCGTGGGTGGTCGGCAACCAGGACATCATCATCAGGTCGAGGTCACCCTTCGCGACCCCCTGATACTGTACCGCGATATCGGCCAGCGTCAGCTCGACCTCATAGCCGAACCGCTCCTCGATGATCTGCTTGGCCATCTTGGTCACGGCCTCGGCGTCGGACCAAGCGGTCCAGCCGATCTCGATCCGCTTGTCGGCTTCCGCCGCCCCCGCGCCGGTCGCCAAGCCGACCACGAGCGCCGCACCGAGCGCCATCCGCTTCGCCATTCGCAACATGAATCCTCTCCTTCTGCTTCTTAGGGATCGAGTCCCGCCTGCGGACGAGACGGAGGCAGGCGGCGACGACCGCCGCCTCAGGACCCGCGGCCTCAGGAGGCCGCGCGTGCGGTTCCGGCGGGCACCGTGCTCCCGCGCCGGAAGAGGCCGCGCCACGCGGCGACAACGCCGCCGTCAGCACCTATGCGGCCGAAGCTCTGCGTGATGCGGTCGAGCACGATGGCGAGGATCACGACGCCGAGCCCGCCTTCGAAGCCCAGTCCCACATCGAGGCGCTGGATGCCGGTCAGCACGGTGTTACCGAGGCCGCCGGCACCGATCATGGAGGCGATCACGACCATCGACAGCGCCAGCATGATCGTCTGGTTGACCCCGGCCATGATCGAGGGCATGGCAAGCGGAAGCTGCACCTTGAACAGCAATTGCCGGTCAGTGCAGCCGAACGCGATCCCCGCCTCGACGTTCTCGCGGCTGACCTGCCGGATGCCGAGATCGGTCAGGCGCACCGCCGGCGGCATCGCGAACACCACGGTCGCGATCGTGCCCGGCACCTTGCCGAGCCCGAAGAACATCACCGCCGGGATCAGATACACGAAGGGCGGCATCGTCTGCATCAGGTCGAGCACCGGCCGCACCACCGCCTGCACGGTATCGCTGCGCGCCATCGCGATCCCGACGGGAACGCCTATCGCCAGGGCCACCGCGCTGGCCGACAGGACCAGCGCCAGCGTGGAAATCGTCTCCCTCCACAGTCCCATGCCGACGATCAGCAGCAGCGAAGCCGCGGTGAACAGGGCGAACTTCCAGCCGAGCCGCCAAAAGGCGAGCAGGACCACCGCCGGAAGCAGCACCCAGACCGGCAGCGCCAGCAGGCCATCCTCCAGCGATTCCGCCACCAGTCCGATCGCCCACGAGATGCCGTCGAAGAACGGCTCGAAATTGTCGACCGCGAAGTCGACGGCGGCCTCGATCCAGCCGCCGATATCGAGCAGCGAGTCCATGGCTCAGCTCTCCCGGTCGAGCATCTGGAGCAGCGTCGTCTTCGAGATGGCACCGATATAGCGGTTCTTCTCGTCCACCACCGGAACGGGCCAGCGACTTTCCGCAACGCGGCCGATGAGGGCAGACAGCGGCGTATCGCGCGGTACCACCTCGACACCATCGACAAAGGCGCGCGTGTAGGAGGGTTCGGCGCTGCGCCGCAACTCCTCACGCAACGAATCGGCCGTCACGATGCCCTGGGGCCGGCGGTCGCGGTCGATCACCAGGGCGATCTCGCGGTCGTGCTCCCGCAGGTGCTCGATCGCCGCGCGGATACCGACGCCGGGCCGCTCGATCACGGTCACCATGTCGCGCCGCGCGACATCGGCCGCGGTAAAGACCTGGGTTACGTCGACGCCGTAGAAGAACGACCGGACATAATCGTTGGCCGGCCGCTGCACGATCTCCTCGGGCGTTCCGATCTGCACGATACGGCCGGCCTGCATGATCGCAATCCGGTCGCCGATCCGCATCGCTTCGTCGAGATCGTGGGTGATGAAGACGATCGTCCGTTCGTGCTCCTGCTGCAGCCGCAGCAGCTCGTCCTGCATTTCGGTGCGGATCAGCGGGTCGAGCGCGGAGAAGGCCTCGTCCATGAGAAGAATGTCGGGATCAGTCGCCAACGCCCGGGCCAGCCCGACCCGCTGCTTCATGCCCCCCGACAGCTCGTCCGGATAGCTGTCGGCATAATCGCGGAGTCCCACCGCCTCGATCGCGGACATTGCACGCTCGCGCCGCGCCGGTGCCGGAACCCCCGCCACCTCCAAGCCGAAAGCCGCGTTTTCCGCCACCGTCTGATGCGGCATGAGCGCGAACGACTGGAACACCATGCTGATGCGCTGCCGTCGCAGCTCGATCAACTCGCTCCGCGACATCCGGGTGATGTCGCGCCCGTCGATCAGGATCTCGCCCGAAGTCGGTTCGATCAGGCGGTTGAGCAGCCGGACCAGGGTCGACTTGCCCGACCCCGACAGCCCCATGATGACGAAGATTTCGCCCGCATTGACCGAGAAAGTCGCATCCTGCACGCCGACCGCAAGCCCGGTCTCCCGCAGAATGGCATCCTTGTCCTTGCCCTGGCGCAGGAGCTCGAGCGCCCGTTCGGGCCGGTTTCCAAAGATCTTGTAGACATGCCGCGCGGCGAGCTTCTCGGTCATCACTCCATCGGCTTGTTGGAACGCAGATACAGATCGCCCAGTGCACCCGTAATCATCAGGGCACACCAGAAGCAACAGAGGGGACGACAACGATACTAAGAGGTCGACGGGCCGTGTCAACCCCTGCACCGGAACTATCGGGAGCGCCGGATGTATCCGACGTTTGTAGTGGGTGACCTATCTTGTTCTAATCCGATCGAGACGGCGGTTGGATATGATCCGGAAACGACCCTGTTACAAGCCTCAGCGGATTGGCGGACCGCCCGGCCGCCACGCCGGGACTTGGGCGGATACCGGAAGCCGTTCGGGAAGGTCGACATCGGTTCGGTGATCGCGACACCGATCGCGGCGGCCGGAGCGGTAGCGTGCCCTGACATCCGCTGGCAGACTGCCCGGATTACAGAATGCAGTCAGCGCATATCGGGAGGAGCAAAACCATGAATAGGTCCCTGGCCGCATGGGCGGCCGCCTGTCTGCTCGCCGCGATCGCCCATCCGGCATCGGCCCAAATATCCGGCGACGCCGTCAGGATCGGGGTGCTGAACGACCAGTCCGGTCCCTATGCCGATTTCGGCGGCGCGACCTCGGTGGTGGCGGCGCGGATGGCAGTCGAGGAATTCGGTGGGCAAGTGCTCGGAAAGCCGATCGACGTCGTCGATGCGGACCACCAAAACAAGCCGGACATCGCGGCGGCGACCGCGCGGCGCTGGTTCGACGTCGAGGGAGTCGATGTCGTTACCGACCTGACCAACTCGGCGGTCGCACTCGCGGTGCAGGGGTTGGCACGGGAGAAGGGCCGGATCGCCCTCTTCTCCGGCCCCGCCACCACCCGTCTCACCGGCGACGCCTGCTCACCCAACGGCGTCCACTGGACGTTCGACACCTACTCCCAGGCCGTCGGCACGGCGCGGGCGGTGCTGCGGGAAGGCAAGGATACCTGGTTCCTGCTCGTCGCCGACTATGCCTTCGGGCATCAGATGGAGAACGATCTGCGCGAGGTGATCCAGGCCAGCGGCGGCAAGGTGCTCGGCTCCGTGCGGCACCCGCTCAACAGCGCCGACTTCTCCTCCTTCCTGCTGCAGGCGCAAGGCTCGGGCGCGAAGGTGATCGGCCTCGCCAATGCCGGCACCGACACCGTCACGGTCGTCAAGCAGGCCAACGAATTCGGGATCGTCGATGCCGGCCAGGATCTGGTCGGCCTCGTGGTCGTCATCAGCGACGTGCATGCGCTGGGGCTGCCCGCGGCGAAGGGCCTGATCCTAACCACCGGCTTCTATTGGGACCGGACCGACGCGACGCGGGAATGGTCGCGGCGCTTCCAGGAGCGCACGGGCCGCATGCCCGGCATGGTGCAGGCCGGCGTCTACTCCTCGGTGCTGCACTACCTGAAGGCCGTGCAGGCCGCCGGCACCGACGAGGCGAGTGCCGTCATGGCGAAGATGCGGGAACTGCCGGTGCAAGACATCTTCGCCGAGAACGGCCGGATCCGAGAGGACGGCCGCATGATGCACGACATGTACCTGGTCCAGGTCAAGGCACCACAGGACTCAGAGGGTCCCTGGGATTATTTCCGGATCCTGCGGACGATTCCGGCCGACGAGGCCTTTGCCCCGCTCGCCGAGAGCGACTGCCCGCTGGTGAAGAACTAGCCGGCCGTCCTATTTCAGCAGCGCGTCCGCCACCTCCCGGAGTTGTGTACGGGCGCGCAGCAAATAGAATCCCTGCGCCGACAGGTGTGAGGGAACGGCGAATCCGTCCTGATGGCCGTTGGCGACGATCAGCGGATCCATCACCGCGGCCACTCGCAGGTTCTCCAGCATCTGCTGCCAGATTCCGCTGGCCTGCTTATCGGCGATCACGGCCGCGAAGTCCTGCCCCACATCGCGCAGCAGCAGATAATAGCCGTAGAGCCGCCCCTTAATGTTGTAGAACAGGTCATCCGCCTTGGTGTCGAAATAGCCCGCATTCGACTCCGACGCGCGCCGCTCCAGCGCCGCGCTGGCCGAGCCGAGATCGGCGGCCACACGGTCGAGGAAGGCGATCAGATTATCGGCGCGCCGGTCGTACACGGCGTCGCCGCGCGCGAGCCGCACATTGTAGGCCAGCAGGGACAGCACCGCCTTCTCGTACTGGTCCTGCGCCGGGGCGGTCGGAACGATGTTGCCCTGCCCCCAGTACCAGATCCGGCCGTCATATTTCAGCAGCCCGGCGGCACGATCGAGATCCGGGTCGATCGCACTCGAGCCTCGCATGCGTCCGAGCTGGTCGCCCATCTCGACGGCGAAGCGCGACACCGCGTAGAGAAGTCCGAGCTGATAGTTCGGCATGTTGTCGAGCAGCGCGGCCGGATGCCAGAATGGCTTGTTCGGCGCCCAACGATCGACCTCCCGCGCCACCACGGCCGCGGCCGTCGCGACCGCGAGGCTGCCGCCCTCGACCGTATAGTCCGGGCCGGGCTGAAACGCCGGGTCGTCATCGATCCGGCTGTACCAGAGCATCCCAAGCGGATAGTAGAGCAGCATGATCATGAGCAGCACCGCCGCCACCCAGCGCGGCGCGTCACGATCACCGTAGAGGAAGCGTTCCCAGAGATCCTGAAGCCAGCGGCGGAACCGGTCAGCACCGCCTCGCAACGCCCCGATACCCTCTTTCATTGCCCGTTCCGACTCTACATCTTTGCGGGTTAGGTTGGGTGGCTGCCGCCCGTAGACAATGCCGCACCGGGGGACGAGACGCGCATGGTTACCGAGACACCGAAGAGCATCCGCCTCGAGGACTACCGGGCGCCCGACTACCGCATCGAGACAGTCACCTTGGATTTCGACCTGGACGAGGCAACGACCCGCGTAACGTCACGGCTTCAGGTCGTCGCGGCACACGATCGCAGCGACGGCATCCGGCCGTTGGTGCTCGACGGGGACGAGCTCGAGCTGGTCTCGGTCACACTCGACGGCCGCAAGCTGAGCGACTCGGACTACACGCTGACCGATACCGCCCTCACCATCCCCAACCCACCCGAGCGCTTCGCGCTCGAGATCGAGACCCGGATCCGCCCCGCGGCCAACACCCGGCTGGAAGGCCTCTATATCTCCGGGGGCATCTTCTGCACCCAATGCGAGGCCGAGGGTTTCCGCCGCATCACCTTCTTTCCCGACCGGCCCGACGTGATGGCGGTCTACACCACCACCATCCGTGCGGATCGCGAGCGCTACCCCGTTCTGCTTTCCAATGGCAATCTGACCGGTACCGAGGAGCTTCCTGACGGCCGTCACGCCGCCACCTTCTTCGACCCCTGGCCGAAGCCGTCCTACCTGTTCGCCCTGGTCGCCGGCAATCTCGCCAGCATCGAGGACACCTACACGACCGAGACCGGCCGGGAGGTCAAGCTGCGGATCTTCGTCGAGCCGGGCAACGAAGATCGCTGCGGCTACGCCATGGGGGCGCTCAAGCGGGCGATGAAGTGGGACGAGGAGGTCTACGGTCTCTCCTACGACCTCGACCAGTTCAGCATCGTCGCCGTATCGGATTTCAACATGGGGGCGATGGAGAACAAGAGCCTCAATATCTTCAACGCAAAGTATATCCTTGCCAATCCCGAGACGGCGACGGATTCCGATTACGCCTTCATCGAGACGATTGTCGCGCACGAATATTTTCACAATTGGACCGGCAATCGCGTCACCTGCCGCGACTGGTTCCAACTCAGTCTGAAGGAAGGGCTGACCGTCTTCCGCGATCAGCAATTCTCGGCCGACATGCGCTCGGCCGCGGTCGAGCGTATCCAGCAGGTGCGCACGCTGCGCGCCCGCCAGTTTCCGGAGGACGCCGGCCCGACGGCGCACCCGGTGCGCCCGACCGAATATATCGAGATCAACAATTTCTATACCCCGACCGTCTACGATAAGGGCGCCGAGGTCATCCGCATGCTGCACACCCTCCTCGGGCAGGAGGGCTTCCGCAAGGGCATGGATCTCTATTTCGAGCGGCACGACGGACACGCCGTCACCTGCGACGATTTCGTGACCGCGATGGAGGACGCCAACGGCATCCGCCTGTCCCAGTTCCGCCTGTGGTACAGCCAAGCCGGCACGCCCCGGCTCGAGATCGACGGCCGCTATGACGATCTGGCGCGCGCCTACGAGATGACGGTGCGCCAAGTGGTGCCGCCGACACCGGGGCAGCCGGAGAAGCAGCCGATGCACATCCCGCTGGCGGTCGGACTGCTCGACCGCCAGGGCCGCGAGATGCCGTTGCGATTCGAGGGAGAGAGCCTGGGCAAGGAGGCGCCGACACGGGTGATCGACGTCACCGAATCCTGCCAGACCTTCCGCTTCCTCGGCGTCCACCACGCGCCGGTACCGTCGCTCAACCGTGGCTTCGGCGCGCCGATCATCGTGTCCGTCCCGTATCGCGATGCCGATCTCGGCATGCTGATGGCGGACGATTCGGACCCGTTCAACCGTTGGGAAGCAGGGCAGCGCTACGGCACGAAGGTGCTGCTGGAGATGGTGGCCGATGCCCAGGCCGGTCGCACGCCGGATGCCGACTCCGCATTCATGGATGCCCTCCACGTCGTTCTGCGCGACGATGAGGCCGACCGCGCCTTCGTGGCCCTGATGCTGACCCTGCCGGGCGAGGATTATCTGGCCGAACAGATGGAGGTCGTAGACCCGGAGGCGATCCATCAGGCACGCACCGCGCTGCGCCGGGCCATCGCGGCGCGGATGACCGACGACCTGCTGCGCGCCTATCGGTCCAATCGCAGCAACGCCCCCTACTCGCCCGACCCGGAATCGGCCGGCCGGCGCGCGCTGAAAAACGTGGCGCTCGCGTACCTCGCGACGCTGGAGGACGCCGCCATGCTGTCGCTGGCGACGGATCAGTATCGCGAAGCGGACAACATGACCGACCGAATGGGCGCGCTGGGCGCGATCAACGATCTCGACGTCGCGGCCCGGCGCGAGCTGCTGGACGATTTCGCCAAGCGCTTCGAGAACGACCCGCTGGTGCTCGACAAATGGCTGGCGTTGGAGGCGAGCTCGGCACTGCCCGGTACGCTCGAGCGGGTAAAGGCGCTCACGAGCCATCCCGCCTTCTCGATCAAGAACCCGAACAAGGTCCGCGCCCTGATCGGGACCTTCGCCGCTGCGAACCCGGTCCGCTTCCACGCCGACGACGGCAGCGGCTATGCCTTTCTCGCCGACCGCGTGCTCGAACTCGACAAGCTCAACCCCCAGACCGCCGCACGCACGCTCGCGCCGCTGCGCCGCTGGCGCAAGTTCGACGAAGCCCGCCAGAAGCTGATGCGTGCCGAGCTGGAACGCATCCTGGCCGAGCCGAAACTGTCGCGCGACGTGTACGAGATCGCCTCCAAGTCGCTGGGGTAGCGGGGAGCGGCATCGCCCGACCTTTACGCTAACGTCTATGGTAACGCCGCTGTCGGATCGTCAGGCCGAATTCGGTCGTCATGGCCGGGGCTCGGTCGCGGAACCGGACCACGGTCTGCGACCGGCCGCCCGCGACGATGATGCCGATAACGGCTCCACGACAATAGTGGAGCCGTCGTCCGGGCTCTTTCGGCTCCCGGCCGAACCGGATCCGGTCGTTGTCGCCGCTGGATCGGGCCGCCGGACCGAACCGACAGCCCGAGACGTGTTACCGGGCCGCCGCCAGTCCGGGGCGGTTCCGTCTGCCCAACCGCCCTACATGCGGTCGCGCCCGCGGGCGCCCGCCTCCCGGCGGCCACGGTCGGGTTCCCGGTGTCGTGCAACGGAGCCCGATCCGGAGATCAGATGGCAGGTCCGGGACCCTCCGAACGCATGAGAGGACGCGCGCGGCCGAACGGAAGCCCGTCGGCGCAGGCTCCATGCGTTGCAGGAAGTGCCGGCCTCTCATTCATCGTGCGAAGCCTGTCCCGCTCACCGGCCGGGCTGAGCGTGGACCTTCAGAACGGTCAGCCGGTGCGCCTGCCCATTGCGCGTCTTCCAGTCGATCGACTGGCCCTCCGACAGGCCGATAAGCGCCGCGCCGATCGGCGTCAGCACGGAGATCTTGCCCTCCGCGATATTCTCCTCGCCGGGGTAAACCAGTGTGACGCACTGGGTCCGTTGCTCGGAATGGCTCAGAAACTCCACATGCGTGTGCATCGTCACCACGTTCGGCGCCATCGCGTCCGGCTCCACCAGCGCCGCACGCTCGAGTTCCTCGGTCAGGAACTCCGCGACAACCGGATCGCGGCGCTCCGCTGCCAAGGCAAGGGCGATCAAGCGCTCATAATCCTGTGTCGATACCGCGATCTGCGGCTGCTCCGGCTTGGTCATTATCATTCGGTCTCCAGTTTGGGACGTCGCTCAGTCGGGCGGTCGACGACGTCCGATTTCAAGAACAGCCATGTAAACTCCACCCGAACCGGCAAGCTCGAAAAGTCACGGCTGCCGAACCGATCTACTCCCGACGCGTCGGGCGGGTACGCCTCCCGATGCGGGGGGCCGCCGTCGGGAAGCTAGCGCCTGCGCCCCGCCACGGGACGCCGCGCCCGCGTTGCTCCCCCGCTGCCGGGGACAGGACGATGGCCGATGCGGCTTCCATGCGGCCACCTCAGGGCATAAAGGCCCGAAGCCGTCACGCCGCCCCGTCTGGACCGGGATCGCCCGAGCGCATCATCGGCGGTCGGTGGGGCATCCGGAACGGCAGCACCTTCGCTTGGGGGCGATAATCGATCCGCTCGACGACAACCTCGTGCTCCGCGCCGTCGGGCGTGCGGTACGGCATCCGATCGCCGACGCGCAGACCGATCAGTGCCGCCCCGACGGCGCTGAGAATGGAGATCTGGCCTACATGAAGCGCGTAATCCTCGGGGTAGACGAGAAACCGTGTCTCCGGCTCGTTGCTGTCGCCGATCCGATAGGTCGTCCGACAGTTCATCGTTACGGTGTCGTCCGGAATCTCGTCGGGACGGCAGACGATGGCGCGGTCAAGCTCCGACAGCAGGAACTTGGCCGTCGGCGAGCCCCGATCCGCAAGCGGCTGAGCCGTGAGCCGAAGCCGGCCGTGCTCGTGGGCAGCAATGAGGATCGGTGGCAGCTTGGATGGACGCTTCACGACCCGTTACCTCCGATAAGTACCGCACCCGATACCGGTGAATGCCCGTGCGGGGCGCGAAACCGAACTGAAGTCCTCCTGAGGCTTCAGCGCTCGACCATGTATTCGGAAGGCTTCGTCTATCCCCGGACGGGGCCGATGCGTCGGCTCCACTCTGTCCGGGGCTCAACCGCCTGCGTGGAGGCGGCCCCCTCGAAGAGTCATTCGATAAGAGGTGGAGAAGACGTACATAGCATCGATTATGTCGGATGCCGTAGGGCCGGTGTCAACAGGTACCGCTTCTCCAGCAATACCCATGCATACCGATCAGGTGCACCCGGTCGCGGACATTCCGGTCGACGGCTCTCTCCCGGAGACAGCGACCGGCCATGCGCACCCCCCATATGAGGAACGACGAGTTCTCAGACAACGGGGTCCACGGTACTTCACGGAGCGAGGACATCATCCCCGCTGCCGACATGACCCGCATTGCACCCATCGCTTCTCACTTCGGGGCACCACCCCGGCTCGCGGCGGCAGGCGGCGCAAGATCGGCCTGGCACGCTTCCAGCATCTCCCGAAGGTCCGCATGCAAGGCGTCGTCACGGATCTTCGGAAGGGCCCTGCGGAGCACCTCGACGATCCGCTCCCGATCGCAATCGGACGGCCCGTACGGTGGGTCGAGCGCCGCCGCCTCACCCGGAAGCGTACCGACCGCCGGGCGCGGTCGCCCGCTGCACCATTTCCGGGCGGCTGCGTCCCTTGGTGGA
>CAZVAR010000044.1:0-2536 GCA_964625225.1 uncultured Alphaproteobacteria bacterium | reverse complement strand
GCGGCCGCCCGCCGAGCTGCTCGATGTGACGGGCCAGCATCGCGCCAAACCGAGGCCCGAGCGGGCGCATCGACGCTGCCACGGCGCGCTCCCACTCCAGGAGCCGCATCAGGAATGCGACGACCTCGTCCCGAGTCATGAAGCCGGCATAGGCGTCGCTCATCTCAGCAGCGGCGCAGGCCGGTGACGCGAAGCGCGGCGGCTCCTCGTCCTCCTTCGCCGGCCCGTCGCGGTCGGTGCCCATTCCCGCTCCTCCGCAATGCGCCCGTCGCACTGTAGCGCGGCTCCGGCCGGCGGACAACGCCACGCCGCCCTGCCGGCAGGGCGGCGCGCTCGACGCTCGGGTCCCGGCCGGATCGCAACCGATCGCGCCGCTCCCGGCGTGCGCCGGGCTGCGTCCTGTTTGGGCCACCTCCTGTTTGGGACGCGTGCGTTTCGCGCGAGCGGCCGTTAGAGTGCGCCGTCATGTTCCGAGCCTCGCAATTCCGCCCGTACACCCTCGGCGATGTCGCCGCAGCCCTCGATGCACCGGTCGTCGGGGATCCCGCGCTGCCGGTTCGTGACCTGGTGCATCCGCGCGAAGCCCGGGACGAGGCGGACCTGGTGTTCATCATGGACCCGACGCTGCTCGCTGCCCTTGCGGGCACGCCGGTGCGTTGCGCGGTCGTCGCACAGGAAATCGCCGTTCCCCCGGGACAGTTCGCCGGCCATATCCCGGTACCGCGGCCACGCTATGCGTTGGCGACGTTGCTCGATCTCTTCGCTCGGCCCGTCCACGCGCCGGCAGGGGTACACCCGTCGGCCTTCGTCGACGCTTCGGCCGAGCTCGGGCCGCGCGTCTCGGTCGGTGCCTTCACTTATGTCGGGCCGGGCGCCACGGTAGGCCCCGGCACGGTGTTGATGCCCCATGTCACGGTGGGAGCAGAGGCGCGCATCGGTGCGGACTGCCTCCTCCATCCGGGTGTCCGGGTCGGCGAACGGGTCGTGCTCGGCAACCGCGTCATCGTCCACCACAATGCCAGCATCGGCGCGGACGGTTTCAGCTATGCGACGCCGGACGCGGCCAGCTTCGAGACGGCGCGCGGCGGCGGCGACGTGGTGGAGACGCCGATCCGCGGTCTCCGCCGCATTAACTCCATCGGGACGGTGGTGATCGGCGACGATGTCGAGATCGGCGCCTGCGCCGCGATCGACCGCGCCAATATCGGCGCCACCACAATCGGCCGCGGCACCAAGATCGACAATCTGGTGCAGGTCGGGCACAACTGCACCATCGGTGAGGACTGCCTCATCTCCGGGCAGACGGGCATCTCCGGAAGCTGCCGCATCGGGAATCGGGTGGTGCTCGCCGGGGGCGTCGGGGTCGCCGACCACATCACGATCGGCGACGATGCCGTGGTCGGCGCACGTAGCGGTGTCGGCCGTCACGTACCCCCCCGTCAGGTCGTCATTGGTCTTCCTGCGACAGCGAAAACCAAGTTCATTGAGCGCGAACTGAATGTGGGCCGCATTGGCCGGTTGATACGTGACCTCGCCGATCTCCGCCGGCGCTTGGCGCGTCTGGAATCCCGCTGAGCGGCAGGGGGATTGCGCTAGAATTGGATGTCAACAAATTCGGGTCCGGCATCGGGGCACCGGCCTATACGAGGCAGTCATGACCGATATCGAGGCCAAGGTACGGCACATCATCGCTGACGAGACCAAGATCGACCCTGAGCTCATCCGGCCGGAGTCGACGCTGGATGACCTGAATATTCAATCGGTCGATCTGGTCCAGATCATATTCCGGATCGAGGAGACGTTCGACATCTACCTCTCGGAAGCGGAGATCGGATTCGATGTCGAGAATGTCGGTGCGGTTTACGAGGCGGTGAAGCGCCTGGTCGCGGCCAAAGATGCCGACACGCCTTAGGCCGATGCGGCGCGTCGTCGTTACCGGCCTGGGTTGCATCTCCGCGCTCGGCCACTCGGTCGGCACGTTCTGGGATGCATTGACCGAAGGCCGCAGCGGGATCGGTCGGATCACCGCCTTCGACCCCACCCCCCTGCTCGCCAAGATGGCCGCCGAGGTCAAGGATTTCGACCCCACCCGCTGGGTCGACGAAAAGCAGGCGGCGCTGTTGGACCGCTTCGCCCAGTTCGCGATCGCAGCCGCCGACGAGGCCGTCCGGGATGCGGGTCTGTCCTTCTCCGACGGGTTGGGCGAGCGTACCGCAGTGGTCATCGGCACGGGCGTCGGGGGGATGGGAACTCTCGACGACAGTTTCCACCGGCTCTACGGCGAACGGGCCCCTCGCGTGCACCCCTTCACCATACCCAAACTGATGGTCAACGCGGCCGCCAGCCAGATCACGATGCGGTACGGGATCACCGGACCGGCCTATGCCGTCGCCAGCGCCTGCTCGTCCGCCAATCACGCGATCGGCACGGCCTTCGGCATGGTCCGCCTAGGACAGGTCGAGGTTGCGATCACCGGCGGAAGCGAGGCGACCGTCACCTTGGGCACCTGCAAGGGATGGGAGGCGCTCCGGGTCGT
>CAZVAR010000043.1:6815-24299 GCA_964625225.1 uncultured Alphaproteobacteria bacterium | reverse complement strand
AGGCAGCCCTCAAGGATGCCGGGATCACGGCGGGCGAGATCGACGAGGTGGTGCTGGTCGGCGGCATGACGCGCATGCCCAAGGTGCAGGAAGCGGTCAAGACTTTCTTTGGCAAGGAGCCGCACAAGGGGGTTAATCCCGACGAGGTCGTGGCGATGGGCGCCGCGATCCAGGCGGGCGTCCTCCAGGGCGACGTCAAGGACGTGCTGCTGCTCGATGTCACCCCGCTTTCGCTGGGTATCGAAACGCTTGGTGGCGTCTTTACGCGGCTGATCGACCGCAACACCACCATCCCGACCAAGAAGAGCCAGGTGTTCTCGACCGCCGAGGACAATCAGTCCGCAGTGACGATCCGGGTCTTCCAGGGCGAGCGCGAAATGGCGGCGGACAACAAGCTCTTGGGCCAGTTCGATCTCGTGGGCATTCCGCCCGCGCCGCGCGGCGTGCCGCAGATCGAGGTGACCTTCGACATCGACGCCAACGGCATCGTCAATGTCTCCGCAAAGGACAAGGCGACCGGAAAGGAGCAGACGATCCGCATCCAGGCCTCTGGCGGTCTCAGCGACGCCGACATCGAGAGGATGATCAAGGATGCCGAGGCCCACGCCGAGGAGGACAGGAAGCGCCGCGAACTGGCCGAGGCACGCAACCAGGCCGAGGCCCTGATCCACTCGACCGAGCGGAACCTGCAGGAATTCGGGGACAAGGTTCCGGCCGCCGACAAGAGCGCGATCGAGTCCGACCTCCAGGCCCTTCGCGAGGCGAAGGATCGGGACGACGTCGATGCGATCCGGTCGCGGGTCGAGGCGCTCAGCCGTTCCTCGATGAAGCTCGGCGAGGCGATGTACAAGGCCCAGGCGGACGCTTCGGCCGAGTCGTCGACCGGCGGGCCGGACGGTGACGCCGGTGCCGGCACCGCAGGCGGTGACCGGGTCGTCGATGCCGAGTTCGAGGAGGTCGACGACGAGAACCGCAAGAAATCGGCCTGACCCGTATAGGTCCAACCAGCGGATTGTCCCGGCCGGCGCCGTGCCGGCCGGGACAGTGACGTAGCGTTTCGTTCGAAATTCTCTGATCAAGGCGCATGGCCAGCCGCGACTATTACGACATTCTCGGCGTCGCGAGGACTGCCGATGCGGACGCGGTGAAAAAGGCGTACCGCAAGCTCGCCATGCAGTATCACCCGGACCGGAATCCGGGCGACAAGGCAGCCGAGCAGGCGTTCAAGGAGATCAACGAGGCCTACGAGGTCCTGAAGGACCCGGAGAAACGCGCGGCCTACGACCGCTACGGTCCGGAAGCGTTTGCCAACGGGGGCCATGGCGGCTTCCGTTCCGGCGGATTCGACTTCAATTTCGCGTCGAGCTTCGCGGACATCTTCGATGAGATGTTCGGCGAGATGCGCGGTCGGCGCGGTCAGGCGATGCAGCGCGGGGCCGACCTCCGCTACAACATGACCATCTCGCTCGAGGATGCGTACAGGGGCCGACAGGCTACGATCAAGGTCCCGTCGTCGGTCAATTGCGAGGACTGCGGCGGCTCCGGCGCCGAGGGCGGAGCACCGCCGGTAGCATGCGCGACCTGTCAGGGTATCGGCCGGGTACGCGCGCAGCAGGGCTTCTTCACGATCGAGCGCACCTGCCCGACCTGCCAGGGCACGGGGCAGGTCATCCGGGATCCCTGCACGTCCTGCGGCGGCCTAGGGCGCGTGCGCCGGGAGAAGAGCCTCGCCGTAAACATCCCCCCGGGGGTGGAAGACGGCACCCGCATTCGCCTCGCCGGCGAGGGCGAGGCCGGTCTGCGCGGCGGGCCGCCGGGCGATCTCTACATTTTCCTGTCGATCGCGCCGCATCGGGTCTTCCAGCGCGACGGCGCCAACATCTATTGCCGCGTGCCGATCCCGATGGTCACGGCGGCACTGGGTGGCAGCATCGAGGTGCCGGCGCTCGACGGAAGTCGCGCCAAGATCACGGTGCCGGCCGGCACCCAGACCGGTCAGCAGTTCCGCCTGCGCGGCAAGGGCATGCCGGTGCTGAACAGCCGCAGCGTCGGCGATATGTACGTCGAGACGATTGTCGAGACTCCGACCAATCTCACCAAGAAGCAGCAGGATCTGCTGCGGGAGTTCGAGGAAGCCGGCAAGGGGCATAGCCCGCAGTCCGAGGGCTTCTTCGCCAAAGTGAAGGAGTTCTGGGAGGATTTGACGGAGTAGTCCGGCCGACTTTTGCCGGAGGCCGGATCTCGCGGCGGTTCTCTCCAGTCTTTCGAGACAGAACGAAGCCTCCGCGCGGGACGGCCGGATCCTCAGCTATTCCGGTCGCCGTGGCGCGGCAATTGCGATAGGCCGCCCGGGCAGGGCATAGCGGGTACGACCGGGCCGCAGCGTACAAGCGAGGAGCGATGAAGGCGCGGGTCAAGTGGGTGCAGGACATGACGTTCCTCGGCGAAAGCGGCAGCGGCCACGCGGTCGTGATCGACGGCGCGCCGGAGCATGGCGGACGGAATCTCGGCGTGCGCCCGATGGAGATGCTGCTGCTCGGCCTCGGCGGCTGCTCCGCCTTCGATGTCGTCCTGATCCTGCGGAAGGGCCGCGAGCCGGTCACGGATTGCGTCGTCGAGATCGAGGCCGAGCGCGCGGCGACCGATCCGAAAGTGTTCACCCGCATTCACATGCATTACATCGTCTCTGGCCAGGGACTCTCCGCCGCGAAGGTGGAGCGGGCGATCCGCCTGTCGGCCGAGACCTACTGCTCGGCCTCGGCCATGCTGGCGAAGACGGCCACGCTGACCCACGATTTCGAGATCCGGGAGCCGGTGACGGCCACCCCGGCATAAGGCGCAGCGTCTTGCGCCGAACGGGAGCGGCGGCATGGAGGACGAGGCCCTCCGTTTTCTCTATCTGACCGCCCTGTTGCTGTTTCTGCTCCCGCTGGTTCTCCGATCCGGCCGCTGGAACGCACGGCTCGCGGTCGCGGCGCTCGCCGTCTTCGGTGCGGCGGTGGTGCTGGCGCTCGTCTACACCGTGATCTGGTTCGTCGGCTGACCCGCTTCAGGCGCCGGTGAGTCGGGCGGCACGGCGGTCCGGGCGGCGCTCGCCGAGCAGGGCGATGACGACCGTCAGGACCATGAAACCGGCGGCGGCGCCGAAAATCCATTGCGGTTGGCCCCGATCCATGATCCAGCCGAACAGCATCGGACCGATGGCCCCGCCGATGTTGAAGCCGGTCGAGACGATCCCGAAGACCCGGCCCGCCGCGCCGGGCGGCGCCGCCGCGCGGACGAGCATGTCACGCGAGGGCATGATCATGCCGGTAAGCAGACCGGCGGCGCCCATCGCCGCGAGCAGCGGCACCGGGCCGAGGGGAACCGCCCCGATCAGCAGAACGATGCCGGCGGTGAGCGCGAAGCCGCCGGCCGCAACGGCACCGTGATGCCGCGTCCTGTCGGCCAGGAACCCGCCGCAGAGGACCCCGCCTGCGCTCGCCGCGAGGAACGCGGTCAGCGCGGCGTTCGCAGTCGCGAGCGGCGTTCCGTAGCCGCTCGTGAGGGCGGCGACGGAGAAGGCGTGAATGCCGCCCGTCGAGAGGCTGAGGAGCGTGAAGAAGAGTGTCAGCATCAGGATCGGCGGCGTCAGCAGGGCCGTGACGGCGCCGGCCGTGCCTGCCGTTTCCCGGGCAGGCCGTATGGTGGCGGGTCCGGCCGGGTCCGGGAACCGGGCCCGGGCCAGTGCGAGCGCCGCCGCCGGGCCCAGCAGGCCGGCGAAAATGAGTGCCGCCGACAGGCCGGCCGTGGTGGCGAGGAGGAGCATGATCGGCGGCGCGATCGCCCCGCCGAGATAGCCGGCAAAGGTATGAACGGAGAAGGCTCGCCCGATCCGGGCCTGTCCGATTTCGGCCGACAGGATGGCATAGTCCGCCGGGTGGTAGACGCTGTTGGCGAGACCGGCGAGCGCAGCGGCGGCGATCAGCCAGGGATAGGATGTCGCAAGCCCGAGGGAGACGAAGGCCGCGCCGCCGAGACAGAGACCGGCGATCAGGGTGCGCCGGGCACCGATCCGGTCCACGAGGAAGCCCATCGGCGCCTGCGTGAGACCCGAGACGAGGTTGAAGACCGTCAGGGCGAGTCCGAGCTCGACGAAGCCGACTCCGAGCCGCTCCTTCAGGATCGGCAGCAGCGGCGGCAGCACGAGGATGTGGAAGTGGCTGATCAGATGTGCGACGGAGATGAGAACGAGGGTCTCGGTCTCCGCCCGCCTCCCGGCCCTTCGGCCGCCCGGTCGTGTTCCGCTGTCGGAGGTCGTCATGCAAGGCGCCCGTCGCTGCACTGTCGGGCCGATCGATCCCGACGGCGCGCAGTCTAGCCGCGCAGGCTTGCCAAGGCCATCCCGGGGCCGGCCGCCGGCTTATGATGGCGGCGGATCCGGCTGCTGCTCGTACCCGCGCAGCGTCGACATCGCATCCCGGAGAACGGCCAGAATCGTTGACGAGTGACGGCCTCTGACGGCGAACGGCCGATCCGCCGCGGCCCGCCGGCATGCAGGCCGGCACGTCCAAATGCGCGCGTCGTGCCGGATCGCGGCGGCCGAGCCTTGACCGGGCGGCGCGTTCCGGTTTTGCTCTACCCCAATATGGAATGCCTCGAGCAGGCGGGCCGGACCCGCCCGTGACCCGCGACGACTCAGGATCGACGATGCCGCTTGACAGGTCCGGTCCGCAAACGCCGGCCGACACCTCCCCCTTCGTCTCGGAGGAGGTCAAGACCACAACCTGCTACATGTGCGCCTGCCGCTGCGGCATTAAGGTGCACCTGGCCGATGGGCGTATTCGCTACATCGAAGGCAATCGCGACCATCCGGTGAATCGGGGCGTGCTGTGCGCCAAGGGTTCGGCCGGAATCATGCAGCATTATTCGCCGGCGCGGTTGTCGAAGCCGCTCCTGCGGACCGGTCCGCGCGGCAGCGGCGAGTTCAAGGAGATCTCCTGGGACGAGGCGCTGTCCCTGGCGACCGCTTGGCTGTCCAACATCCGCAACACCGACCCGAAAATGCTCGCTTTCTTCACCGGGCGGGACCAGAGCCAGTCCCTGACCGGCCTCTGGGCGCAGCAGTTCGGGACGCCGAACTTCGCCGCGCACGGCGGCTTCTGCTCGGTCAACATGGCCGCCGGGGGTATCTACACGATCGGCGGCTCCTTCTGGGAGTTCGGTGAGCCGGACTGGGATCATGCCCGCTATTTTCTGATGTTCGGCGTCGCGGAGGATCACGACTCGAACCCGATCAAGCTCGGCCTCGCCCGCCTGCGCGCGCGTGGTGCGAAGTTCGTCTCCGTCAACCCGGTCCGCACCGGCTACTCCGCTATCGCCGACGAATGGATCGGCATCCGGCCCGGGACGGACGGGTTGTTCGTGATGGCGCTGATCCACGAGCTGCTGCGCGCCGACCGGATCGACCTCGACTACCTGGTGCGCTACACCAACGCGTCCTGGCTCGTGGTTCGTAATCCCGGCGGCGCCGACGACGGCCTGTTCGCCCGCGATGCCGAGGGCAGTCCGCTCTGCTGGGACCGGAACATAGGGGCGCCGGCGGACGCGACGGCGACCGGTCTCGGACCGGCCCTGGTGGGGGAGTTCACGCTGCCCGACGGCCGCAAGGCGGTTCCGGTCTTCCAGCTCATGGCGGAGCGTTATCTCGACGAGCGCTATGCGCCCGCCCGGGTCGCGCCCGAATGCGGCGTTCCGGCCGGGACCATCCGCCGCATCGCCGCCGAGCTGGCAGAGGCGGCGTTCGAGGAGGAGGTGGTCCTCGACGTTCCCTGGACCGACTGGGCCGGGCGGCGGCACGAGACGATGATCGGCCGGCCGGTCGCCTTTCACGCCATGCGCGGCATCTCGGCGCACTCCAACGGGTTTCACACCTGCCGCGCCCTGCATCTGCTGCAGATGCTGTTGGGCGCTGTCGACACGCCCGGTTCCTTCCGTTACGAGCCGCCCTTTCCTCGGCCCGTTCCGCCGGGGCCGAAGCCGGCCGGCAAGCCGGAACAGGTCAAGCCCAACACGCCGATGCCCGGGCCGCCGTTGGGCTTCGTGGCCGGGCCGGAGGATCTGCTGGTCGATGCCGAGGGCAATCCCAGCCGGATCGACAAGGCATACAGCTGGGAGGCGCCGGTCGCCGCCCATGGCCTGATGCACATGGTCATCACGAACGCGTGGAAGGGCGACCCCTATCCGATCGACACGCTGTTCATGTACATGGCCAATATGGGCTGGAACTCGGCGATGAACGTGCCGGGCACCCTGCACATGCTGACCGACCGTGACCCGGCAACGGGCGAGTACCGGATCCCGCGGGTCATCTACGCCGATGCCTTCTTCTCGGAGACGGTGCCGTACGCGGATCTGGTGCTTCCGGACACCACCTATCTCGAGCGCTGGGACTGCATCTCGCTGCTCGACCGGCCGATCTCCAAGGCGGACGGCCCCGCCGACGCGATCCGCCAGCCCGTTCTGCAGCCCGACCGCGACGTCCGTCCCTTCCAGGACGTTCTGATCGAACTCGGCTACCGCCTCGGTCTTCCGGCCTTCACGAAGGAGGACGGTACCCCGCGCTATCCCGGCGGCTATCCGGACTATATCGTCAACCACGAGCGCGCCCCCGGGATCGGCCCGCTCGGCGGCTGGCGGGGCGAGGAGGGCGATCGGCACGGCCGCGGCGAGCCGAACCCGAAGCAGCTCGAGCGCTACATCGAGAACGGCTGCTACTGGCACTTTCCTTTGCCGGCCGAGCACCAGTACTACAAGCACGCCAATCGCGGATACCTGGAGTGGGCCGCGGCGGTCGGCTTCATCCCCGAGGCAAAGCCGATCACCCTTCAGATCTACAGCGAGACGCTCCAGAAATTCCGCCTCGCCGCGCTGGGCCACGGCCCGGTTCAGCCGCCGGAGCGGGACCGCGAGCGCATCGCGACCTGTTTCGACCCGCTACCCTTCTGGTACCCGCCCTTCGAGGGGGCTGCGGTCGATGTGCGGGAGTACCCGCTGCATGCGATCACGCAGCGGCCGATGGCCATGTACCACGCCTGGCATTCGCAGAATGCGTGGCTCCGCCAGATCCACGGACACAACCCGCTGTATATGAGCCGGGCGCTCGGCGAGCGGCTCGGCATCGAGGACGGCGACTGGGCCTGGGTCACGAGCCACCATGGCCGGATCAAGGTGCCCGTGCGGCTGATGGAGGGGGTGAATCCGGACACGGTCTGGACTTGGAACGCCGTCGGCAAGCGGCGCGGCGCCTGGAACCTGGATCCGAAAGCCCCGGAAGCCACCAAGGGCTTCCTCCTGAACCACATCATCTCGGAGTTGCTGCCGGCACGCGAGGGCGGCTACCGCTATGCCAATGCCGACCCGGTTACCGGCCAGGCCGCCTGGTACGACCTGCGGGTGCGTATCGACAAGGCGCCGCCGGAGCCCGAGCCTGTCACCGAGCCGGCCCTGCCGCCGCTGACCCCACCCCCCGGCACGCGCGAGCGGCCGTCGATCCTGCGCTACGGCGCCGTTTTCCGTGAACTCCGGTCCCGCCTGAAATGACCAGCCTGCCCGAACCGAGGCCGGCGAAGAAGCTCGGCCTCGTCATCGATCTCGACACCTGCGTCGGCTGCCATGCCTGTGCGGTCAACTGCAAGGAATGGAACACCGGTGGCCATATGGCGCCGCTGACCGACTATATGCCGTACGGGGCGGGACAGGACGGGGTCTGGTTCAACCGCATCCACAGTTTCGAGGCGGGCGAAGGGGCTGCGGGCCGGACGATCAACTTTCCGAAATCCTGCCTGCACTGCGAGGATGCGGCCTGCGTCACCGTCTGCCCGACCGGCGCCTCCTACAAGCGCGCCGAGGACGGCATCGTCCTGGTGGACGAGGATCTGTGCATTGGCTGCAAACTCTGCTCCTGGGCCTGTCCGTACGGCGCCAGGGAATTCGATTCGGACAGCGGCACGATGAAGAAGTGCACGCTCTGCATCGACCGCATCTACAACGAGAATCTGGAGGAGGTGGACCGGGTGCCGGCCTGCGTTGCCACCTGCCCGGCGAATGCCCGTCACTTCGGCGATCTGGGCGACCCGGGGTCGCCGGTATCGCGGCTGGTGGCCGAGCGCGGCGGCTACGATCTGATGCCGGAATTGGGCTACCGTCCGGTCAACAAATATCTCCCGCCGCGGCAGCGTCGCGGCGGCGGATCCGCCGCGCTGGAGCCGGCAGAGGAGCAGCCGACCGGCCTGCTGAAATGGGTCGACCGGATGCTGTCTCGGTGAGGAACGAGATGAACGCTAGCGCCTCCGCGTCGGAGCACAGGTCTTCGGGCCCGCATCCGTTCCCGCGTCGCGCAACAAGAGAAGGGAGCGGACCCGAGGGTCCGCGCTCCGCCTGATGCACCCTGCCCTCTCCGTCATCTTCTTCACCGCCGCGTCCGGCGCCGGCTACGGGTTGCTGTTCCTGCTTGGGATCTTCGGCGCGATCGGACTGCTGCCGGCGGCGCCGTGGTTCGGCATCGCGGCCTTCGGCGTGGCTCTCGGCCTCGTCACTGCTGGCCTGCTCTCTTCCACCCTTCATCTCGGCCATCCCGAGCGGGCCTGGCGGGCCGTTACGCAATGGCGCTCGTCCTGGCTCTCGCGAGAGGGGGTGATGGCGCTGATTACGTACGTACCTGCCGTCCTTTATGCGGTCGGCTGGGTGTTTCTCGGCCGCAATGACGGCATTTGGGCCGTATTCGGCCTCGTTTCCGCGGCCTGCGCCGTGGCCACCGTCTGGTGCACGGCGATGATCTACGTGTCGCTCAAGCCGATCCAGCGCTGGAGCAACGGCTGGGTCGCGCCGAATTATCTCGCGATTTCACTGGCGACGGGCGCGGCGTGGCTCGCTTTCCTGACGGCCGCCTTCGACCTGCTGCACTGGTCGCTCGCTGCGCTCGCCACGATCGCGCTGCTCGGCGCAGGATTGGCGAAGCTCGGCTACTGGCATTACATCGACACGACCCGCGCGATCAGCACACCGGAGACCGCGACCGGCCTCGGCCGATTCGGCCGGGTGCGCCTGCTCGAGGCCCCGCACACCGAGGAGAACTACCTCCTCAAAGAGATGGGCTACCGCGTTGCCCGCAAACACGCCGCGCGGCTGCGGCTGATCGCCTTTACGGCCGGCTTCGCCCTGCCGGCGCTGCTGGCACTCCTCACGCCACTGATGGCGGGCCGTCTCGGCGATACGCTGATCCTGCTGGTGGCGGCGGCGCTCGCCACCTTGGGGGCACTCGTAGAACGCTGGCTGTTCTTCGCCGAGGCCAAACATTCGGTCACTCTCTATTACGGTGCGGCCGCCGCCTGACCATTCCGTACGAGCTTGATCCGGATAGAGATCGGGGCCATGTTCCGATCGACGGATAAAGGCCCGCGCCGGCGGGAGGCGCGGGAGAAGAGGGGAATGACGATGTTCATACAGACCGAGCAGACGCCCAATCCGGCGACGCTGAAGTTCTTGCCCGGAGAGACGGTCCTGGCCGACGGTACCGCGGACTTCCCGACGGCGGAAGCGGCAGCCCGCTCGCCGCTCGCGCAGGCGCTGTTCGAAATCGAGGGTGTCACGGGCGTGTTTCTCGGTGCCGACTTCATCACCGTGACCAAAACCGAGGAGGCTTCCTGGCAGGTGCTGAAGCCCCTGATCCTGGGGGCGATCATGGAGCATTACACGGCGCGGCGGCCGATGCTGGTCGGTGACGGCGAAGGCGATGTAGACGAGAGCTACGCCGCCGAGGACGGTGAGATCGTGGCGCAGATCAAGGAATTGCTTGACACCCGCGTGCGGCCCGCGGTGGCCATGGACGGAGGCGACATCATCTTCCGCGGTTTCGAGGACGGCATCGTCTACCTGCACATGCAGGGCGCGTGTTCCGGCTGTCCGAGCTCGACCGCGACCCTGAAGATGGGGATCGAGAACATGCTCAGGCACTATATCCCGGAGGTTCAGGCGGTCCGGCCCGTCGGCTGATACTTCGCTCCAGGGAAGGCGATGATGGTCGCTGCCCTCGATAAGGCTGCGCTCGATCGTCTGTTCCTCGAGGCCCGCACCCATAATTCCTGGCGTGACGAGGCGGTGCCGGACGAACTGCTGCGGCGCGTCTACGAGCTTGCCCGTATGGGGCCGACCAGCGCCAACTGCAGCCCGATGCGCATTCTGTTCATTCGGTCAGCGGAGGCCAAGCGACGCCTGGAGCCCTGCCTGTCAGCGGGAAACCGTGCCAAGACGATGGCGGCACCCGTCACGGCCGTGATCGCCTACGACATGGCATTCCCGGAGCGGCTGCCCAAGCTCTATCCTTTCGCCGACGCCCGCGCATGGTTCGACGGCGATCCGGACCTGATTGCCGTGACGGCGCTGCGGAACGGCTCCCTGCAGGGGGCCTATTTCATCCTCGCGGCGCGCGCGCTCGGCCTCGACTGCGGCCCGATGTCGGGATTCGACAATGCTCGGCTCGACGCCGAGTTCTTCGCCGGTACGAGCTGGCGCTCCAACTTCCTCTGCAATCTCGGCTACGGCGATCCCGCCGCCCTGCGCCCGCGAGCGCCGCGCCTGTCCTTCGACGAGGCCTGTGTCGTCCTGTGACAGGCGGTGCCGTCCTCGGACTCGAGACTTCGGGCGGCGCCTGCTCGGTCGCCCTGGTCGCCGGCGGCCGGGTGCTCGCACGCCGGTACCGGGCGATGTCGCGGGGGCATGCGGAGGTGCTCGTGCCGCTCGTGTGCGAGGCGGTCGCGGAAGCCGGTGTCGCCTTCAGCGATCTCGGCGGTATTGGCGTGACGGTCGGCCCGGGTTCATTCACCGGCATCCGGGTCGGACTGGCCACGGCGCGGGGCCTGGGCCTGGCCGCGGACCGCCCGGTCGTCGGCATCACCAGCTTCGCGGCCATTGCGCATGCGGTTCCCGTGTCGGCCCGAGCCGGGTATGCTCTGCTGTTGGTGGTAATCGACACGCGGCGGCAGGACGTCTTCGCCGAGGGTTACGACCCCGAGGGTCGGGTAGCGCTCGCGGGTGCGGTGTGGCAGCCGAAGGACTTGGTCGGGCTGCCGGGCAGCGGGCCGATCCTGTTGGCGGGTGACGGCGCCGGGCTCGTCGCGCCGGCACTGGCCAAGGCAGGCTATTCGGTGGAGACCGCCGCAACCGCGCCGCCCGACGCCGTCGATGTCGCGGTGCTCGCCGCCGCGCGGCTGGCGGCGGCCGGAGCACCCGAAACGGCGCCGCGGGCCCTTTACCTGCGCGCGGCTGAGGCGGTACTCCCTGCCGCCGGCGGTCGCTTGCGGGCGTGACCACGGTGGCCGACGTTCCTCGCATCGTACCATTGTCGGCTGCGCACGCCCCGGTCGCAGAAGCGGTTCACGCGGCGGCAATGGTTGCCGGCACGGGGGACGAGGCATGGGAGGCGGCGGCGTTTCGCCGACTGTTGGGAACGCCGGGTTGCTTCGGACTGCTCGCGATAGACGCCGGTGACGAACCGGCAGGGTTCATCCTGATCCGCACCGTCGGGAGCGAGGCGGAGATCCTCGCGCTCGCAGTCGCACCGGCCCGCTGGCGGCGGGGGATCGGCCGGAAGCTCCTCGAGGCGGGGCTGCAAGCGGCGCGGGAGAGCGGCGCGAGCCGCATTCTGTTGGAGGTCGCAATCGACAATGCCTCCGCCCGACGGCTCTATCGGCAGGTGGGATTTGCCGAAGTCGGCCGCAGGCCCGGCTATTACCGGAGACCCGGCCGGCCGCCGGCGGACTCGCTCGTGATGGCGTGGAGCCGGGACGCGGCAGCCCATCAAGGGCAGCTTTCATGACTTGCGGATGCGGAGTCGGTAGATCTGCGATCCGGTGTCCGAGGCGCTTCGGCCGGTGTCCGCCTGGTCGTCCTCCGGAACGAGTTCGACCACTTGATGCCCGAGTTCGGTGACGGACCGCGGCACGTTCCGCAGCGGCTCACCCGCGCGGAGCCGTACCTCTGCGATTTCACCCGCCGCCATCCGCTCGAGCAACAGCTTGGTGCGGACGAACGTCATCGGGCAAACGTCACCGGTTATGTCGAGGAAGTAGTCGGACAAGTGCGTGGTCCCTTTTTGGCGCCCGGGATTTAAACCAATGATTACGCGTTGAACTTGGTGGCATGGGCAGATATATAGTTCCAGGTTTTGGTTGGGGGTACGCTTCTCGCACGGAGAGCCGGTTAGATGAGCCAGCAAGAGCAGGGCCAGAGAGAAATACTGGAGTTGACGACCGAGATCGTGGCAGCCCACGTCTCCAATAATACCGTATCCATGAGCGACATTCCGGAACTGATTCAGCAGGTCTTCCGGACGCTGTCGACCGTCGGTGCCAACGGTGCCGCCGCCCCGGAGCGGCCGCAGCCGGCGGTGCCGATTCGGAAGTCGGTTACGCCCGACTACATCATCTGTTTGGAGGACGGCAAGAAGCTCAAGATGCTGAAGCGGCACCTCAAGACGGCCTACGGGATGACTCCGGAGGAGTATCGGGAGCGTTGGGGCCTGCCGCCCGACTATCCCATGGTTGCTCCGAGCTATGCCGCTCAGCGCAGCAGCCTGGCCAAGAAGATCGGGCTCGGCACCAAGGCGCGGCGTCGCAGTTGAGGTGGGTCGGGCGCCGAGAGTCGTGCGACTCAGTGGCCTGAGGCGCCCGTTTCGCTATAATGCGGCGGTGAGGAGTACGGCAACGGCAACGGCGCGGACGGCTGGCGCGGGGCACGCGGTGGGCATGGGGCCCACAGGTCGGCATCGCCGGGTAGGAACCCGGCGCGGTGCCCGGGTGTCCGGATGCTTGGTTGCGGACTCCCGGAATCGCCACGTAGGGTCGGCTGACGCGCATGCGTGCACCTCTGAAACGGGCCTTCCAGCGCGGTCGCGAGTGGGCGCGCAAGCCGCCGGGCGCCCAGGGTATCATCGTGCCGCTGATCCGGCCGGTGCTTCGCAGGCGGCGCCACGCCGGATCACCGCCAGCCGACGGCCTCACCATGACATTGCGCTCCGGAGCGCTTGAGGCGCGACTGGCGCGCAGCCCGGCCGATGTGGACGCCATCCAGGCGTTGCGTTATCGGGTGTTCTTCGAGGAGATGGCTGCCCGCCCGACAGCGGAGATCGCGGCCAGCCGGCGCGATGCCGACCTCTTCGATGAGTATTGCGACCATCTGATGGTGATCGACACGAGTCTGGGCAGCGGCCCGGAGGCGGTGGTCGGCACCTATCGCTTTCTCCGACGGTCGGTCGCTGCGCGGGTCGGCCGCTTCTACAGCCAGAGCGAGTACAATATTCGGCGGCTGCTGCAGGGCCACGACGAGGTGATGGAGGTCGGCCGCTCCTGTGTCGACCCGCGCTACCGCCGTCATCAGACCATGCAGCTCATGTGGCGGTCGATCGCGCACTACGTCCAGCATTACAACGTCACGATGATGTTCGGCTGCGCCAGCTTTGTCGGCACGGACCCGGACGCGCACGCGCTGCCGCTCAGCTATCTGCATTACAACCATCTGGCGCCGCTGGTAATGCGGCCGAAGGCCGTGCGTGAGCGCTATGTCGAGATGCGGCGCCTGCCCCGCGACACGGTGGACCCGAAGGCGGCGCTCGCGGCCATGCCGCCGCTCATCAAGGGCTATCTCCGGCTCGGAGGCTTCGTCGGCGATGGCGCGGTCATCGACGAGCAGTTCAACACGACCGACGTGGCCGTGGTCGTCAAGACGGACTGGGTTACCGGCCGGTATGTCCGTCACTACTACCGCGACGATGCCGGGCGGACACCCGACGGCGGTACGAGCTGAGTCCCGGCGCCGCCGCGCAGTGCCGCTGCCTTGCGGTTCGCGCGTCCGCGCCCTCGCGCGGCTTGCGTGCTATCTCGGCTGGACGGCGGTCCTGCTGCCCGTCCAGATCGCCGCGGTGGCCTTCGGATGGCGGCTGGCGGAGCGGCTGCCGGTCTTCTATCATCGGTCCTGTTACCGGTTGCTCGGACTGAAGGTCGAAGTACGCGGCAAGATTTCGACCGACCGGCCGACCTTGTTCGTGTCGAATCACAGCTCCTACGCCGACATCACCGTGCTCGGCGGCCTGGTCCCGGGCAGCTTCGTTGCCAAGAGTGAGGTTGCCGACTGGCCCTTCTTCGGGTTGCTCGCCAAGCTGCAGCGAACCGTGTTCGTCGACCGCCAGATGCGCCGCGCCGCCGATCACCGCGATGCCATGCAGCGGCGACTGGAGGCAGGCGACAATCTGATCCTCTTCCCCGAGGGGACGAGCAACGACGGCAACCGCGTGCTCCCTTTCAAGAGTGCCTTGTTCAGCGTGGCCGAGCGCGTCGTAGACGGCCGGCCGGTGACCGTGCAGCCGGTCTCGATCGCCTACACACGCCTCGATGGCCTGCCGCTCGGCTATGCGCTGCGCCCCTGCTTTGCCTGGTACGGCGACATGGCATTGGTGCCGCACCTGGTCCGCCTCGTGGGCCTCGGCACCGTGACCGTGGTCGTCGAGTTCCACCCGCCGCTGACCCTGGCCACCTGCGGCGGGCGTCGACGGATGGCAGCCGCCTGCCGGGCGCGGATCGCGGCAGGGGTCGCGGCGGCCCTATCCGGCCGGCCATCGGTCGTACTTGACAGCGAGCCGCTCGACATTAGGTTTGCTGCGTCTTCGCCAGCGACGGACGGCGTCCGCGCCGCCGCGGTACCGCATTGACCAAAAAGCTCTTTATTCGAACCTACGGCTGCCAGATGAACTTCTATGACTCCGCCCGTATGGCGGATGTCCTGGCGCCGCTCGGCTACGAGCCCGTCGATGCCCCCGACGCGGCCGATATGGTGATCCTGAATACCTGCCATATCCGGGAGAAGGCCGCGGAAAAGGTCTATTCGGAGCTCGGGCGGCTGCGCGTGCTGAAGGAGCGGCGGGCCGGCGCGGGGAATGATATGATCATCGCCGTGGCCGGTTGCGTCGCCCAGGCGGAAGGCGAGGAGATGCTTCGCCGTGCGCCGTTCCTCGACATCGTGCTGGGGCCGCAAACCTACCATCGGCTGCCGGAGATGGTGGCGCGCGCGCAGCGCACCCGCGGCCGCGGCATTGTCGACACCGACTTCCCGGCCGAACCGAAATTCGACTCGCTGACGCCTACCGGGGCGGATCGGGGCGTTACCGCATTTCTGACGGTTCAGGAGGGCTGCGACAAGTTCTGCACCTTCTGTGTCGTTCCCTACACGCGCGGGGCGGAATATTCGCGGCCGGTTGCGGCCGTCGCCGCGGAGGCGCGCCGGCTGGTCGCCGACGGTACCCGCGAGATCACGCTGCTCGGCCAGAATGTCAACGCCTATCACGGCGAGGCGCCCGACGGGGGCGAGTGGGGGCTGGGTCGGCTGATCCGGTATCTGGCCGAAATCGACGGGCTAGAACGCATCCGCTACACCACTTCGCACCCGCGTGACGTGGATGAGGAGCTGATCGCCGCGCATCGCGACGTTGAGAAGCTGATGCCCTATCTGCACCTGCCGGTGCAGTCGGGTTCCGACCGCGTTCTCGCGGCGATGAACCGCCGGCACAGCGCCGACGACTACCGACACATCGTGGAGCGCTTGCGCACCGCGCGGCCCGATCTTGCCCTGTCGTCGGACTTCATCGTCGGCTTTCCGGGCGAGACGGAGCGCGATTTTGCGGATACGTTGGCGCTCGTCCACGAGATCGGCTTTGCCCAGGCGTACTCGTTTAAGTACAGCCCGCGTCCCGGCACACCGGCGGCCGTCGAGGCGGATCAGGTACCGGAACCGGTCAAGGCCGACCGCCTTGCACGACTGCAGGATCTGTTGAACACGCAGCAAGCCGCGTTCAACCAGGCGTGCCTCGGTCGCACGCTACCGGTGCTGTTCGAGCGGACGGGCCGGCATCCGGGACAGCTCGTCGGTCGCAGTCCCTATCTTCAGGCGGTGCATGCTGTGGCCCCGGCAGCGCTGCTTGGCACCATCGCGAACGTGCGCGTCGTGGAGGTCGGGCCGCACGCCCTCGGCGGGGAACTCCAGAGGGCCGATCGCGTTCCGACATGCGACGGCGCACGCACGCAGTCGCAGGAGATGTTCGCCGGTTGAGGCCCGCTACGCCCATCGAGCAGATCCAACTCGAATTCGACGACAACTCCCTGTTGCCGCTGCTCTACGGTGAGCACGACCGCCACCTAGCCCGGATCGAGCAGGAACTCGGTGTCTCGCTGGCGTCGCGTGGCAACCGGCTCGTGATCCGCGGTCAGGCCGATGCCGTCGAGGCCGCTCGCTCGGCTGTCACCTTGCTCTACGACCGTCTCAAACGCGGGATACAGGTGAATGCCGCCGAGGTCGACGGAGCGCTCAAGCTCGCGGCCGCCGCGACCAACCTGCCGCAAGGCGCAGCGGAACGGTTCGACGATGTCGCTATCAGCACGCGCAAGCGCCTCATTCCGCCGCGCTCGCCGACGCAGGCGGAGTACATTCGTGCGATCCGTGCCAATGATCTGACGTTCGGGCTCGGTCCGGCCGGCACCGGCAAGACCTATCTCGCGGTCGCAGTTGCAGTCACCATGCTGACCGCCGGTGAGGTCGACCGGATCATCCTCACGCGGCCGGCCGTCGAAGCCGGCGAGCGGCTGGGCTTCCTGCCCGGCGACCTGCGCGAGAAAGTGGATCCCTACCTGCGCCCGATCTATGACGCACTGTACGACATGCTGCCGGGCGATCAGGTCATGCGGCGGCTCGACAGCGGCGAGATCGAAGTGGCGCCGCTTGCCTTCATGCGGGGCCGGACCCTCAGCCATGCCTTCATCATCCTGGACGAGGCGCAGAATACGACGCCCGTGCAAATGAAGATGTTCCTGACGCGGTTCGGCGAGCAGTCACGCATGGTCGTGACCGGCGACATGAGCCAGATCGACCTGCCGCGCGGAATGCCATCCGGTCTTCGCGAGTCGATCCAGGTCCTGAGAGACGTCGAGGGTGTCGCCTTCGTCCACTTCACCCATGCGGACGTGGTGCGCCACCCTCTCGTCACACGCATCGTGCAGGCGTATGAATCGTACGAGGCGACCCGAGCCCCCGAGGAGGCAGCGCCGCCCCTGCGTCGGGCGCGAGCCAGGAATGCCGGCTGAACCCGACATAGAGATCGTCATCCTGGATCCCGCCTGGCAGCGCGACCTCCCGGGCGCCACAGCGTGCTGTCGCAGCGCTGCCCGCGCGGCACTGGCGGCTGAGATCGGGGCGGGTGAGCCGGCGGCGCTCGTGGTCGCACTGGCCGCGGACGCAACGGTCCGCGATCTCAACCGTGCCTTTCGCGGCAAGGACCGGCCGACCAATGTGCTCTCCTTCCCCGACCTGACTCCTACCCCACCCGGCGAGGCTCGCACGCTCGGCGAGGTCGGGCTCGCTCGGGAAACGGTCCTGGCGGAGGCCGCGGCTCAAGGGAAGCCGGCG
>CAZVAR010000043.1:0-6805 GCA_964625225.1 uncultured Alphaproteobacteria bacterium | reverse complement strand
AGAGCATCTTGCACATCTTGTCGTTCACGGGGTGCTGCATCTGCTCGGGTACGATCATCAGGTCGAGGAGGAGGCGGTCGCAATGGAGGCGCTGGAGGTGCAGGTTCTGGCGAGCCTCGGCATTTCCGACCCGTATGCCGGCGATCCGGCCGTGAGCATCGCTGAGGCTGGCGCCCAATGAACGACGCCGTCGGTTCGAGTCCGGAAATTCGATCGCTCCGGCCGCCCTCTGCCGATCGCAACGGTATCCGACGCTCGATCTGGCGCGACCTTTGGCGACGCTTCGGCCGGTCACGTAACGGCGACGACACGCTGCGCGACGCCCTCGAGGAGCTGATCGAGGCACGCGACGAGACCGACACGCCGATCAGCCAGACCGAGCGAATTCTGATCGGTAATGTCCTGCGGCTGCGCGATGTGACCGTCGAGGATGTTGCGGTTCCGCGCGCCGACATCGTCGCCGTCGAGGCCGACACACCGATCCCCGAGGTGATCGCCCTGATGGGCAGCACGCATCACTCCCGTCTGCCGGTCTATCGCAAGGATCTCGACGACGTGATCGGCATGGTCCACATCAAGGACGTGCTGCCACTCGCCGGGCAGGCGGACCCTCCGCCACTGGCATCGATTACGCACGAGGTGCTGTTCGTCTCGCCCTCGATGCGGGTGCTCGACCTTCTCCTCCAGATGCGGCTCAGGCGTATCCATCTCGCGCTGATGGTCGACGAGTATGGCGGCATTGATGGGCTGGTCACGATCGAGAATCTGGTGGAGGAGATCGTCGGCGAGATTCAGGACGAGCACGAGATCGCCGAATCTCCGAAGATGACGATACGGCCCGACGGGACGCTGGTCGCCGATGCAAGGGTGCTGCTTGAGGATTTCGAAGAGCTGGTCGGTCCCGTACTGACCGAGGAGGAACGTGAGGACATAGATACGCTCGGCGGGCTCGTCTTCACCTTGGTCGGGCGGGTGCCCACGCGGGGCGAACTGGTCTCGCACTCCTCCGGACTCGAATTCGAAGTACTGGAAGGCGATCCGAGACGCCTGAAGCGGCTCCGGGTCCGCAACCTTCCGCAACCGCTGACCGCGCAAGCGTCCACCGA
Organism: uncultured Alphaproteobacteria bacterium; assembly: GCA_964625225.1. GTDB lineage: Bacteria > Pseudomonadota > Alphaproteobacteria > JAJUGE01 > JAJUGE01 > CAZVAR01. Next base: position 5,699 of record CAZVAR010000043.1, on the reverse strand, counting down.
ATGAGTCCGAAGAGCCTGCGTTCGCCGACATCCGGCCCCCTCGCAGAAGACGTCGTCGGTCCGGCGCGATCCTCCGAGGGCCCGGCGCTGCTGCGGGATCACCTCGCCCGCTTTGCGGCCAGGTGCGCGGGCATGCGGGGGTGGCGCAGGGCCGGGTTCGCCTTTCTGGCAGGTGCGCTCGCCACGCTTGCGCTACCGCCGGGCAACATTGTCCCGTTGCTGCTCATCTCGTTTCCGATCCTGATCTGGCTGGTTGACGGCGCAGCGAACAGCCGTGCGGCCTTTTTCACCGGCTGGTGGTTCGGCTTCGGACACCATCTGGTCGGCCTCTATTGGATCTCCAACGCGCTGCTGGTGGACGCCGCCAGATTCGCTTGGCTTATCCCGCTGATCGCCTGCGGACTTCCGGCCTTCCTGGCGGTTTACGCCGGCGCCGCCTCATGGGCGACGCGCCGCCTCGGCGGCCGCGGGCCGCGGCGGGTCTATGCCTTCGCCGCCGCCTGGGCTGCGGCGGAGTGGTTGCGCGGCCATCTCTTTACCGGCTTCCCCTGGAACCTGCTGGGCTATGTCTGGACCGACGTCGAGGCGATGCTGCAGTTCACCGCGGTCGTCGGCATTTACGGTCTGAGCCTGTTGACGGTGCTGGCCGCGGCGGCGCCCGCGGCCTTGGTATCGCCGGCGGCACCGGATAGCGACCGGCAGGCGTCAGCCGGTTCACTCTGGCCCGCTTTCATAGCCTTCGGGTTGCTGCTGGCGGTGTTCGTGGGCGGAGCAGCTCGTCTCACCGGTATCGATCCGGGTACGGTCGATGGCGTGCGCCTGCGCATCGTTCAGGCCAACGTCCCGCAGGCGATGAAATGGGATGCAGCGCAGCGCGTCGCGATCTTCCGCCGGCATGTAGAACTGAGCGCCCGACCGGCCGAAGGGCCGCCGCCCACGCATATCATCTGGCCCGAGACGGCTGTTCCCTTTTTTTTGGCCGAGGACGCGGCGGCGCTGCGCGCGGTCGCGGCAATCGTACCCGCGGGCGGAGCGCTGCTGACCGGCGCGCCACGAGCGGAGCGCGAACCGAACGGGGAACTGCGCCTCGGGAACAGTCTGCTCGTGGTCGGGGCCGAGGGCGACGTGCTGGCGACCTACGACAAGTTCCATCTCGTGCCGCTGGGCGAGTATGTCCCGTTCCGCGACTGGCTGAGCCTGGCCAAGATCACGCCCGGCACGATCGACTTCACGCCGGGTCCCGGGCCCCGCACATTGCGCCTGCCCGATCTGCCGGCCTTCAGTCCGCTGATCTGCTACGAAGCGATCTTTCCCGGGGCGGTCATCGAGTCCCGGGACCGTCCCGGATGGCTGCTCAACATCACCAACGACGCGTGGTACGGGCGCAGCGCGGGCCCCTACCAGCATCTGCAGATCGCCAGAGTGCGGGCAGTCGAGGAGGGGCTGCCGTTGATCCGGGCGGCGAATACGGGCATCTCAGCAGTGATCGATCCCTATGGCCGGATAGTGTCGCGACTACCGCTGGGGCAGACCGGCATCGTCGACGCGGACCTGCCCCGCGCGCTCGATGCTCCGACGCCTTATGCACAATTGGGTGACATCATCTTCTTTGTACTTCTTGCTATTTTTTGGACTCGCGTGGTTGTGTATCGTGCATCAAAGTTCAGGAGGAACTAATGCGTTGCCGGCGTTCTAGATGCGTTCTGCAGAATCGCCTTTCTGAACCTGATTGATCTGCTTGACGCATACGATCGTGGGTAATACGACTTTCGTAAGAAAACGGACAGGATGCGTACCTTGGCTGAACAATCGACCAACGCGCGTCGGCAGGCGGCGACGCCGCGCCGTACCCGGGGCAAGCCGAATAAGGTCGACGTGCATGTCGGGGGGCGTGTCCGGCTGCGCCGGACCTTGCTCGGCATGAGCCAGGAGAAGCTTGCCGAGGCACTCGGGCTGACATTCCAGCAGGTTCAGAAGTATGAGCGCGGCGCGAACCGGATCGGTGCCGGCCGGCTCTGGGAGCTGAGCCGCGCGTTGGACGTACCGGTCTCCTATTTCTTTGACGAACTCGGCACGACCAGCACCACATCGGCCGGCGGGCTTGCCGAGGAGAGCGCGACCTATGGCGAGGATCCGATGTCGCGCCGCGAGACGCTTCTGCTGGTGCGAGCCTATTACGGCATCGGCGACACGACGGTGCGTCGGCGCATGCTGGAACTCATGAAGGCGCTTGCCTCCGATGCCTCGCCAACCGGCGAGGGTGCCGACGAAAAGGCGATGGCCGAGCCGGGAAAAGGCCCTTGACGCGTCGGCGCAGGACCGGCAAGTAAGATCGGGGTCGCACTACCGGACTGGGGTCTACACGAGCGAGCGGCACGTGTTTCCGGCCGCTTGTCATTTTTTTGCGCAAGACCTGCCGCGCGGTCAGGTGTGATTAGCGAGACGGCGCAAGGAGTGAACGTGGCCAGAGGCGCTTATCTTTTTACCAGCGAATCGGTATCCGAGGGGCATCCGGACAAGATCTGCGATCGGATCTCGGATGCGATCGTCGACGCATATCTGCATGCCTATGATCAGTCGCGCTGCGGCGTCGAGACGCTGGTGACGACCAACCGCATCATCATCGCCGGGGAAACGCGCGGTCCCGAAAGTATTACGCACGATCTCGTCGAGGAAATCGCACGACAGTGCGTCAAGGAGATCGGCTACGACCAAGCCAATTTCCACTGGCAGAAAGCCGAAGTCCAGGTCTATCTCCATAACCAGTCGCCGGACATCGCCATGGGCGTGGATGCGAGTGGGAACAAGGATGAAGGCGCCGGCGACCAAGGGTTGATGTTCGGCTATGCCTGCCGTGAGACGGATGCGCTGATGCCGGCGCCGATCTACTACGCGCATGCGATCCTGCGCTCGCTCGCCAGGGCGCGCCATACCGGTGCGTTGCCGCATCTCGGCCCCGACTCCAAGAGCCAAGTCACCCTCGAATATCGCGACGGTAAGCCGATTCGGGCCACATCGGTGGTGGTCTCGACCCAGCACAGCGAGAGCGTGTCGCAGGACGAGGTCCGCGAGATGGTCCGCCCGCACGTGGTCGACGTGCTGCCCGAAGGCTGGATGTGCCCCGAGCCGGAGTTCTACGTGAACCCGACCGGGCGGTTCGTGATCGGCGGCCCGCACGGCGATGCCGGCCTCACCGGCCGCAAGATCATCGTCGATACCTATGGCGGGGCCGCCCCGCACGGTGGCGGCGCTTTTTCCGGCAAGGACCCGAGCAAGGTCGACCGCTCCGCTGCCTATGCCGCACGCTATCTGGCGAAGAATGTGGTGGCGTCCGGGCTCGCCGACCGTTGCACGATCCAGCTCGCCTATGCGATCGGTGTGTCGAAGCCGCTGTCGGTCTATGTCGAGACCTACGGCACCGGACAGGTTCCGGACGAGCGGCTCGCTCAGGTTCTGCCTGATATCATGAATCTGTCGCCGCGAGGGATCCGCACGCACCTCAGTCTGAATCGCCCGATCTATGCACGTACGGCCGCTTACGGCCATTTCGGGCGCACCCCGGAGCCGGACGGCGGCTTCTCCTGGGAGCGCACCGACCTCGTGGACGCGCTGCTGTCGGCCCTGGGGTGATCGACCACGAGACCCCGCCGACCCGTGTCGCTGCGGACTGGGAGACGGCCGGTGGTTTCCACCTGTACGGACGGCGTCGCGGGCGGCCTCTGCGCCCGGGGCGGCGGGAGGCTGTCGAGAGCCTGTTGCCGCGGCTCCGGGTCGATCTGCCGCCGGGTGCCGACCCGATCGACCCGGTAAGGCTGTTCGATCCGCGTCCCGCCGAAGTCTGGCTCGAGATCGGTTTCGGCGCGGGAGAGCATCTCGCCTGGCAGGCGGCGAGGCATCCTAATATCGGCTTTATCGGCTGCGAACCCTTCATCGCCGGCGTTGGCGCTCTCCTCGCGCGAGTGGCGCGGGAGGATCTCCGTAACGTGCGCATCCTGCCGGACGACGCCCGACCGCTGCTCTGGCGGCTTGCCGAGGGAAGTATCGGTCGCGCCTTTATTTTGTTCCCGGATCCGTGGCCGAAGGCGCGTCATCACAAGCGGCGGATCGTTGCCCGGCCGGTCCTCGACCGTCTGGCGAGCGCGATGCGCGACGGCGCCGAACTGCGCCTCGCTACGGACGATGTCGACTATTTGCGCTGGATGCTGGAGAAGACGACGGACCATCCGGCTTTCGAGTGGCTGGTGCGCAATCCTTCGGACTGGCGCGAGCGGACCGACGATTGGCCCGCTACCCGATACGAGGAAAAGGCGCTGCGGCAGGGACGTCGCCCGACCTATCTCCGGTTCCGTCGCCGGCCGCGCGTCGAACCGCCGAAACCGGCTTGAATCGACCCGGTATCCGTTTATATTTGATCGCACCGGATGTATCGAGGTTCCGGTGCCTCGGATCACGGTTGGTGAGATGAGGGTGGGCGGGAGCCCACCTTTTTTTGTTTCTGGTGCGTTTAGCGGAGTGGGTTCGACGCGTTGACGGACGGCGTGGAGCGGGTCGGCGAAATCATCGGCGGCACCGTGTCGGCGATGGGCTACGAGATTGTCCGCATCGCCATGACGGGCAGCAAAGCGCGTCCCGTGCTGCAGATCATGATCGAACCGCAGGACGGACGCAGGCTCACCGTCGACGACTGTGCGGCGGTCAGCCGGGCGGTCTCGGCGCTCCTCGACGAGACCGACCCGATCGAGACGGCCTACACGCTCGAAGTGACGTCGCCGGGGATCGACCGCCCGTTGACGCGTCCGAAAGACTTCGCGCGGTTCGCCGGCCACGAGGCGCGGATCGAGACCGATCGGCCGATCGATGGGCGCAAGCGCTTCAAGGGACGCCTCGCCGGGCTGGACGGGGAGATGGTACGGATCGCGCTGTCCGAAGGTGATGTCGCGATTCCGCTGGCGGACATCCGCCGCGCCAAGTTGGTGCTGACGGACGAGTTGCTGGCTGCCGCGGCGGCAGAGCAGCCCAAGTAAAGGACGCGGACATGCTGCAAGTCATGGGGCCCGAGTTGCTTCAGATCGCCGACGCTGTCGCGCGCGAGAAGGGCATCGATCGGGACGAAGTGCTGGTCGCGATGGAGCAGGCCATCCAGAAGGCGGGGCGCTCCAAATACGGCCACGAGCACGATATCCGGGCGGAGATCAACCGCCGCACCGGCGAGGTGCATCTTGCCCGCTACCGAGAGATCGTCGAAGAGGTCGAGAACGAGGCGACGCAGATCCCGCTCTCGGTTGCCCGGCGTATCAAGCCGGATGCGCAACCCGGCGAGTTCCTGATCGATCCGCTTCCGCCCATCGATTTCGGCCGCATCGCCGCGCAGACGGCGAAGCAGGTCATCGTTCAGAAGGTCCGCGAGGCCGAGCGGCAGCGGCAATACAAGGAATATATCGGCCGTGTCGGCGAGATCGTGAACGGTCTGGTCAAGCGTACCGAGTTCGGCAATGTGATCGTCGATCTCGGCCGTGCCGAGGCTATTCTGCGTCGTGACGAGGTGCTGCCCCGCGAGCATTTCCGTCGGAACGAGCGGGTGCGGGCGCTGATCTGGGACGTGCGCGAGGAAACCCGAGGACCGCAGATCTTTCTGTCGCGTACCCGCCCCGAGTTCCTGGCGAAGCTGTTCGCCCAGGAGGTGCCGGAGATCTACGACG
>CAZVAR010000042.1:0-24506 GCA_964625225.1 uncultured Alphaproteobacteria bacterium | reverse complement strand
GGCGCCACCTGCGGCATGCGCACCGCAGGCGTCCCCTGCCGCGGCGAGAACGGAAAGACGTGCAGCCATACGAGACCGCAATCCGCGACCAAGCGGAGCGTGTTCTCGAACATTGCCTCGGTCTCGGTAGGGAAGCCGGCGATCAGGTCGGCCCCGAACACGATGTCGGGCCGCAGCGCCCGCACCCGTTCGCAAAAGGCGACGGCGTCGGCACGGGAATGCCGCCGCTTCATCCGCTTCAGGATCATGTCGTCGCCGGCCTGCAGGCTGAGATGCAGATGCGGCATCAGCCGCGGCTCGTCGGCGATCAGCCGCATCAGGTCCGCGTCCACCTCGACCGGATCGAGCGAGGAGAGGCGGAGCCGCGGCAGCTCAGGAACCGCGGCGAGGACGCGGCGGACCATCTGACCGAGCGAGGGCCGGCCGGGCAGGTCGGCTCCGTAGGATGTAATGTCGACGCCGGTCAGCACGACCTCGTTGCAACCCGCGGCGACCAGCCGGCGGATCTGCTCTGCGATCTGGCCGATCGGCACGCTGCGGCTCGGACCGCGACCGTAGGGAATGATGCAGAAGGTACAGCGATGATCGCAACCCTGCTGCACCTGCACGAAGGCGCGGACACGCCCCTCCAGCCCGTCGATAAGATGCGCCGCGGTCTCATGCACGGACCGGATGTCGTTCACCGCCACGTCCGGCGCGTCCGGCAGGAAGAAGCGCGCGTCGAGCTTCTCGGCATTCCCGAGCACGCGGTCGACCTCCGGCATGGCAACGAAGGCATCTGGATTGATCTGCGCCGCACAGCCGGTCACGACAATCCTGGCGTCAGGGCGCTCGCGCCGCGCCCGGCGGATCGCCTGCCGCGCCTGGCGCTCTGCCTCGGACGTGACGGCACAGGTGTTGACGATGACGACGTTCTCCAATGCCGCCTCGCGCGCGAGCTTTCTCATCACCTCGGATTCATAGGCGTTGAGCCGACAGCCCAGGGTGACGATATCGACACTCATGCCGGCAGCAGCGCGGGGTGGAGGACGCCGGCGAAGCTGGTCGCCACCGGCCCCGTCATCCGGACGTGACCGGTTTCCTGCCACTCGATCGCAAGCGATCCGCCATCCAGCAGAACCTCGGCGCGGCGGCCGGTCAGGCCGCGCCGGACGGCCGCGACCAGGGCCGCACACGCGCCCGAGCCACAGGCGCGGGTAATGCCGGATCCCCGCTCCCAGACGCGGAGGCGGATGCGCTCCGGCGAGAGGATTTGCGCTATGCCGATATTGGCGCGTTCCGGGAACAGCGGGTCGTGCTCGAGCGCCGGACCGAGCCGCGACAGGTCAACCGCTGCGACATCCGCGACGAAAAAGGTCGCATGCGGATTGCCGATGTTGGTACCGACCGGGTCGGTCAGCGGACCCAAGGCGACCGGCAGGTGCAATGTATCGACGTCGCGCGCGACCGGGATCTCGTGCCAACCGAGCCGTGCCGGCCCCATGTCGACGCTGATCGTGCCGTCGGGCTCCCGGTGCGCTTCGAGCAGGCCGGCGACCGTTGCTATCGTCACGGTTTCGGCATCGCTTTGCTGCATCAGCAGGGCGGCCACGCAGCGTGTCGCGTTGCCGCACGCCCCGACCGCGGCGCCATCGGCATTTCGGATTTCCATGAAGGCGTCGGCGCCGGCCTCGGCTGGTCGGCGCAGCACGACGAGCTGGTCGCAGCCGACACCGGTATGCCGGTCCGCGATCGCGCGGACCGCCGCAGCGCTCAGCTCGATCGGTCGCGTCCTGGCATCCAGCACGACGAAATCATTGCCGAGCCCGTGCATCTTAAGGAAGGGCGTGCCGCCCTTGGCGAATTCGAACATGGCGACGTTAATATGGCGGTGCGGTCGTCGCTGTCCAGGAAACCGCGGCGCCGGGAGTACGCCCCGGGGTTATGCAGGGGAATTGGTAACGGTTCTCAATGGAGAAGAGAGCTGATAGCGGAATCACCGGATCTGGCCCAGGTGCGGATGCACGGCGCCTCCGAAGCGCCGCCGTGGGCGACTCCCGCAGATGATGCCAGTCGCGCTCCGAAATGAGGCCGACGCTGGGGAGATCCGCCGGATGCCCGGGCCGTAACCCCCTCGGACCGGCTGCGAAACTGCCCGACGGGCGAGAAACGATCGCCTTTCTCGGGCCGAGCCTTCCTCGTGAGGAAGGGCGCCGGCTCCTGCCGGCCGACTATCGACCGCCCATCCGACGCGGTGACCTGGAGCATATCGGAGCCGACCGGACCGTCGCCGTGATCGACGGCAGGCTCGATCCTGAATCCGCAATTCCGGCTGCGGAGATCCGGCGCGCCCTGGAACGTGGTGTGCGCGTCTACGGCGCCGCGAGCGTGGGAGCCCTGCGCGCCGCCGAACTCGCCGATGCCGGGATGATCGGGGTCGGATGGGTATACGAGGCATACCGTTCCGGACGGATTACCTCGAGCGACGAGATCGCAGTGCTCTACCACCCGCGCACGCTCCGCCCTTTGACCGTGCCCATCGTCAGCGTCCGTCACCGGCTGGAGCGGCTGGTCGCGCAGGGCGAGATCACGCCGGATTCAGCGGAGCGAGCACTCGCCGCCGTGCTGCAGCTCGAGTTGCCCGACCGCGACACCGCCACCATCGGCCGTTGCCTTGCGCAGCATCTCCGGCCCGCGCAGGCGGCGCGATCCTTTATCGACGATGGCCGGTTCTTACCCGACGTGAAGGCCGACGATGCCCGCAGGCTGCTCCGGCTACTTGGCAAACGGCCGACCGAGTGCCGGGGGTCCGCACGAGAACAGGGTGATGGGTAGCGACCGGGAGCCGCTTGCCGGTACGTGATCCGCCCGATCCTCGACATGAGCCTCCGTCGGTCAGCCTGCGGACGGATTGTCGCCCGTGGCCGACTCCGGCTGGTAGACGATCCGTGACACGGCGACGCTCAGCGCACGCCCCCGCGGCCCCACGAGATCGAGCGACAGTCCCGCCGCGAGCCCAAGGAGCGCGGCACCGACCGGTGTCACCACCGAGATCTTGCGTTGGAAGATGTCCTCTTCGCCCGGATAGACCAGGGCAGCCTCGATGTCGTGCTCCGCGTTCAGTCGAAAGACGACCCGCGAGTGCATGGTGACGACGTCGGGAGAGATGGCCTTCGCATCGACGATCGACGCCCGGTCGAGCTCCGCCGCGAGGAGCTTCGCCGCATAGCTGTTCCGCTGCGTCCATGCTTCCACGAGGCGGTACAGCCGTCCCGCATCGGTCGAGGTCAACGTGATCGGAGGCAACCTGCCGTACCGCATTCGCAAGGCTCTCCTGGTTCGGAAGGTGTGACGGTCGACCGCAACACGGGGCGGGGCACCCGGCCCGGCCGACTAGGCCCGGCCGGGCCGCGTACGCAGCACGCGTTCGATGGCGACATGGCGCTTTACCCCGTTCATGTTCGCCCAAGGCATCGGTGCGTTCCTGCCGAGCCCGATCGGCGCAATGCCCGGCGCCGTCGCAAACGACACGAACGACCGCAGACCGGGCCAATCATCCGGATCGGCCAACGGCGCCGGCTAACCCGCGCATCACCGGGACCGCGGGCAAGCTTTTGCGACCCGAACATGGCCGTATGCTCCGGCAGGCGCTGAGGCTCTCAGCTTGTGGGGCACCGGAAATCCCGTGGCGGGAACCGGGTAGCCGCATTGCTGCTCTCGCGGCGGCAAGCTGCCACGAATCGCTCGCTGCACGCGGTATCCGCGGCCGCGAGAGGGGCCGACGGCAGGCCTGCCGGCGTATCTTCTCTTTGCTGTCGCAACATCTCGCCGGACACACCGCAGTGCGGGCAGCGGCTTGCCGCCGCCGGCATGCGTTCCGCGCATGACCAGCAGCGACCGGCACTAACCGGATCCGGTAGCGCGGGGTTGCCGCAATACGGGCATCGCATCGCCGCCAGCGGGATACGCTGTTCGCAGCGCAAGCAGGTACGGGGATGCATCGACCTGAGCATCTCGCAACTCCTGTATTCGATGAACTGGACCGAAGCGGGTACGGCTCAGGGACCCGCGCGTGACATCTCCGTCGGACCGGCGACCGGATGCCCCGGTGACGACCACCGGAAGGCCGCGCGCCGAAGCCGGTTTACAGTTTGCGGCAAGTCGAAGCGGGGCCGTGGCTGATGCCGGGATGCCGAGGGGGCGGCTTGCTGCCGCTCCTTTGGGAGCTTCGTCGGCGCGCTGCCGGTTCGATCCAGAGCGTCCCCGAATGCCGGGTCGAGCAGTCGGATCGCTGCAATCTCCTCCCGCGGCAATGCAAGCAGGACAGAGTCGCATGCGGCAACGATCTGCGTGAGATCCGCCTTCTCGGCAGTACGGCTCTCCCCCGCGGCGAGACCCAGCAGTTCACCGGGCATGATCGACGCGCCAGGATCGTCGGCCGCGGCCGACGACACACGCAGGGCGCCCTCGATCAGAACGAGAAGAGAATCGGACCCGACACACGCAGCCGCCACCGAGCTTCCGGCCGGTACGCTCAGCCGGACGGTGCCGGCGGCGAGCCGGCTCAGCCTCTCGGCATCGAGATACCGGAACGGCCTGACTTCGGCGAGGATCCGCTCGATCTGCGCGATCGGGCTCTGCTCCCGGGGCCCCGCCCGAAGACAACAGGCCCGTCGCTGCATGGCGGGCGTCTCCACGCCTGCCAGCCGGAGGTGCCGGTCGATGCTCGACAGCACGCTGTCATGGCTGTCGATTTCGCTCGCATGATCGTCGATCCAGAACCGGACACGGTAGGCGATGCCGTCCTCGACAAATCCGTCGACCCGAATGTCGGGCGCCGGACTATGCCGGATCAAGGGCGCGCGCAAGGCAGCGCCGAGCAGCAGCTGTTTGGCGCGCTGCGTGCTTACGGCCGCGTCGAGGATGATCCGCGCCTGGGTTCGGTAATGCCGCTGCGGTGCGCTGTAGTTGGTCAGCCGGCCGCCGGCCAAGCGACTGTTGGGAACGAATACATGGACCTTGTTCCGCGTCTCGATGCGCGTCGATCGCCAATTCATCTGCACAACGCGACCGGCGACACCCGAATCCGTGTCGACCCAATCACCGATCTGGAACGGCCTCTCGAGCCCGAGGGCGATCCCGGAGAACACGTCGGCAATCGCCTTCCGCAAGGCGAAGCCGAGCATCGCCACCACCATGCCGGACGTCGCGAGAAGGCCAGCGAGCGAAGTGTCGACAAGCAGGCTGAAAGCGAATGCTGCCGCTGCGAGCAGAAGCGCTACGGCAATGACCTCATGGAGCAGTTGCGGCGGACGCCTCCCCTTCAGCGCCATGCTGCGCGTGATCACAACCTCGGCCAATCGGCTCAGAAGCCAGGCGAGCGCAAGCACTCCGACCACCCCCAGGCCGGTGCGCGCAATTTCCGGAGAGGGCAGCCACGGCGCGTAGAGGTTCAGAGCCGGCGCAATCTCGGCGTAATAGGCAAAACCGGCGAAAGAGACGGCGCAGACGGCCGCCGGCACCAATACCCGATCGAATGAATTCTTGGACATTGCAACCCCTGGCCCAACACACCCGCCAAACCTGCTCGGGCGCCGGTCTCGACCAGCTGGGGACCGCCGTTCGGCGAGGCGGCAGGCGATCGGGCGGGTCACGCGGCATGCACCTCTCGGCTCGACCGAGCTGCACCGTGCCGAGTGGAGGGGAACACGAAGATGCCCAGCCCATGGCAGCGGGAGCGGCGCTCTGAGCGGACTATCGAAGGAGATGCTCCCCCGGCCGGTGGATCGCGCCGGGGCGAGCACCGGTACGGGGGCCTAGCCGCGTGCTTGGATACGCGGCGCGATCTGCCTCAGAAGGCGGGATGTGGAAGCAATGGCCATATTCAACAAATGGGGCTCATGGCCCGGGAATCAACAAGCCACCGGACCTGCGGGCGCCCGCGCCGGCCCCCGGACGCCACGCTAATCGGACGCCGGTGCTGGCTGCGCTACGCCGACGCGATCGAGCGGGCCGAGCGCCTTTTCGAGCAGCGGGCGTACCTCGCCGGCGAAGCGGTCGATGGAGCGCAGCGCCGTTCCGAGATCGGAGGCGCCGGCCTGAAACTGCAGCAGATAGTGGCAGGGTTGGGCGGCCGCGACCTCGGCGCAAATCCGCTCGGCAATTACCTCCGGGCTGCCGACCAGCATGTGACGGGCCATCTCCTCGATCGTCGGCTCCCCCGGCCAAGGCTTCTCGACCATCATCCCGCCCTGCATCGACTGTTCGCGGTGGCGCAGCGCCTGCGACAGCCGGATCTGGTGGCGGACCTCGCCAAGGAACCGTGCCGCTTCGTCGCGGCTGTCGGTTACGCACATGTGCCGCAGTACCGCGAAGCGCATGCCCGCCGGATCCTTACCCTCGGCGCGCCAGGTCTCGGCGAATCGGGAACGCGCCTTGGCCAGAAGCTCAGCGGTGAAGTGGCGCGGCGTCACCATGACCACGTGGCCTTTGCGCGCCGCCAACCGGTGCAGGTCCGGATTGTCCCCCGCGACCCACACGTCCGGCAGCCCGTCGACCGGCCGGGGCGCGATATGGGTCTCCGGCAACCGGTAGTGCTCGCCCTCGAAGCTGAACGTCTCCGAGCCGAAGGCGCGCTCCAGTAGTTCCATGAACTCGAGCAGCTTGCCGGTCGAGTTGCCGAGATCTTCGCCGAAACGCTCGAACTCGTAGGGCTGGTAGCCGCTGCCGACGCCCAACACCAGACGGCCGTGCGTCAGCGAATCGGCCATGCCGATCTCCGAGACGAGCCGCGTCCCCTGATAGAGCGGTACCACGACGACGCCGCTGCCCAGCCGAATGCGTGTCGTTTCGCCCGCAAGTCGTGCGACCATCATGAGAGGAGACGGGCAAACGCAATAGTTCGAGAAATGATGCTCGGCGAACCAGGCGATCGCGAAGCCCGCCTGTTCTGCCGTCTTCACCTGCTCGATGGCGGCGTCGTAAAGCGCATGGGCCGGCGTGCCCGGCGTGCGGTAGCCCATCAGATTGAACAGGCCGAAATCCATCGCTCGCCCCCTCGCCGCTTTGGCCTGCGACACGGTCCGGTGCGCCCGACGGGCCACCCGGATCGCTCGATTTGACCGGGTATCATACGGCTCCGAGCGGATATGGCCAGCAACCCAACCGGCGGGATCACGGCATCCGGTCTGACGCCGGGCTACCGGATATGGCCAGGAAACGCTCGAACACCCCATCGAGGGTCTCGGCATGCTCGGTAAGCCGGCCTGCGCCCCGGGAGCCCGGCTCGCCGCCCGGGGCCGGGCTACGTCCTCATGGACCCCGGCGACCCGGTTCTGCCATGGCGGTTGGGCTCTCGGATGCCCGGCTGCCGAGGAACATGGCGGCCATGACGGGAAGATGCCGAGCCCCGCTGACCTGAAGAATTATCAGCGGGGCTCGCGATTGCGGGGATTGACCCTCGCGCCCGGGCCACGCCCGGGCCATTCATCGGAGCAATGCTCAGCTTCCGTCTGGTGCCGCGGAGAGACGAACGTCACCGCCGCTCCGTGCTATTCTGAGACTTCTCAGCGGATGCTTCGATCGGCAACCTCCCTGCTTTGCCATCTGTCCATGAAACAGAGGTCCGCCACCGCGGTTCCCGGAGGTGCTCCCTTGCGCCACGCGCGCGGCGGTGTTCATCCCGGCCATGGCTTCCTCCGATGCTATGCGGTGAAGCATGTGGCCAGCGCCCGGCACCGTGGCGAAATCCATGCCTCGGCCGCGCTGGCGCGAAGCTGGGACGGGCGCAGCGCGGGGCCGAACGGGTAGGCGGCGAAGCGCTCCGGGACCGGTGGCGGCGCTAACAGCCGCCGCCGGATGAGGGGCAGCAGCGGCAGCCGGATCGGCCGAGAGATTGGCGGCGTCTTCGGTGCCCTCTCCCGCCGCCACTGAGCGGCCTTGGCCATAGACACGCCGTCCCCCAACTATGAGGAGATGGGGGCGGCAATCGGACGAGGACCATGGATCTTACGGAAGAGCAGATCCTACGCTATTCGCGACACATCCTGCTGCCGGAGGTGGGCGGCACCGGGCAGGCGAAGCTGCTGGAAGCTCGCGTGCTGGTGGTGGGCGCCGGCGGTCTCGGGGCGCCGCTGCTGCTCTATCTCGCCGCTGCCGGGGTCGGCACGCTCGGAATCGTGGATCACGATCGGATCGACGTGTCGAACCTCCAGCGCCAAGTCATCCATCGCACGGCCGGGATCGGTACCCCCAAGGTGGACAGTGCGGCCGAGGCGATCTCGGCTCTCAATCCTGACGTCCACGTGATCCGCCATGCGGTGACTCTCGATGCCGAGAACGTGACCGACCTGATCTCCGGTTACGATATCGTGGCCGACGGAACCGATAATTTCGCGACGCGCTTCTTGCTGAACGACGCTTGCTATTTCGCCGCCAAGCCGTTGGTCTCGGCGGCGCTGCTGCGGTTCGATGGACAGCTCTCCACCTTCAAGCCGCATGCAGGGCCGGATCATCCCTGCTATCGCTGCCTGTTCCGCGAGCCGCCGCCGCCCGATCTTATTCCCTCCTGCAGCGAGGCCGGCATCCTCGGTTCCGTCCCGGGCACGATGGGGGCGCTGCAGGCGACCGAGGTGCTCAAGGAGCTGCTGGGCATAGGCGAGAGCCTGTCCGGGACGCTCCTGATCTACGATGCGCTCGGCACGGTATTCCGCCGCATCCGGGTGCGTCGCGACCCCGAATGTCCGCTGTGCGGCACCCGACCGAGCATCACCGACCTGTCATTTCACCGGGTTGCCGCCTGATGACGAACCGCCCCGACAAGCTGTCGATCGTCATCCATTCCGGAGCATTCGACCGTGTCCACTATGCGCTGGTGATGGCCGCGGCAGCGGCCGCCCTCGACATTCCCGTGACGCTTTTCTTCACCATGTGGGGCTGCCGGGCGCTGACCCGGCCGGCACCGGACGGCACGCCTGGTTGGCACGGGATGTCCGTCGGCGAACCCGGCCTGACCGCAGCGGCGCTCGATGCACGGTTCATGGAGCGACAGGTTGCCGGGTTCGAGGAACTGCTGCGCGCGTGCGCCGATCTGGGCGTCCGTTTCCTCGTCTGCGAGTCGGGGCTACTCGGCGCCGGCCTTGCCCAGGATCACCTGCGCGACGACCTTCCCGTCGAGGTCGGGAGTGCCGTCGGCTTCCTGCATGACGCCTCTTCGACCGGAATAACGATGTTCGTGTGATCGCGAGGGTTGACCCGACCGACGCGGCCATGCAAAGCGGCCGTCATTCATCCGGGATACGGACTACCGTGCCAGATCGTCGTCTTGCTCTCCCTCTCCTGCTGATCGCGATGCTCGCCGCCGGTCCGGCGGCAGCCGAGACCGGCCTGCCGCTGCCGCGTTTCGTCTCGGTTCGGGCCGGAGAGGCGAATTTGCGAACCGGACCAGGCGACCAATACCCTATTGACTGGGTGCTGCAGCGCCGCGGCATGCCGATCGAGATCCTGGCGGAGTTTGGGCACTGGCGGAAGGTCCGCGACATCGATGGCACCCAGGGCTGGCTACACAAAGCCCTCCTTTCCGGCGAGCGGACCGTACTGATCACTGATGAAATCCGCACCATGCGGCGAGAACCGTCGGACTGGGCGCCCGCGGTGGCGCGGCTGGAGCCGGGTGTCGTCGCGAAGGTGCGCCGATGCGAGCCCGAGTGGTGCGAGCTCGAAGTCGCCGACCGGCGGGGATGGCTGCGGCGAACCGAATTCTGGGGGGTCTATCCCGGCGAGAGGATTGAGTAGCCGGCCCGCGATTCTGCTAACTTCGGGCCGTCGATATGATCAATGATGGAGCGGACGCATGCGATCACTCGAAGGCACTGTCGCGTGGATCACCGGTGCGGGCACCGGGATCGGTCGCAGCGCCGCACTGGCGCTGGCCGGCGCCGGCGTGCAGCTTGTCCTTACGGGACGCCGCCGCGAACCGTTGGAGGAAACTGCGCGTCTCGCCGACGGGAAGGGTCCCGAGGCCCTGATCGAGCCGGCGAATGTCACCGACGCGGCGGCGGTGCAGGCGATTGCCGACCGTATTCAGGAGCGCTTCGGGCGCCTCGACATCCTGGTCAACAATGCCGGCATCAACCGCCGCGAGCGGCATTGGCGCGACCTGACGGAGGATGCTTGGCGGGACGTCATCGAGGTGGACCTGAACGGCGCGTTCTACTGCGTCAAGGCGGCGTTGCCGGCCATGCGGGCGCAGAAGGACGGGCTGATCATCAACGTCGCCTCGATGGCGGGTGAACGGGTCGGCTACGTCTCCGGTGTCGCGTACACGGCCGCGAAGCACGGCCTGGTGGCGATGAACGAAACGATCAATCTCGAGGAATGTCACAACGGCATCCGGGCAACGGCCCTGTCGCCGGGTGAAGTGGCGACGGAAATCCTGGAGAAGCGTCCCGTACCGGTCAGCGCAGAGGACCGCGCCCGGATGGTGCAGCCGGAGGACATGGGCGAGATCATCCTCTTTCTCAGCCGCCTGCCCAAGCATGTCTGCATCAACAAGATGCTGGTGACGCCGACCTGGAATCGCTCCTATATCGGCGCGCCGGGGATGCTGCCGCCGCGGGATTGAACGGCGGACGCAGGGAACGGTCCCTGGACGGAGTCCGGAACTTCGGTCCGCCGTTTGGCCTCCGATGCAGAGGCGCCGCCCTGAAGGATCGGCCCCCAGGGCGGCCCGGCGGCCAGTCTCGCCGCCGCTACGCGAAATCCCGGGCGAGCGCCGCGCGGACGTGGTCCGGCATCACGGCGATGTGGCCGTAGCCGGGGTGCTCGATGCCGACCAGCACCTGGGTCTCGGGTCGGCGAAAAGCGGCGATCTGATCCGGCGTGAAGTCGAAATGCACGAACTGGACCGAGGAGGCCTTTCCGTCCGCGGTTGTGCGATCGACGTCCTGTTCCGCGCGGGCGCGGATCTTCTCCCCGCCCACCGTGAGAAACATGGTCTCCTCGACTCCGCCGAGCTTGGAGAGAACCGCCTTGCGACGTACCGGGTCGTCGATCTCGAACATCACCGTCGCGACCAGCTCACGACCCTTCGGGATCAGCGGATTGTAGGCGTGCAGCTCGTCCGGGATCTGCTCCTCGCCGCCGCGCTCGATGGCCAGCATTTCGTGGACCTGGAACCACATCGTATCGTAGTTCTCGAAATAGAATGTGGCGAACGGCCCGACCTCGAGGCGGCGGTCCTTTTTGAGCGCCGAGATTTCCCGCCGCTTCGCGCGCCGGACCCGCTGGTATTCCTCCATCGGCAGCACGTCCTCGCGACGAATCTCCGTCCTGCTCATCCCTGGTTCTCCTTAGCGCTCATGCGAGCCCATAGGCCCGGGCAAATAACTCGATCGGGTGCGGCGCGCGGTCCACGGCAGTCTCGGGATCCAGCTTGCGCAGCCCTTGCACGATGTGCATGCCGGCGAGCGGACATTCCGAAGCGACATAGCGCTTGCCGTTCTTCAGCGACTGCCGCGCGACCGGGCGGCCCACCTTGATGGCCGTCTCGAAATTCTCCTTGAGCACGCCCCAGGAGCCGCCGTGCCCGGAGCAGCGCTCGATCACCGCCACATCCGCTTCCGGCAGAAGGCGGAGCATCTCGGTCGCCTTCTGGCCCATGTTCTGAGCGCGGGAATGGCAGGCGATATGGACCGTGATGCCGCCCTCGAGCGGCTGCAGCCCAGGCGCCAGACCCTCCTTGCGGGCAAGGTCCACCACATATTCGCTGACGTCGTAAACCGCATCGGCTAGGGCCTTGACGTTCGCGTCGCCGGGGACGATCAGCGGCCACTCGAACTTCATCATCAGGGCACAGGACGGAACCAGCGCGATCACGTCGTAGCCTTGATCGACCCAGCGTCGCAGCTCCGCCGCGATCGTCCGGGCCCGTTCCGCCACCTTTTCGATCTCGCCCTGCTCGAGCTGCGGCATGCCGCAGCAGGCGGGATAGACGACCTCGGTTTCGACCCCGTTCCGGGCCAGCACGGCCCGAGCCGACATGCCGATGTTGGGATCGCTGTAATTGACGAAACAGGTGGCGTAGAGCACCGCCCTGCGGCCGAAGGCAGGGGCCTCGCGGTTCACCTCGGGCGCGCTCGACCTGGCCCGGTAGACGAAGCTGCGGCCGTGGAACTTCGGCAGCGCGGCCTCGCGATGGATGCCGGCATACTTCTCCAGCAGTGGCCGGGTGATTCCATTCTTCTCGTCCGTCGCCCAATTCGCCAGCGGTGCCACCGCACCGGCGAGTCGGCCGTTGCGATCCGTACGGGTGAGCTGCGTCTCGGCGAAGCCGCGCTTCCCCTGGCGCCGCTCGAGGACCCGATAGCGCAGCATCAGATGCGGGAAATCCAAATCGAACTCGTGGGGCGGAACATAGGGGCACTTCGTCATGAAGCACATGTCGCAGAGCGTGCAGGCGTCCACGACCTTCTTGAAGTCCCCGGACTCCACACCGTCCAACTCACCCGTGGCCGAGTCGTCGATCAGGTCGAACAGGCGGGGAAATGCGTCGCAGAGATTGAAGCAGCGGCGGCAGCCATGACAAATGTCGAAGATCCGCCGCATCTCCGCGTCGAGCTTCGCCGGATCGCTGTAGTCAGGATGGTTCCAGTCGATGACACGACGGGTCGGCGCCTCGAGGCTGCCTTCGCGCATGGTCCCGTTCCCTGAGGCTTGTAGTGAGCGCCGCCCACTTCCCGGCGCATTCGCCGAGCCCGGCGGAAAGGATGACCCGGTCCCTCCGAGGGAGTCGGGGCGAGGCCGCGCTCCGTGACCCCGCCCCTCGGTTCGGCGGGTGATCCGCCTTAGCGGCTGATCTCGTCGAGCGCCTTCTGGAAGCGCCCGGCGTGGCTGCGCTCGGCTTTGGCCAGGGTCTCGAACCAGTCGGCGATCTCGTCGAAGCCTTCCTCCCGCGCAGTGCGAGCCATGCCCGGATACATGTCGGTGTATTCGTGCGTCTCACCGGCGATGGCGGCCTTCAGATTCTTCATCGTATCGCCGATCGGCTCACCGGTCGCCGGGTCTCCGACCTCCTCGAGGAACTCCAGATGGCCATGAGCATGGCCGGTTTCCCCCTCCGCGGTGGAGCGGAACACGGCCGCGACGTCATTGTACCCTTCGACATCCGCCTTCTGCGCGAAATACAGATAGCGGCGGTTGGCCTGGCTCTCGCCGGCGAATGCGGCCTTAAGATTCTCCTCGGTCTTGCTGCCCTTCAGGGACATAACGTCCTCCCGTACGATTGAGGCCGAAAATCTCGAACCGGCAACCCGGCCGGATCGAGCTCCATATACGGACGCATCGGAACTCATGTCAACAGATTAGAAATATTCTAATCTGGAGGACGGTACCGAGTCAGGCCGGGGAGCGGCGCACGCGCACGACGATGTCGACCCGGTCGATTGCCGTTCCAGGCGGGGCGGACGGCAGGCAGGACAGGGCGATCTCGGCCGAGGGAATATCCTGCAGATCGCCGCTGTCCACGAAGTAGAAATGGTGGTGATTGGACGTGTTGGTGTCGAAGTAGGAACGCCCGGGCTCGGCCACGACCTCGCGCAGCAGCCCGGCTTCGACGAACTGGTGAAGGGTGTTGTACACTGTGGCGAGCGACACCCGCGCACGCGCGGCGAGCGCCTCACCATGGAGTTGTTCGGCGGTGACGTGCCGGTCGCCGGCCTGAAACAGCAGTCGAGCGAGCGCAAGGCGCTGCCGGGTCGGCCGAAGCCCGGCGCTGCGCAGCCGCGCCAAGGCCTCGCAATACGGTCGGGAACTGCTCATGCGCCGCATATAGGCAACGGCCCGTCCCTGAGAAGATGGAAAGGCAGAATAGCCGAAGGCCGGAACGAATTCCAAGCGAGCGGAGAGGTGCGCCCGGCCTCAGCGCCCGACTGGAGTGACGGGTCGAGATGGAAGAGCTGGACCTACATCCCCGTCGCGATCCGTTCGACCAGTTGGCGCACGGTCGGGACGAACCCGTTCCGGTAGAACGGATCACTCGCGAACCGGAATGCGTTGTGACCGGCGAACATGAGCTGATGTTCGACATCGCCGCCATGTGCGATGGACTGCAGTGTCTTCTGAATGCAGTAGGAGCGCGGATCCGCCTTGCGGCCAGTGGTACGAGCCTCGTTCTGCGCCCAATTGCTGAACTGACACGCCGAAAGGCAGCCCATGCATTCGATCTGGTCGGTCAGGATCTCGTTGCGCTTCTCCGGGGTCACGAAGATCAGCGTGGAGTCGGGGGTCTTCAGCGCCTCGGTGAAGCCGGCCGCCATCCACGCTTCGGCCCGATCCTTGTCCTCCCGGGTGACGTAGACGGGCCGGCCCCGCGGGCCAGTGGCAAGCGCGGTCGCATGCTCACCGACCGGCTCCGAGGTGTATGCGATTTGCCGCTCCGAGCGCTCCCGCAACTCTTCGAGGAACGTATTGCGGACCGCCGAGGAGTAAAACCCGGTTGGGCTGAAGCGGTTCAGGCAGACATCCCCCTCCTTGAGGGTAAGGAGCCGCTGCTTCCACTCCGGTGAGATCGGGCTCTCCTGCGTCAGCAGCGGCCGCGTGCCGAACTGGAACGCGATCGGGCCGATCTCCGGATTGTCCAGCCAGCCCGCCCATTCGGACAGCCACCAGACGCCTCCCGCCATCAGAACCGGCGTCTCGGTGAGGCCCACCTGATTCATCACGGCGCGCAACTCGCGCACGCGCGGATAGGGGTCCTCCGGCCGCTGCGGATCCTCGCTGTTGGAAAGGCCGTTATGACCGCCGGCAAGCCAGGGATCCTCGTAGACCACGCCGCCGAGCCATTCCGGATATTTGTGGTAGGCGCGCTTCCACAGGGCACGGAAAGCCCGGGCGGACGAGACGATCGGATAGTAGTGGACGCCGTAAGCCGCAGCGATCGCCGCAACCCGATACGGCATCCCCGCACCACAGGTAACCCCATGGATCAGGCCCTTGGCGCCTTCCAGGACACCACGCAGAACCCGCTCGGCGCCCGCCATCTCCCACAGCACATTCATGTGGATGCGGCCTTCGCCATTGCTGCGCTCGTGCGCGGTGCGGGCTTGCTGGATTCCGCCGCGGATGGCATGCGCAATCAGCTCCTCATGCCGATCGGCCCGAGTGCGGCCGTGATAGACCTGCGGGATCAGATTGCCTTGGTCGTCGTACGAATCGGCGTTGACCCCGGAGAAAGTGCCCACTCCGCATGCAGCGGCCCAAGCTCCGGAACTCTCGCCGTTCGAGACGGAGATCCCCTTGCCGCCCTCGACAAGCGGCAGCACCTCGCGACCCGAAAGTCTGATCGGCTTCAGCGTCAGCATTGTCCTTCGAAGATCTCCCATAGCCGGCACGTTCGTTCGGGGCGAGTCGAGCCCCTTCGCGCCAGCGACTCTATATGCTTATTCAAATCACGAATGACCATCGCAGCCTCGCCGCCATCAAAGCGCATCGCGCATGAGGTCGGGACGGTCGGTGATGACGGCATCCGCTCCCATGCCTAGCATGCGCCGGGCATCGGGCACCAAGTTGACGGTGTAGGCCACCAGAAGGAATCCAGCCGCTTTGACGGCGGCGGCGCCGCCCGGCGCGAGCCGACGATGGTCCGCATGGATCGAGATGCAGCCGAGCCGGCGGACCAGCCCCTCCCAATCCGGCGGCAGCGCCTCGACCAGCAGGCCACGCGGAATCTCCGGTACAACGTCTCGTAACGCCACCAGCACCGGCACCGAAAAGCTCGACAAGAGCAGCCGTCCGCGTAGGGCCCGCCCGGCTTCATGCGCAATTTCGGCGACGGCCTGCACGAGTTCCGCTTCGCTGCCGGGATCTGCCTTGAGTTCCAGATTCGCGCCGAGACCGAGCCGGTCGATCTCGATCAGCGCCTCCGTCAGGGTCGGCAGCCGCTCACCGATAAAGGCGCCGCCGAACCGGCGCCCGGCATCGACATCGGTGAGCGAGGCAATCGGCCGCGCCCGCACCGGCCCGCTGGCATCGGTCGTCCGGTCCAAGGTCGCGTCATGCAGCACGACAGGCGCATCCGCGGCGAGGCGGGCGTCGAACTCGACCCAGGCGATCCCCTCGGCCGCCGCACGACGGAAACCGGCCAGCGTGTTCTCGGGGGCCAGCGCGGCGGCGCCGCGATGGCCGATAATGCGTGGCAGAGCGAGCATGGTGACGGAATCCGGTGATGTCGGCCAGTTGATGCGGGGGGAATCCGACCCGGCATTCGCTGCCCCTCGCTTCCGTGCGGCCAAGGCCCGAAAACAAGCAGGAGGGGGCCCGGGTCCGCAAATCGGCTCGGCCATCACGCAGACCGAGAGTTCGGGGCCGCACCGCGAGTACGGCCCCGGCCGCGTCAGCCGGCCGCCTTCGCCTCGGTCTTGCCGCTCAGATCCTCACCGGTCTGCTGGTCGACCACGCGCATGGAGAGCTTCACCTTTCCGCGATCGTCGACGGCCAGGACCTTCACCTTTACCTGGTCGCCGACTTTGACCACGTCACCGACCGACTTCACCCGCTCGTTGGCGAGCTCGCTGATGTGCACGAGGCCGTCGCGGCTGCCGAGAAAGTTCACGAAGGCGCCGAAATCCATGATCTTCACCACCTTCCCCGTGTAGATCACACCGACTTCGGGCTCTGCGACGATGCCGCGGATCCAGTCGATCGCCGCCTGGCTCGCGGCCGCATCGACCGAGGCGATTTTGATGGTGCCATCGTCGTCGATGTCGATCTTGGCGCCGGTCGTCTCGGTAATCTCACGGATCACCTTGCCGCCGGAGCCGATGACCTCGCGGATCTTCTCACGCGGAATGTGGATGGTGGTGATCCGCGGCGCCTTGGCGCTGACCTCCTGACGGGCACCGCCGAGTGCCTTGGCCATCTCGCCGAGGATGTGCATCCGGCCTTCGCGCGCCTGGTTGAGCGCGATGCGCATGATCTCCTCGGTGATCGAGGTGATCTTGATGTCCATCTGCAGCGCGGTGATGCCGGCCTCCGTACCCGCGACCTTGAAGTCCATATCGCCGAGATGATCCTCGTCGCCGAGGATGTCGGACAGCACCGCAAAGCGGTCGCCCTCCTTGATGAGGCCCATGGCGATGCCGGCGACCGGCGCACCGAGCGGCACTCCGGCATCCATCAGCGAAAGCGATGCGCCGCAGACGCTCGCCATCGATGAGGAGCCGTTCGACTCCGTGATCTCCGAGACGACACGCATCGTGTAGGGGAAGGCGTCCTTTGCCGGCAGGAGCGGCCGCACCGCCCGCCAAGCGAGCTTGCCATGGCCGATCTCGCGACGGCCCGGGGCCCCCATGCGGCCCGCCTCACCCGTCGAATAGGGCGGAAAATTGTAGTGCAGCATGAAGTGCTCGCGATACTCGCCTTCGAGCGCATCCATGATCTGCTCGTCCTGCCCCGTGCCGAGCGTCGTGACCACCAGGGCCTGTGTTTCGCCGCGGGTGAACAGCGCCGAGCCGTGGGCGCGCGGCAGCACGCCGACCTCGGCCGAGATCGGCCGAATATCCTTCGTACCGCGGCCGTCGATCCGCGTGCCTTTGTCCAGGATCTGGCCACGCACGATGTCGCGCTCCAGATCCTTGAACGGCGCCGCAATCGCCTCCGGGGGAAGCTCCTCGCTTTCGCCGGTCAAAATGGCGACGGCGTCCTGCTTCACCGCCGCGATCGCCTCCTGGCGCTCCTGCTTCGACCGGATGGCATAGGCGTCGCGCAGGCGCTCGCCCGCAATGTCGCGCAGGCGCTCGAACAGGGCGTCGCCGGCTTCGTCGGCCGGCACATCCCAGGGTTCCTTCGCGCACGTCTCGGCGAGGTCGATGATCATGTCGATCACCGGTTGATAACCGCGATGGCCGAACATCACCGCGTCAAGCATCTGCTCTTCGCTGAGCTGTTGGGCCTCCGACTCGACCATCAGCACGCCTTTGCTGGTGCCGGCGACGACCAGATCCAGCTGCGTGCTGGGCAGTTGGTCGAGCGTCGGGTTCAACACGAACTCGCCGTCGATGAAGCCGACGCGCGCACCGCCGATCGGGCCGAGGAAGGGAATGCCCGAGATGGTCAGCGCCGCCGAGGCACCGATCATCGCCACTATGTCCGGATCGTTCTCGAGATCGTGGCTCAGAACGGTGCAGATCACCTGCGTCTCGTTCCGAAAGCCCTTCATGAAGAGCGGCCGGATCGGGCGATCGATCAGGCGCGAGGTCAGCGTCTCCTTCTCGCTGGGCCGCGCCTCGCGCTTGAAGAAACCGCCGGGGATCTTGCCGGCAGCATAGGCCTTCTCCTGATAGTTGACGGTCAGCGGGAAAAAGTCCACGCCGGGTCGCGGGCTCTTGGCCGCGACCGCGGTGCACAGCACCACCGTCTCACCGTAGGTCGCCAGCACAGCGCCGTCTGCCTGTCGCGCGAGGCGGCCGCTCTCCAGGACCAGACGGCGCCCGCCCCAGTCCAATTCCTTACGGGTTATTTCAAACATCGTCGTCCAATTCCTCCGACGGCGGGCCGGCGGCTCTCAAGACTGCCCTGGCCGCACCCTAGGACGACCCGCCGCAAATGGGGCTGTGGAACGAACCCATCCGCCCGGCTACGGCCCATGCCGAAGCCTTGACAGCCCCGATTGCAAATAGCCGCGCATTCGCGCGGGAAACTCGCCGGCACGCGACGGTCCGACGGCGCCCTTGAGAGAAACAGCGCCGCCGTGACCGCGTCCGCGCAGGCGATCCGTTACCGCCGCAGACCGAGCCTAGCGATCAGGCTTTCGTAGCGGCCAGAGTCCTTCTTGCGCAGATAGTCGAGCAGACTGCGGCGCTGGCCTACCATAATCAGCAAGCCGCGGCGCGAGTGAACGTCCTTCTTGTGGGTCTGCAGGTGCCCCGTGAGGTTGCGGATCCGCTCGCTCAGGATCGCCACCTGTACCTCCGGCGAACCGGTGTCGCCCTCCTTGGTACCATATTCCCGAATCAGTTCCTGCTTGCGCTCGGGCGAAATCGACATCGTCTGCTCCTGTCGGTCTAACAGTTGAGAACCCGCACCGGATGCACCCGCCCTCCCTCGAAGCGGGCGAGGGCCACAAGGCGCCCGCCGCTCGTCGCGCGAACGGTCGCGCCGTCGGCCAGATGGTCGATACGGGCCAGGTCGGCTGCGCCAAACAGCGCAACCGCCTGCCCCCGGCGCAGCGATGCGGCCTCACTTCCGGTCATGGCCAGTGCCGGGATGTCGTCCAGCGCGGTCTCAACCGGAAGCAGGTTCGCGGTATCGGGCGCAATATGCCCCAGAGCCTCCAAGGACTCCAGTGCAATAGCCCGATCTTCGGTGAAAGCGCCGACCCGGGTACGGCGCAATGCAGCAACATGTCCGACCGTGCCGAGCCTGCGGGCCAGGTCGCGAGCCAGGCTGCGCATATAGGTACCCTTGCCGCAAACCACCTCGAAATCGGCATGGTCGCGGTCGGGCAGGTCGGCCAGCACGATGGAGGCAACCCGGACGATCCGGGGCTTGAGCTCGACCGGCCTGTCGGCCCGGGCGAGATCGTACGCACGCTCACCGTCCACCTTTATGGCCGAATAGGCGGGCGGCACCTGCTCGATATGCCCGACAAATTCGGGCAGCACCGCCTCGATCGCGCCCCGGTCCGGTCGTACCTCGCTCGTTGCGACAACCGCGCCATCGGCATCGTCGGTATCGCGCGCCTCGCCCCAGCGCAGTCGGAAGCGGTATGCCTTGTCCGCATCCATCGCATAGGCGACGGTCTTGGTCGCCTCGCCAAAGGCGATCGGCAAGACCCCGGTTGCGAGCGGGTCGAGCGTGCCGCCGTGACCGCACTTCGCACCGCCGGCAAGCCGGCGTACCCGGTTCGTAACGGCGGTCGAGGTCATCCCTGCCGGCTTGTCCACGACGAGCCAGCCATCGATCTTCGGAGCCTTCTTGTATCGGCCTCTACGCGCCATCGCCATCCTCTGCACGCGCGTTGCCGCGCAGGAGTTCGTCCACCCGTCGGGCGTGTTCGAACGAACGATCGGCCTCGAAGCGCAGTTCGGGAACGAATTTCGCCTCGACCATGCGGGCGAGCTGGCCGCGAAAATAGCCGCGCACCCGCTGGAGCGCCGCGACGATCTCGGTCAGCCGCTCGCCGCCGAGGGGCGTGACGAAGATGGTGGCATTACGGAGATCCGGGCTGACCCGCACCTCGGTCACGGTGATCGGCGCCTCACGCAGGTCAGGGTCGCGGATATCCCCACGCGCCATAATCTCTGCAAGCGCATGGCGCAATTCCTCGCCCATGCGGAGCTGCCGCTGCGTGGGGCCGCGGTGGGGGTGATGGCGGGGCATGTTCAAATACTCGATGGCTCGGTGCGGAGCACGAACTCTGAGCTCCGCCCTTTACTCACTCGGCGCGGGGGACGGACGGGCCCGAAGACCCGCCCCTGCACCCCTTGAATGCCGGGCGATCAGATCGCCCGGGCCACTTCCTCCGTCTCGTAGCACTCGATGATGTCGCCGACCTGGATGTCCTGATAGTTCTCGAAGGAGATGCCGCATTCGAAGCCCTCGCGGACCTCGCGTACATCCTCCTTGAACCGCCGGAGCGTGGCCAGCTTGCCTTCGTGGATCACCACATTGTCGCGCAACAGCCTGACACCTGCCCCGCGCCGGACGATCCCGTCGGTAACGCGGCAGCCGGCGACCTTGCCGACCTTGGTGATGTTGAACACCTCCCGGATCTCGGCATGGCCGATCTGCCGCTCACGAATCGCCGGCGCCAGCAGGCCGGACAGGGCCGCTTTCATATCGTCGATCAACTCGTAGATGATCGAGTAATAGCGGATATCGACGCCGTCCCGCTGCGCGAGATCGCGGGCCTGCTTGTTGGCGCGCACGTTGAAGCCGATGATGAAGCCGTTGGACGCGGCGGCCAAGGTCACATCCGACTCGTTGATGCCACCGACGCTGGCGTGGAGCACGCGGACCTTGACCTCCTCGTTGCCGAGCTTCTCGAGCGAGGCGGTGATCGCCTCCATCGAGCCGTGCACGTCGGCCTTGATGACGACCGGCAGCTCCTTGCTCTCGCCGGCGGCGATCTTGGAAAACATCTGCTCGATCGTGCCCCGGGCGGAGGCCGCCATCCGCTTTTCGCGCTCCTTGCGCTGGCGGAAGGCTGTGATCTCGCGCGCGCGCGCCTCGTTCTCCACTACGACGAAGGCGTCACCGGCCACCGGCACCCCGGTAAGACCAAGCACCACGGCCGGGAAGGACGGTCCGGCCGATTCGATGGGGCCTCCGCGATCATCGAACATCGCGCGGATCTTGCCCCACTCGTTGCCCGCCACAATGATGTCGCCGACCCGTAGCGTGCCGCGCTGGATCAGCAGGGTGGCGACCGGCCCGCGACCGCGTTCGAGCTGAGCCTCGACAACGGCCCCCTGCGCGGCGCGATCCGGGTTGGCCTTCAGCTCCAGCATCTCGGCCTGCAGCAGGATTGCCTCTTCCAACCGGTCGAGATTGGTCTTCTGCAATGCAGAGACGGGCACCATCTGCACGTCGCCGCCAAGGTCCTCGGCCACCACCCCATGATTCAGTAGGTCGTGCTTGACCCGCTCCGGATTGACGCCGGGCTTATCGATCTTGTTGATCGCCACGATCAGCGGCACGTTGGCCGCCTTGGCGTGATTGATCGCCTCGACGGTTTGCGGCTGCACGCTGTCGTCTGCCGCGACCACCAGGACGACGATGTCGGTCACCTTGGCGCCACGGGCACGCATTGCCGAGAAGGCCTCGTGACCAGGCGTGTCGAGGAACGTGATCCGGTCACCGCTGGGCAGCTGGACTTGATACGCACCGATGTGTTGGGTGATTCCCCCGGCCTCGTGCGCTGCCACGTCGGTCTCGCGCAACGCGTCCAGAAGTGAGGTCTTGCCGTGATCGACATGCCCCATGATGGTCACCACCGGCGGCCGCGGCAGGAGCTGCTCATCGGCGTCGGCCTCACCCTCCAGGCCGATCTCGACATCGGATTCCGAGACCCGGCGGGGCTTGTGGCCGAACTCCGTCACGATCAGCTCGGCCGTATCCGCATCGATCACGTGGTTCAGCGTCGCCATCACGCCCATTTTCATGAGCGCCTTGATGACCTCGACACCGCGGGTTGCCATACGGCTGGCAAGCTCCTGGACGGTGATGGTCTCGGGAATGACGACCTCACGAATGACCTTCGCCGGCGCCTCCTGCATGGCACGCTGGCGCTGGCGCTCGCGCTCGCGCTGGCGGCGCACCGAAGCGAGGCTACGCACCCGCTCGATACCCTGCTCCTCCTCGAGCGCCTGCGTGATCGCAATCTTGCCGGAGCGCCGACGCTCCGAGCCACGCAGCTTCGGAATTGGTGTCGGGCGCCTCGGCTCGGCCCGGGCACCACGACGCGGCACGTCGTCGTCGATATCGGATAGAGCGGCGGCGTGCGCTGCGGCCCGCGGGCCGGGCCCGGCGGCAGCGGGGCGCTCGCGCGCCGGACGCGCGGCGTCAGCCTTGCGCTGCTCCTCGGCGCGGCGCTCAGCTTCCTCGGCCTCGATGCGCGCGCGTTCCGCGGCGCGGCGCTGCGCCTCTTCCTCGGCTTTCCTCCGCTCCTCGGCCTCGGCTTTGCGCAGCTCCTCCAGCTCACGCTCGGCGGCAAGCCGTGCCCGCTCCTCCGGAGTCAGCTCCGGCTCCGGCTGCACCTCGGGCTGCGGCTCCGGCTCGGGCTGCGAGGGCGGCGCGGCCGGCGGCATCTCACGCTGGCGCTCCTTGAGCGCGGTCGCAGCTGCGCTGACGGCGCGCAGGTGCGCCGCCCGCTCCTGTTCGGAGAGGCCATGGAGGTCCGCCTGCCGGGCATCGCCCGCGCCGGCGCGCCCCGGCTTCCCGAGCTCCGGCGTAAAGCTGCGCTTACGCTTGACCTCGACGGTCACGGTCTTGGAGCGGCCATGGCTGAAGCTCTGCCGGACCTTCCCAGCATCGACCGTCCTCTTGAGCTCGAGTTTCCCCGGCCGAGAGAGGCTCAGCGTGTTCTGTTCGCGATCAGTCCTGTCCGTCATCCGTCCCCACTGTCCTGCACCGCCCGCCGGAAGCCGGCCAAGCGGAACGCCTCCGCCCGCAGCCGGTCGGCAAACCGACCGCTGACGGCGACATGTACCACGAAGTCGCGGCCGAAGACCGCGCCGAGTTCCGCACCGGTGAGAATCTCGATCACCGGCAAATCCCCTGCGAGCCGCCGCAGCTTGGCTCGCCCGTCCAAGGCACCGTCCGCCGCCTGCACCAGGAGTTTGGCCCGACCGGCCCGCAACATCTCGGCTGCCTTCTCATACCCTGCCACCGCCATCCCGGCGCGGCGGGCCAAGCCGAGGAGATCCAGACAGCGACGGGCAAGCTGTGCCTCGACCACAGCGACCAGCCCTTCCGGAACCCTTGCAGGCGCTCGCGCAGCGCGGGCAAATGCCCGAGAAGCGATCGCCTTCTCGAGCACCCCGCGTCGGGCACTGACCCAAAGGCCGCGCCCCGGCAAGCTGGCGGCCAGGTCCGGCACTACCCCGCCATCCGGGGACAGCACGAAGCGCAGCAACTCCTCCTTCGGGCGGACCGCTCGCGTTACGATGCAGCGGCGATGCGGCGCATCGGCACGAGCCGAACCCTGCGGGACACCGCCCGCAGCCGCCGATTCGTGTTCCTGTCCTGCCTGCATCGCTCAACGTACCCGAATTCGCCGTGACCGGACATCGCTTCTAGCGCGCCGCCGCGTCCGCGGCCTGCGCCTCGGACCCGGACACGTCACCCTCGAACCAGCGCGCGCGCGCCGCCATGATGATAGCGTCGGCATCCTCATGGCTGATCGGGCTCGCCTCGATGACCTTGTCCATGGCCGACTGCTCGAGTGCAGCGATCTCGTCCAGCGTCGTCGCCTGCCGGCTCGGGCTGACGATGTATCGCAACTCGTCGCTGGACAGGTCGGCGAGATCATCGACCGTCTTCACACCCGCCTCGCCGAGCGCCACGACCATAGCAAGCGTCAACCCACCGAAGGAGGCCAGCTCGTCGCTGACGCCCAATTCCTGCCGCCGCGCCTCAAGGCGCTCGTTCTCGCGCGTCAGATAGTCCTCCGCGCGCCGCCGCAACTCGTGAGCGATATCCTCGTCGAAGCCCGCGATACCCGCCAACTCTTCGAGCGGCACGTAAAGCAGTTCCTCGAGTGAGGTGAAGCCCTCGCCTACCAACAGATGGGCGATCACGTCGTCGACGTCCAGGGCATCGATGAACATCTGCGAGCGCGTCTTCAGCTCTTCCTGCCGGCGCTCCGACTCCTCGGCCTCGGTCAGGATGTCGATCGACCAGCCGGTAAGCTGCGCGGCCAGCCGCACGTTCTGGCCGCGCCGGCCGATCGCGAGGCTGAGTTGATCGTCCGGAACCACCACGTCGATGCGATGGGCCTCCTCGTCGATCACCACCTTCGCCACCTCTGCGGG
>CAZVAR010000041.1:0-24534 GCA_964625225.1 uncultured Alphaproteobacteria bacterium | reverse complement strand
GAGATCATGGACCACCTGTCCAACACGCATATGTGCTTCGTCACCGCCGGCATGGGCGGCGGCACCGGCACGGGCGCGACGCCGGTGGTGGCGCGCGCGGCGCGCGACAAGGGCATCCTGACCGTCGGCGTCGTGACCAAGCCGTTCCACTTCGAGGGCCAGCGCCGCATGAAGACAGCGGATCAGGGCATCGAGGAACTGCAGAAGTGCGTCGATACCCTCATCGTCATCCCGAACCAGAACCTCTTCCGCATCGCCAACGACAAGACCACCTTCGCCGACGCCTTCGCCATGGCGGACCAGGTGCTCTATTCGGGCGTCGCCTGCATCACCGACCTGATGGTCAAGGAAGGCCTGATCAACCTCGACTTCGCCGACGTCCGCTCCGTCATGCGCGAGATGGGCAAGGCAATGATGGGCACCGGCGAGGCATCCGGCGAGAAGCGGGCCATCGACGCCGCCGAGGCCGCAATCTCCAATCCGCTCCTCGACGACATGTCGATGAAGGGCGCTCGCGGCATCCTCATCAACATTACCGGTGGCCTCGACATGACTTTGTTCGAGGTCGATGAGGCGGCCAACCGTATCCGCGACGAGGTCGATCCGGACGCCAACATCATCTTCGGCGCCACCTTCGACGAGACCCTCGAAGGCATCATGCGGGTGTCCGTGGTCGCGACCGGCATCGATGCGGCGCACGACCGGATGGGACCCCACCAGTTCGAGGCGGGTCACGGCCTCGATCGGGTGACTCCGTTCCCGGTGAAGCCGGCGATCAACACCAAACCAGCCGGTGCTGTCGCGACGACCACGGAGGCCACGCCATCGGAAACTACCGAGCCCGTTGCCGCCGCGGCCACCGCCCGCACCGCCGAGACCGCACCGGAAACGCAGCAGCGGGATCCGGCGAATTGGCCCTTCGGAGCGGATGCCGGTTCGTCCGCCGGCCAGCCTGCCGCGACCGCCCCGGGCCATCGCGTCGTCAGCGCCACCTGGTCCACCCCGACCAATCTGAGCACCCCCGGTTATCCGACGGAGCCGTCCCGCCCGGTTGCCGACGGGCCGTTCATTGCCCCACGGCCGGTGACGCCGGGAGGTGCCGCGAAATCGGTGGCCGAGCCCGACCATCGTCGCCGCGGATTGCGCCTGCCCAGCCTGTTGGAGCGGGTCACTGGAACCGGCCGCAGCCGACAGGAGCCTGCTGCTCCGCCCCCGGCAGCGACCGCCCCGGTTCCGGAGCGCAAGCCGGCGGCGCCGACGCCGGGCGAGTCCGGTGAACGCCGACAGCTCGGCGGCCTCGATCCGTCGGACCGCCTGGCGATCTCCAAGCAGGAGGAGGATCTGCTCGACATTCCCGCCTTTCTGCGCCGGCAGGCGAACTGAAGCCGGATGCTGTAACAACCGGTAACAAAGCGTGAATTGAGCGCTCCGGGGCCAGCAGTTAGCCTGACCCCGGAGCTTTCGTTTCGGGTGCTACAGTGGGAACAGGATGCTGAGTCTCGGTCGCAGGATGCCGCCCGGCACCCCGATGCCGCTGTCCGCTGCCTCCCGGCAACGGACGCTGCGTCGTCCGCTGCGTTGCCGGGGGATAGGTCTGCATAGCGGTCGGCCGGTGACGCTGACCATACTGCCAGCCGGACCCGACACCGGCATTCTGTTCCGCAGGACCGACCTTCCTCCCGGCACCGGCGATATCCCGGCACGATGGGATCGCGTGGTCGACACCCGCCTCTGCACGGTGCTGGGCAACGACCGCGGCGCGCGGGTCGCCACCGTCGAGCATGTCCTCGCCGCCCTCGCCGGCTGCGAGATCGACAATGCAGTGATCGAACTGAACGCCCCGGAGACGCCCGCCCTCGACGGCAGTGCGGCACCGATTGTGGATCGTATCGTGGCGGCCGGTTCCGTCCCGCAGCCGGCGGCACGACGGGCTCTTCGGATCCTGGAGCCGATCGAGATCGTCGAGGGATCACGCCGGGTCGCGCTTCGCCCGGATTGGCGCTCCTACTTCGTCCTGGAGATCGATTTTCCGGGCAGCCTCATCGGCCGGCAGCGTCGCGGATTCCGGATGGTGCCGGGTGCGTTCGTGCGGGAGATCGCGCGCGCCCGCACCTTCGGCTTCCTTGAGGACGTCGACCGGATGCGCGCTGCCGGACTGGCGCTCGGCGGCTCGCTGGACAATGCCGTCGTGATCGATGGCGATCGCGTGCTGAACGAGGGCGGGCTGCGGTATCCGGATGAGTTCGTGCGGCACAAGATCCTGGATGCCGTCGGCGATCTCTATCTCGCCGGCGCCCCGGTACTCGGCCGGTTCGAGGGTGTTCAATCCGGCCATGCCTTGAATAATGCGCTGCTTCGTCGCTTGTTCGCTGATCCGCAGGCGTGGTGCTGGATACGGCTTCCAGCCACCGGCTCGGAAGCATTACCGACCGTCGCAACGGCCTGATACGCCCCCCGCCGCCAAGGGTTGGCGATGCGGCGTGGCGGCCGCTATATAGTTCGGTCGATCGCAGCTTTCCGATCGGGCGGCCGCATTCCGGTGCGCAACTTTTCATCGGGCCATGTCCTTGCTGAATCCCCCTCCTCGCCTCCTCCGTCTGGCTTTCACCGCCACGGTCGTCCTCGGCCTTGCCGCCTGTGGCGGCAATTCGAACAAGGGGGACGATTATGTCGAGATGCCGGTCGAGCGCCTCTACAATGACGCGATGGATGCCCTGATCGCCCGGGACTGGACCGAGGCGGCACGTCTGTTCGACGAGGTGGAGCGGCAGCATCCCTATTCCGTCTGGGCGACGAAGGCGCAGCTGATGTCGGCCTATGCGAATTACGAGGCCGACCGGTATGACGACGCCATCGTGGGCATCGACCGTTTCATCCAGCTTCACCCGAGCAGCCCCGATGCGCCCTACGCCTACTATCTGAAGGCGCTCTGCTATTACGAGCAGATCTCGGACGTCGGACGCGACCAGAAGATGACCCAGCTCGCGGCAAAGGCCCTCGAGGAGCTGATCCGGCGCTACCCGAACACCGAATATGCCCGTGATGCGCGCCTGAAGCTGGACCTTACGCGCGACCACTTGGCCGGCAAGGAAATGGATGTCGGACGCTTCTATCTCCGGCAGGGCCAGTATCTGGCAGCCATCAACCGCTTCAAGACCGTGGTCGACGAATATCAGACCACCAGCCATGTCCCGGAAGCCTTGCATCGGCTCGTCGAGGCCTATGCAGCGCTCGGCCTTGAGGAGGACGCGCGCCGCGTCGCCGCCGTGCTCGGGCACAATTACCCTGGCAGCGAGTGGTACATCGATACCTACTCCCTCGTGGAGGGCGTCGATGTGCGCCCGCCCGAGGAGAAGCCCGGTTGGCTCGCGCGGGCGTGGAATTCGGTCTTCTGATCCCACGCTCTTCGGTGCGCGCCCGCCCGGGGCCGCAATCCTCCGATGGCCTGCCTCGTTCCTTTCTTTGACTTTTTTCCTAGATGGTGCTATGCTGCCGGTCTGATCGTCACTCGCGGAGGCGCACGGATGCCCGCCTTGCCCGTCATCGTGCAGGAGCCGGCCGAACGTAGGCGGTTCCCGTTGATGTGTGCTGACGAATGTTGACGGATGTTGACGTTTTCGGCTTCGATCCGCGAAGGTGCTGGTCCGGCCATGGTGGGTCCCGAAGACGCCCGCCTTGCCCCTTGCAGTGTTACCGGTATGGGCGATATGCGGGTGGGAGCACCCGCGTCTCTCGCGGTCGCGCGCCCCGTCGGCTCTGAACACGCCTCATGCTCGCGGCACTTTCCATCCGCGACATCGTGCTGATCGATCGCCTCGATCTGTCGTTCGCCGGCGGGCTATGCGTCCTGACCGGCGAGACGGGCGCCGGCAAGTCGATCCTGCTCGATGCGCTCGGGCTGGCACTCGGCGCACGTGCCGATGCCGGTCTGGTGCGGCGCGACGCCGACCGCGCCTCGGTCACCGCCAGCTTCGATCTTCCTCAGGATCACCCGGTCTTCGCGCTGCTGCGCGAACAAGACCTTCCCTGCGAGGGTCCGGTCCTACGCCGGGTCGTTACCGCGGACGGCCGCAGCCGTGCCTTTGTCAATGACGAGCCCGTCTCGGTAGGGTTCCTGCGGCAGCTCGGCGACGTACTGGTGGAGGTACAGGGCCAGTTCGACCAGCGCGGTCTGATGGACCCGGCGAACCACCGGGCCATGCTCGACTCCTTCGGGCGCCTCGGATCGCAGGTCGAGGCGGTCGCCGTTGCGTGGCGCAGCTGGCGGGAGGCGCTCGTCGGGCTGCAGGAGATGGAAGCAGCCGTCGAGCAGGCCCGGCGCGACGAGGATTTCCTGCGCCATGCGGTCGCGGAGCTGGACGAGCTCGCACCGCAACCGGGTGAAGAGGAGCATCTGGCGGAGAGCCGGGCAACCTTGATGAACCGGGAACGCATCGCCGAGGCCCTGCAGGCGGCGAGCACAGAACTCGGCGCCGGGCGCGGCGTGGATGCCGCCCTGCGCGGGGCGCAACGGGCGCTGGAGCGCGTCGCCGACCGGAGCGGCGGCCTGTTCGATGCCGCGCTCGCCGCCCTGGAGCGTGCGGCGATCGAGCTGGCCGAGGCGCTCGGCGAACTCGAGTCCGCCGCCGCCCGGATCGAGACCGGCGGTGCCCGGTTGGAGGAAATCGAGGGCCGCCTGTTCGCGCTGCGCGCCGCCGCCCGGAAGCACGGAACCAACGTCGAATCCCTGCCCGCACTGGCCGCCTCCCTGCGAGAACGGCTGGCTGCGCTCGACGACCAGAGTGACGTCTTGACCCGCCTGGCCCGGGCCGAAGCCGACGCCCGGGCCGCTTACATGGGCGCAGCCGCGGCGCTCAGCCGTGCCCGCGCCGCAGCAGCCAAAGCGCTCGACGCCGCCGTCGCTGCCGAGCTGCCGCCGCTGCGGCTCGACAAGGCGCGCTTCCGCACCCGTCTCGAGCCGGCTCCGGAGTCGGCCTGGGGACCAGCCGGCGTGGACCGCGCCGCCTTCGAAGTCTCGACGAATCCCGGAGCCCCGTTCGGGGCGCTCGCGCGCATCGCCTCGGGCGGCGAGCTCTCGCGCTTCATGCTGGCCCTGAAGGTCGTCCTGGCGGCGACGGGGTCGGCACGCACGCTGGTCTTCGACGAGGTCGATGCCGGGATCGGCGGAGCCGTGGCGGCGGCCGTCGGCGAACGGCTCGCCCGCCTCGCGGAGTCGGTTCAGGTCCTCGTGGTCACCCATTCGCCGCAGGTTGCGGCGCGCGGCGGGCAGCACTGGCATGTGGTCAAGCGCGGCGACAATCGCGGCGTTGTCGTCACTCGCGTCGAGGAATTGTCACCATCGCAGCGCCGCGAGGAAATCGCCCGAATGATCTCCGGCGCGCGCATCACCGATGAAGCGCGTGCCGCAGCCGACAGCCTGATGGCGCAGAGCGGCGCCTGATGTAAGCTTCGCCGATCGAGATCGTCGCCGCCGTCCGGAATGTGCAACGCCGCTGCCATCCCCCCCGAAAAGCTGACCCGCGAGCAGGCCGCCGCCGAGCTGGCACGCCTCGCCCGGGAAATTGCCGAGCACGACCGGCGCTATTACGTGGAATCGGCGCCGACGATATCGGATGCCGAGTACGATCTGTTGCGCCGCCGTAACGAGGCGATTGAGGCGCTCTTCCCGGACCTCGTGCGCCCCGACAGCCCGTCGCGCCGTATCGGCGCGGCGCCGATGCGCGGCTTCGCCACCGTGCGGCACGCGCAGCCGATGCTTTCGCTCCAGAACGCCTTCGCGGAGACCGACGTCCGCGACTTCGTCGTCCGCATCCGCCGCTTTCTCGGGCTGGCGGCAGACGCGTCGGTCGAGCTGGTGGCGGAGCCCAAGATCGACGGCGTGTCGGTCTCCCTGCGCTACGAGGAGGGGCGCCTGGTGCTGGGCGCCACCCGGGGCGATGGTTACGAAGGCGAGGACGTGAGCGCCAATCTGCGGACCGTCCACGGCGTGCCGGAGCGTCTGGCAGGCGACCGCCACCCGCAAGTGATCGAAATTCGCGGCGAAGTCTATATGTGCCATCAGGACTTCCGGGCGATGAACGCGGCGCGTGAGGCCGCCGGCGAGCCGCTCTACGCCAATCCTCGCAACTCTGCCTCGGGCTCGCTGCGCCAGCTCGATCCGCAGGTCACGGCCAGCCGGAACCTGCGCTTCTTCGCCTATGGCTGCGGCGAGCACAGCGAGCCGCTGGGCGACACGCATTGGGAGTTTCTGGACCGGCTGCGCGGCTGGGGCCTGCCGGTGAACCCGCTGGCGCGGCTCTGCCGCGACGTCGAGGATGCGCTCGCTTTCTATCGCGAGATCGAGAGCTCGCGCGCCACGCTCGACTACGACATCGACGGCGTCGTCTACAAGGTGAACCGCATCGACTGGCAGCAGAGGCTCGGCACAGTGAGCCGCGCCCCGCGCTGGGCGATCGCGCACAAGTTCCCGGCTCAGCGCGCGGAGACGCGGATCGAGGACATCCTCATCCAGGTCGGCCGCACCGGCGCGCTGACGCCGGTGGCGGCGCTGACGCCGGTCACGGTCGGCGGCGTCGTCGTATCCCGCGCCACGCTGCACAATGAGGACGAGATCGCCCGCAAGGACATCCGCATCGGCGACTGGGTGGTGATCCAGCGGGCCGGCGACGTGATTCCTCAGATCGTCGCCGTCGTGGAGGCGAAGCGACCGGCCGACAGCAAGCCCTATGTCTTTCCAGACCATTGCCCCGCCTGCGGCAGCCTCGCGGTGCGCACGGTCAAGCCGGCGAGCGAGGAACCGGATGCGGTGCGCCGCTGCACCGGCGGGCTGATCTGCCCGGCGCAGGCCGTGGAGCGGCTCAAGCACTTCGTCTCCCGCAACGCCTTCGACATCGAGGGCCTGGGCAAGCGGCACATTGCGGCCTTCTGGGAGGACGGGTTGATCCGGAGTCCCGCGGACATCTTCCGGCTGAGGCAGCGCCGTGAAGAGTTGGTCGCCCGCGATGGTTGGGGTGAGCAGTCCGTGCGGAACCTGCTGGACGCGATCGATGCCCGCCGGAGAATCTCTCTCGACCGGTTCATCTATGCACTCGGCATTCGCCAAGTCGGTGAGGCGACGGCACGGCTGCTCGCCCGGCATTACGGATCGCTCGACGCCTTCCTTGCAGCAATGCAGGCGGCGCAGGACCCGGAATCGGAGGCCTATGCCGAGCTGACCAACATCGACCAGATCGGGCCGAGCGTGGCCGGCGACCTGCTCGCCTTCTTCGCCGAACCGCATAATCGGGAGGTCGTCGAAGACCTGCGCCGGCAATTGTCGGAGGTGGTGCCGGTCGCCGCACCGCGAAGCGCCTCGCCGGTCGCCGGCAAGACCGTCGTCTTCACCGGCACGCTTGCGACGATGGGCCGGAGCGAGGCCAAGGCACGGGCCGAGGCCCTGGGCGCCAAGGTTGCGGGATCGGTATCGAAGAAGACCGACTATGTCGTGGTCGGCGCCGATGCCGGCTCCAAGGCTACGAAAGCGCGTGAGCTCGGCGTGACCGTGCTTACCGAGCAGGAATGGTTGGCGCTGACTGGAAGCTGACGGATCCCGATCCCGCAATGATCGCCAAGGTTGTTCCCGGGACGGTAAAGAACGGTTAAGCTTCAGCGGCCAACCACCCGGGAGCGGGCGTCATGCACTACGTGATCGCGCTGGGCGTATTCATAGGCCTTGTCCTGTCCGCCTGCGCATCCTCGCCCGGCCCGGAACCGGCATCGCAGGCGGACACCGGATCCCTGCGAACGGCTTCCGAGCTCGAGGGCATCCGCGTGAGCGTACGCGTGGACGCCTGGAACGGCGAACCGCGCAATCTCGAAACCCGGGCGGCGCCGGTGCTGGTGGACATCGAAAACCGGAGCGATCGCC
This sequence comes from uncultured Alphaproteobacteria bacterium, assembly GCA_964625225.1. Taxonomy (GTDB): domain Bacteria; phylum Pseudomonadota; class Alphaproteobacteria; order JAJUGE01; family JAJUGE01; genus CAZVAR01. Next base: position 16,628 of record CAZVAR010000041.1, on the reverse strand, counting down.
CCCTTCGCCTCGCATTCGAGGATTTCCAGCTGATCCGCGCTGCTGCCGGAAGCTTCACGGCGCTTCCGGTCGAGAGCATTCGCGGTACCCTGGCCCGCCCCGTGGCACGGTTCGGCACTCTTGCCTCCGGAGACCCCGTGGTCGGATCCGCGATCGTCGCGAGCCGCACTCCCTCCGGCGCGAACCGGGCCGACCGGCTGGGCCCGCTCGGGTACGACCCGCTCCATTTCCACCGGGTACACGGCACCCTGCAGCACGTCACGCTGCCGACCGAGGAGATGCGGCGGCAGGCCCTCCCGATGGGGGTGCTGGAACCCGCCGCTACGCGGTCGGGCTTCCTTTACTTTGAACCGCTCGGGTACGAGGTCATGCAGGCGGTCCTGCAGATGGAGTTGGTCGATGCCGGCACCCAGAAGCGGTTCGGCACGATCCGAACCCCCTTTCGGCTCTCCCGGCGCGACTGACGCAGCGGTCAGCCGCGGAGCACTCGCCCTTGCAGCTCGTCGCCTTTCCGGACATCGAAGCCGCCGCCGCCCGGATCCGGGACAAGATCCGGCGCACGCCCGTGCTCGATCCGGCTCCCGTCAAGGCGCCACCCTGGCCCGCCGGCACCGGTGGGACCCTGAAGCTCAAGCTGGAGTGCCTCCAGGTCACCGGCTCGTTCAAGCCACGGGGGGCGCTCAACAAGCTGGCGTGCCTCGGCCGCGACGAGGTCGCCCGCGGTGTCGTGACCGCCTCCGGCGGAAATCACGGTTTGGCAGTTGCGTATGCCGCCTGGGCGGCCGGGGTCCCGGCTCTGATCTATCTGCCGCGCTCGACCCCGGCAGCCAAGGCCGAGAAGCTGCGCGCCTGGGGCGCCGAGGTCGTCGTCAGCGGCGAGGTGTGGGACGACGCCAACGCTGCCGCCTTGGAGGCGGCACGCGAGCGCAGCATGGCCTACCTGCACCCCTTCGCCGATCCTGCGGTGATCGCCGGCCAGGGTACCCTCGCCGTCGAGATCCTGGAACAAGTCCCGACAGCGGATACCTTGCTCGTCGCCATCGGCGGCGGTGGCCTGATCGCCGGGGTGGCGACTGCGGCGAAGGCGCTGAAGCCCGGCATCACGATTATCGGCGTCGAGCCGATCGGGGCGCCGACGCTCTTCGAGAGCCTGAGATCCGGCCGGCTCGTCACGCTCGATCGCATCGAGACCGCGGCCGGAACACTCGCGCCACGCCGCTCGATGCCGCTGAACTTCGAGATGATCCGGAACACCGTCGACCGCATCGTCCTTGTATCCGACGAGGAGATGCGCGCGGCGGCGCGCTGGCTATGGTTCGAGACCGCCATTGCAGCGGAACTTTCCGGCGCGGCCGCCCTCGCTGTGCTGATGACCGGCCGCTATCGGCCTCGGAACGGAGAGACGGTCGTGCCGATCATCTGCGGCGCCGGTACGGATGGAATCGGCTGAGCGCTCCGCCCTCGGCGATCACACCGGCCGTGTTGCCTCCTTGAGCCAAGCCGCCGTTCCGGCGTCGAGGTGCGGACCGACCTCCTTGCGCACCCGGTCGTGGTAGGCATTGAGCCAATCCCGCTCGACGGCGCTGAGCAAACTCGGCTCGACCAGGGCGAGGTCGATCGGTGCAAGGGTCAGCACCTCGAAGGCATAGGTCTCCCGCTCGGCATCGGGAATCCCGCTGCACCGCTGAACGGCGATCAGGTTCTCGATGCGAATACCGTACGCCCCTGCCTTGTAGTAACCGGGCTCGTTCGAGAGGATCATTCCCGGCCGGAGAACCACGCTGTTCGGAAGCTTGGAGATGCGCTGCGGTCCCTCGTGGACGCTGAGATAGCTGCCCACGCCGTGGCCGGTACCGTGATCGAAATCGAGCCCGACCTGCCAGAGATACTGGCGCGCAAGCACGTCGAGCTGGGAGCCCGTGGTTCCCTTCGGAAAGCGCGCCGTCGCAAGGGCGATATGGCCCTTGAGCACCCGGGTGAACCGGTCGCGCTGCTCCGCCGTCGGCTCCCCGATCGCAATCGTCCGGGTGATGTCCGTGGTGCCGTCCAGATACTGGCCACCCGAATCGACGAGGTAAAGCATCCCCGGTTCGAGCCGCCGGTCGGTGGCCGGGGTCGATCGGTAATGCACGACCGCGCCGTTGGGCCCGGCTCCGGAGATCGTCGAGAAGCTGGTATCTCGGAACATCGCGACCTCGCGGCGGAAAGCGAGAAGCTGCGCCTCCGCATCCAGCTCTCCGACCCGACCCTTGGGTCCCTCCCGAGCAAGCCACGCCAGGAAGCGGGCCATGGCCACACCGTCGCGCGCATGCGCCGCGCGCATCCCGGCCAGCTCGACATCGTTCTTGCACGCCTTCGGCAGAAGGCAGGGATCTTGTCCTCGCAGCACCCGGGCACCGGCCGCCGCAAGATAGTCGAGCACCCGGACGGGCGTCGTTGCCGGATCGGTCAGCACTCGGGCGCCCGCGGCGCCCAGGGCCTCGAGCGCCGGCTCGAGGCCCTCGGGACGCTCGATCGCGACGCCGTTGCCGAGATGCGCTCCCAACCCGGGCACGAGCTTGCGTTCGTCGATGAACAGCCGAACATCACCGTCGCAGTCGACGATGGCATGGCACAGCGGCAGCGGCGTGTGCTCTACGTCTCCGCCCCTGATGTTGAGAAGCCATGCAATCGAATCCGGGGCCGTCAGCACGGCCGCAGCGGCGCCTTCCTGTCTCAACGTCTCCGCGATTTCCCGGCGCTTGTCGGCGGCCGAGCGTCCTGCGAACCGCTCCGAATGCGGCACGACCGGAGCGAGCGGCGCGGGTGGCCGGTCGGTCCAAATGGCGTCGAGCGGATTGCTTTCGCAGGAAACCAGCGAACCTCCGACCCGCTCGCAGGCGGTGGCCAGTCGCGAGACGTCCGCCTCGGTATGCAGCCACGGATCGAATCCGAGCCTGCCGCCTTCGGGCAAGTGGGAGGCGATCCAATCGGCCGGCGGACTCTCGGTCACATGGTGCGGCTCGAACAGATCGGTAGGAACCTCCGCCCGGACCTGCAACGTGTAACGTCCGTCGACGAAGATCGCGCCGCTGTCACGCAACAGGATCGCCACCCCCGCCGAACCGGAAAACCCGGTCAACCACAGCAAGCGCTGCGCACGTAAGGGGACGTACTCGCCCTGATGTTCATCGGCCCTGGGGACCACGAAGCCGTCGAGACCACGTCGTTCCAGCTCCTCGCGCAGCCGACGAACTCGATCCGGAACGGCAGCGCGATCGGCAACCGGAGAGATCAGCGCTGACAGGGAGGCCCGGATGGACGCCAGTCTGGCGCGAAGCTCCGGGCCGGCCTGCGGTGCCAGCAGGCTGATCCACAGGTCCTCGTCGCCGGCCGTCCCTGTCGCCGGAGCCGCCGCCAACCCCGCCAGAACGCCGATTGCATCGTCGACGGGCAGACGGAGGCCCGCGGTGCGCAGCGCTTCGGCCAATGCGTCCACCACTACTTCGTTCTCGTTCGGGTCCGATCGCGTCACCTGAGCCTCCAACTTTGCAGGTGCACAGGCTAAGTCCGGCTCCCCTCGCCCGCAAGGCAGGGTTATCGGGCAGAAACCATGCAGAAAGTGCAATGCTGCACCGCAAAATCCGTAGGTTTCTGTGCCTAGGACGATGCCATCTATATGAGCGGAGCCGCAACCGTCGCGGCAGGCCGGCCGCAGGGGTGGGGGTTGGGCGGCCGGCGCATTTGCTGACCCCGATGGGGTACGACGATGAGGGACATCGCCTACGAAACCGAACTGTTGAATCTTGAAACGAGCGCGGCGTTCGCCAATCCGCCGTCGCTTGCGGAGCAGGACGCGATTATCGCTCGTGCGCGGACGTTGCGGGCGCAAGTCGTCCGTGATCTGCTCACCCGTGCCGCGACACGCCTTCGCTTCCGGGCCGGGCGGACTGAGCCGAAGGATGAGTTGGAGCACGCGATCTACGAGGCGCGCTGCCGTGACGCTCTGACGCTGCGCCGCTTCTGCACTGCAATCACGGCGCTCGCGCGAACCGTCGTCGACAGGCTCAAGAGGGGCAGAAATGCGAAGGCGGACGCATCCGACGCCGAGCGTCTCGCGCAGTTGAGCCGAGTCCAGGGCAACCCGCGGGACGTCATCGACATGGTCGAGGTAGCCCGCGCCGCCTGACGGGTACCGCGTCCTGAATAATCGAGCGGCGGCCTGCCAGGCCGCCGCTCGTGTCTTGAGATCGCCGACACTATCGCGCGATGATGACGGTCGTCCAGTCGCCCAGGCGGACGTACTCGACCAGCCGTAGCCCCTGCGCACGATGAGCAGAAAGGACTTGTGCCTCCTGCCAAGAGAGGAAGCCGGATAGGATGCCGTAGCCGCCGCGGGCCAGGTGGCGCATCAGCGCCGGCGCCAACCGCACTAAGGGTCGGGCGAGAATGTTCGACAGGATCAGGTCGTAAGGGGCTCCATCTCGAACCGGTACCGATCTGTATCCATCGGCTATCGCCGTGAGCACTCGACCTGAGACGCCGTTCCGGGCCGCATTCTGTCGTGCTACTGAAACAGCACGGCGGTCGATATCGGCGAGGACGACCCGGCAATCCCGCCACGTCCTGGCTGCCGCAATCCCGAGCACGCCGCTGCCGCAACCCAGGTCCAGGACACTCCGCGGACGGAAACGACGTGACAGCCGGTCGAGGGCGATAAGACAGCCACGTGTCGTCTCGTGCTCGCCGGTCCCGAAGGCGATAGCGGCGTCGATGGTGATCGGGACGCTGCCGTTCGCTGCCGGTTCGGCAATATGCGAGCCACGAATTCTGTAGCGCCCAACCGAAATCTCGGGGAAGGCATCATACGTTTCCGCGACCCAATCACGAGCGCCGAGAGGCTGGATCAGCGGTGCGGGTTCGGAAATTCCGGCAGCGGCCGCGGCGATGGCCAGAGCTGCCCGAAGCGCCGCGGGATCAGGCGGTATGCTCGCCAGCCCTTCGACGAGGCAGGTTTTGGCAAGCCACAGGTCGGCATGCCATGTGGCCGGCTGCGGGTCCCCAGGGTATCGGCACGCGGCCGGGTCGGCATCGATCAGCGCCAGCGCCATATCGGCGAAGGGTTCCAGCGCCCGCTCGATGGCCGGCGCCGCGGCCGCCGGCACGACAACCGCGATCCGCCAGGCCCCGGTCACCCGGGTACCCTCAAGAGATCGCCAGTATGGGCCCACCGACCAGGAGGAGAAACGGGGCCGCCAGTAGAACCAGCGCGATGATCAGGACCGCAAGATCCAGGGCTGTCCGAAGCAGTGCGCTCATCGGGGCCACCCTCGGCAACGCGGCCGTCCTGGCCGCTCCCAAGGACATGGATCCGCCTCGCGTCAGCCATAGTGACACGGGTCACAATTGCGCCCATTCCCGACTCATGCCTGCTCGACGAAGCTGCCGAGAACGGTCTTCCGGCCCGCCTTTTCGAAGGAGATCTCCAGGCGATCGTCGTCGACCTGCTCGACGCGGCCATAACCGAACCTCTGGTGGAAGACACGATCTCCGACCCTGAAGCTCCCCTTTCCGTCCGACGGCCGACCCGAGACTTCCCAGGCTCTTCCCTCGATCACCCGGCCGCGCTGCTGTGCGTCCTTCCAGCGCATAAATCCCGGGCCGCCAGCGGGAACGGAGTCGGCGTAAGCGTAATCCGCTGCCGCCCTGCCGGCACCTGCCGCGCGGAACCCGCCGGATAGCCCCGTATCGTTCACCCGCTCCACATGAGCTTCGGGAAGTTCCGCGATGAACCGTGAGGGCAAAGCATTCTGCCAGAGATTGTGTACGCGCCGATTGGCCGCACAGGAGACGATTGCGCGCCGCCGCGCCCGGGTCAGCCCTACATAGGCGAGCCGTCGCTCCTCCTCGAGCCCTGCGATGCCGTTCTCATCGAGCGCCCGCTGATGCGGAAACAGACCTTCCTCCCAACCCGGAAGGAATACGGTATCGAACTCCAACCCCTTGGCGCTGTGCAACGTCATCAAGTTGATCATGTCTGCATCGAGATTGTCCTCGTTGTCCATGACCAGGCTGACATGCTCGAGGAACGCCTGAAGGCTCTCGAACTCGGCGATGGCGCGAACCAGTTCCTTCAGGTTTTCGAGCCGCCCGGGAGCTTCGGGCGACCGATCGTGCTGCCACATCTCGGTGTAGCCGGACTCGTCGAGCACAATCTCGGTCAGCTCGACATGCGACAAGACGCCGAGCTGCGCGCGCCAGCGGGCGAAGTCCTTAAGAAGGCGGGTGAGCGAGTTACGGGCGCGGCCGGTGATCTCGTCGGTCGTGACGATCCGCTGTGCTGCCGCCAGGAAGGAAAGCCGCTCCGCCCGGGCCAGACGATGGATCGCTTGGATCGTGGCGTTGCCAATGCCGCGCCGCGGCACGTTGACGATTCGCTCCATTGCAAGATCGTCGTCCGGCTGGACCACCACGCGAAGATAGGCAATGGCGTCTCTGATCTCCTGGCGCTCATAGAAGCGCGGGCCGCCCACGACCCGGTAAGGCAGCCCGAGGGTAACGAACCGTTCTTCGAAGGCACGCGTTTGAAAGCCGGCTCGGACCAGGATCGCGATCTCCCTGAGCTGATGTCCAGTCCGCTGCAGAGCCTCGATCTCGTCGCCGACGAAACGCGCCTCCTCGTCACCGTCCCAAAGGCAGCGTATCTTGACCGGACTGCCCATCGGCCGGTCGGTCCACAAGGTCTTTCCAAGCCGCCCTTCGTTGTTTGCGATCAGGCCCGACGCGGCGCCGAGGATGTGGGGTGTCGAGCGGTAATTCTGCTCCAGCCGGATCACTCGGGCGCCTGGAAAGTCGCGCTCGAACCGCAGGATGTTGCCCACTTCGGCGCCGCGCCAACCGTAGATCGACTGATCGTCGTCGCCGACACAGCAAAGGTTGCGGTGCGACTGCGCCAACAGCCGCAGCCACAAATATTGCGCTACGTTGGTATCCTGATACTCATCCACCAGGATGTAGCGAAATCGGCGCTGCCACTCGGTAAGAATGTCGGGCCGCTCGGAGAAGATCGTCAAATCATGAAGCAGCAGATCGCCGAAATCGGCGGCGTTCAAACTGCGTAGTCGATCTTGGTATTCGGCATAGAGCGCTCGGCCACGGCCGTTCGCGAATTCGACCTCGTCGTTCCCGCCGACACGGTCGGGTGTGAGGCCACGATCCTTCCAGCGCTGGATAATGCCCATCAACGCTCGTGCCGGCCAGCGCCCGGCGTCGATGTTCTCGGCCTGCAACAATTGCTTCAGGAGGCGGATCTGGTCGTCCGCGTCAAGGATCGTGAAATTCGGCTTCAGACCAACCAGCTCCGCGTGCCGACGGAGAATCCGTGTGCCGAGCGCATGAAACGTGCCCAGCCAGATCCCTTCGGCCGCAGGGCCTACCAGAGCCATGACGCGCTCCCGCATCTCGCGCGCGGCCTTGTTGGTGAAGGTGACCGCGAGCACTTGGCGCGGCCAAGCGCGCCCGGTGGCGAGGAGATGCGCAAGCCGGCTGGTCAGAACGCGGGTCTTACCGGTGCCGGCGCCCGCAAGGACCAGGACCGGGCCTTCCAGCGCCTCTACCGCTTCGCGCTGTCCCGGATTGAGCGCGGCCAGATATGGCGGCTCCCCGACCGGTGGCTGCGGCGGCTGGGCCGAAGGCGGCGAATAGTCGTCGTCGAGCGAAAACGGGTCGGACATGTCCAGCCTTATATAGGTGGCCGCCCCACCGATCACGCCCCAATCTCATTGGCAGCGAGCCGCCACCGGACCTGCCGGCAGGCCGCCCGTATCGGATGGGAGGCGATGTCATGTCCAGCCGCGTCCATCTTCGAAGCCGCTTCAGCCTGATCGTCGCGACGCTTCTGCTCTGCCCGATCATGCTCCTGGGCGCGCCCGCCGCGCGGGCCCAGCTCCGGGCGGAGACCCTCCTCGATGCGCTGGTCGGGCTCGAAATCAAAGTTCTGCCAGATGCACGTACTGTATCCACGCTCGGCCTGGAGCGCTCCGGAACCGGTATCGTCATCGACGATGCCGGACTCGTCCTGACGATCGGCTATCTGATCCTGGAGGCGGAGCAGATTTCGGTCCGGACCGCCGGCGGCCGGACCTTGCCGGCCGTTCCGGTTGCCTATTTGGGCGAAACCGGATTCGGGCTGCTGCGGGTCCAGGGGAACCTGGGTAAGCGCAGCATTCCTCTTGGTCGATCCGATGTCGTGGAGGCGGGGGACACGGTGCTCGTGGCAGGATTCGGCGGGATCGAAGCGATCCGGCCGGCCCTCGTCGTCGACCGCCGAGAGTTCACCGGGCCTTGGGAGTATCTGCTGGAGCGCGCGATCTTCACCGCCCCACCGCACCCGAGTTATGGCGGCGCTGCGTTGGTCGGAGAGGATGGAACACTCCTCGGAGTCGGCTATCTTCTCGTTGCCGCGGCTGCAGGAGGGCAATCGCCGGTTCCGGGCAACATGTTCGTGCCCGTCGACGAGTTGAAGCCGATCCTGCCGTCGCTGCTCGCGCATGGCCGGGGTCCGGGCTCGCCGCGCCCGTGGCTCGGCCTCTACACCTCGGAGGTGAAGGGCCGCCTGTTTGTCGACCGCGTAGCAGCCGAGGGGCCGGCCGATGCCGCCGGCATCCGTTCCGGCGATCTCGTCCTCGCAATCGCGGGCGAACCGGTGACCTCGATGAGCGATTTCTATCGCAAACTATGGGCTCGTGGTCCCGCCGGCGTCGAGGTGCCACTGCTGATGCTGCAGCAGACCCAGGTGCGGGAGGTCACGATACGCTCCGGCGATCGCTACAAATGGTTCCGGCCGGCCCGGACGTTCTGACCGCGTTGCCTCGGTAGGCAGTACCCTCTCTCTGGTGGAAGCGGAGCAGCGCTTTGCCGTGGGCGGGCATGATGTCGCGCTCCTGAAAAACCTCGAGGAGCCCGACGGTTGAACCTGTCGTCCACCGCCGGAATGTGTCCCTCGTCGGTCTGTCCCATCAGAACGGCTGCGGTTGTGCGCGTATTAGAGGCGCTCGGCGCCGGCACGGCGCGCCGCGTCCCCGGCCCTGACGAGATCGTCGAGTGCCTAGTCGAAGGCCGTTTCGCTTGTTTCGGCCAGCGTGATGGTTCCGTACGGTCGCCCGTCGTCGGTGGTCGCATACGACTTGCCATAGGGCACCGATCGGCGCAGTGCCCGCACCTCCCGTAGGCCCATACCCCGCGATACCGATGGATCGCGGCGGCGCACCACCCGACCGACCATCGCACAGACGCCGGCGCCTCCCCTCGGGTAGCCTCCGGACTCCCGCTGCTCGCGACCGGATTGCCTCCGGAGAGAGTCCGCTCAGAGCTTCATGATCCGGATTCCGGCCGCGCGCGCGGCACGTCTTGGCATTGACCGATCGACCCCTCCGCACAGATCCGCACCCCGTCGACCCAGGTCGCGCCGCTCAGGTCGGCGTTGAACAGATCGGCCCCCGTCATCCGTGCTCCCGTAAAATCGGCCTCGCGCAGATTGGCGCGGAAGAAGCGGGCACGACGCAGATCCGCCCCCCGCAAGGAGGCGCCGGCAAGATTGGCACGGGTGAAGTCCGCTTCGGCCAAGTTAGCCCCGTCAAACCGGGATCGGCGCAGGTCCGCAGAGATGAACTTCGCACGATACGCCTCGGCACCGCTCAAATCGGCCTCCTGCAAATCCGCGCGCTGGAACGTGGCATCGCGCAGCTGCGCCCGCTGCAAATTGGCGCCGCGGAATTCACGGCCATCGAAATAGCACCGTCGCCAGTTCACCTCGGGCTGCGGAGGGTCGGTGCACTCGGCGCGAGCAGACGCGGGAAGGATGATCGGCCAGACCAGGGCGACCAGCCACACAACCCGGAGGGTTTTAGCGCGCACGCTTCGAGGCGATCCCGATCGTCCGCCCCACCTGAGGCGGCAGCGGGAGCGCGGCGTGCGCCTCTTTAACGCTCCCCAACCGCTCGACGATCGTTTCCGGCATCGGCGCCGAGCGGCGGATCCGCATGTCGACATGGATGGCTAGAAGCTCGTTGGTCGAGGCGAGATAGCCCTTCTCCGCGTGATACATCTCATGGAAATAATGGAGCCGCTTACCGTCGAAATCGAGCAGCCGGCTTGTCACATACACCGGATCACCTTCGAGTAACTCGCGGTCGTAGGTGATGTGCCCCTCCAACGTGAACGTGGAGAAATGGCTGCTATCCTTGTAGGACTTGCCGATTCCGAGCCAGTCGTAGAAGGCATCGGTGGCCTTGTCGAAAATCAGGAAGTAGTAGGCCACGTTGAGATGGCCGTTGTAGTCCACCCACTCCGGTCGGACTCGGTCGGTGAAGCGGGAGAAGGGAGCTTCGATCGTCATGGCGGACAGGAGTGTAGAGGAGCCCTTCCGCGGTGGAAAGGTGCAATGGCCGGAAGCATCGGCCACTGACACGATCCACGTCGCTCCGGACGCGCCGGGCGGCAGCCGCGGCATCTTGAGGTTCGGCGACCGCACTTTCTCGTGCGCTCTCGGGCGCAACGGCGTCGTATCGTCCAAGGTGGAAGGCGATGGTGCCACGCCCGCGGGAACATGGCCGTTGCGCCGCGTGCTCTGGCGCGCGGACCGGCTGCCCCGGCCGGTCACGCTCCTTCCGACCGCGGCAATTGCGCCGGCGGACGGCTGGTGTGATGCACCGGCCTCTCCAGCCTACAACCGGCCCATCAGGCACCCGTTCGGGGACAGCGCCGAGCGCCTGTGGCGGGAAGACTCCCTGTACGATGTCATCGTCGTGCTCGGCTACAACGACCGACCCGTACGACCCGGCGCAGGCAGCGCAATCTTCATGCACGTGGCGCGCCCGGACCATGCGCCTACGGAAGGCTGCATTGCATTGGCCCTGCCGGACCTGTTGGATGTCCTCGCCGGACTGCGCCGGGCGGCCGTCGTGCAGATTACTGCCGAGCCCGCCTCGACTTGACCGAACGCGCCCAGTGCCGCGAGCGGGTCAGCTCAGCCGGGAGTTCACGAGGGAACAGACCTCGGTGGACAGATCGTCGTCGGTTCCGGACAGTTCGCTCCAGAGCGTACGGCATGCCTCGACGTCCTCACCCTGCATTTCCGCCAGAGGAACGCCGCTATCACGCAAGTAACCCAGGCACGGCCGCGACAGGTACACGTAAACGGTTCCGGTGCCGCGTACCTGAATTTCGGCCTGGAAACACGGGAGCATCGAATCCCGAGCGGTCACTTCGCAGAACCGGATCTGCTCCAGGTCATCGAGACGGCAGCCGACCCAATGGGTCTCCGGTGCCGCCCCGGGGCCGTCATCCCCGCCTGCCCGCAGCGCCAGATAGTCCTTTTCCACCAGGCCGGGCTCCCATCGGACCAAGGTCGGCCCGCTCCAGTCGTCGGCGGGAAACCCCACGAAAATCGCATAGCTCGGCATATCATGACTCCTCGCTGCAGGCGGCCGGCACAGAGCATGCAGGACCGCCGTTTCCCGCAATAAGGCGGAGCGCGCGGAGGCGTAGCTGGTTCGAGTCGTACCCGGCGGCATCACAGACGCGCCGGAAGTCGTCGCCATTACGGACGAACCAGTCGCGTGCCTCGTCCATGGCACGCCGCCGTGCCACCGTGCCGGTCACACCCCCGACATTGCCCATCGCGTCTTCCAGTGCACGCCCGATCACGGCACACCACAATTGCCGCTCCGACGACGCATCGGGAGCGACATCGACCCACTCCGGTCCTCGCCACGCAAATCCGTCCGGCATGATGCGGGCCTCAAGATCCCGGCTGCCGGTACTTCTTGCGAACGGCCCGGGGTACCCGGATCAACTCATTCTCGCGTACTGCGACCGGCATATGGGCTCCTCTTTCTACCGTACTGGACCATGTAGGCTGATCGCCCCGCCTCCGGTTCGGATCGTCCGCCGGTCCACGACCACCGTCTCGACGGTCGGGCATAGGCTCCACGCTCGGGTCCCGGTTCCCGGAAGGGTCCTGATCTCATCGGCCCCCACCAATACGACCGGGTCAAACACATCGTCGGAGCGGTCTCCGGGCTTGTTGGAACTGCAATGGTTCAGGGACTTGGACCAATCGACCGTGCCGACCGCCATTTCGAACTCCTGTAAGCGCATGCATCCACGCCGCATGCGTGGAAGAGCCCGGCTGGAAACGGCACGGGGAGCCGGTCGGGAGCTTCGGGCGCGGAGAACAGCTGACCGAACCAGAACGAGTCGAGAATGGGGGCCGATCATCGCCATTTCAAGTTCGGGTCGCATGCCGGCTCCGGCCGGTCGACCGCCGTTCGGTCGCACGGCCCAGCGGGCCATCCCCTTCAGCGGCTAAGAGGGCTGGACAGCCCCCAACGTCTGCCTGCGACCAGCCTCGGGCTCGCCGCATCGTCGAGGTTGTATCGTCAACGGGAAGCGATAGTCTCCGATCCCATCCGGGTCATCGCGGACATCGCTTGGGGGCATTCCACACGAACGGGTCATGGCCTGACCGGAGTAGCGTTGATTCGCGATCGAGCCCCCTGGTACGTCGCATCGAATCCGGTGCAATGCGGAGTCCACGGCATGCGATCCTGGCCGATGCCGGCGTCGAATCCGACGTCCCCAGGGACCTGTCGTCAGCGCCAGCCGTTGTTCCGGGAATCCGTTCCGAAAGCACGACCGTGATGCCGACCGCGATCATCGACCTGCGAACTCCGTGGCGACCAGCTTGGCTACGCCAATTTCGACGCGGAACGATCCTGGCTCTCGCATTCCTTTTGGCGGCATGCGGGATCAACACCATCCCCACGCTCGACGAACAGACCGAGGCCGCTTGGAGCCAGGTACTGAACCAATATCAGCGCCGGGCCGACCTCGTGCCGAACCTCGTCGAGACCGTTCGCGCCGCGGCGGCGCACGAACGCGAAACCCTTCAGGCGGTCGTGGACGCCCGCTCTCGGGTCGGGCAGCTTCAGGTCCCGCCTGACATTCTGACCAATCCCGAAGCGTTCCAACAATTCCAACAGGCCCAGGCACAGCTCTCGGGTGCGCTGGGACGGCTGCTCGTGGTGGCGGAACAATATCCGCAACTCCGGGCCAACGAGAGTTTCTTGACCTTGCAAAGCCAGCTCGAAGGCACGGAGAACCGGATCGCCGTAGCACGGCGCGACTATATCGAGGCCGTCCGCCGCTACAATACGGAGCTGCGCACCTTCCCCGGCAGGATCTGGGCATGGATCCTGTATCCGGACGCCGAGCCGAAGCAGAATTTCACGATCGAGGAGGCCGCCACGCAGGCGCCTCGGGTGCGGTTCTGATCCGATGACGACACCCATGATCCCAGGCGTTCGGGCTCTCGCGTTCGCCTTGGTCATCGTTATGGTTCCGGTGGTCGCGCCGGCGCTGACGCTGCCGCCGCTCACCGGACGGGTCGTCGATCAAGCCGAAATCCTGTCCGCGGCGCAGGAGGCGGCGATTACCGAGCGGCTAGCCGCGCACGAACGTGAGACCTCCAACCAGGTTGTGGTCGCGACCGTGCCGTCGCTTCAGGGAACCGACTTGGAGCGCTTCGCCAACGAGCTGTTCCGTGCCTGGAACCTCGGCCAGAAGGGACGCGACAATGGCGTGCTGCTGCTGGTTGCGCCGACGGAACGTGAAGTCCGGATCGAGGTCGGCTACGGGCTGGAGGGCAGCCTTACGGATGCGATCGCCTCGGATATCGTGCGAAACCGGATCCTACCGCGATTCCGCGTCGGCGATCTGCCGGGCGGCATCAATGCGGGAGTCGAGGCGACCCTGGCAGCCATCGAGGGCACCTACGAACCCCTGACGAAACCGGAGGCCGGCGAATTCGACTGGGCATTTCTCGCGCTCGCGATCATCTGGGCCCTGTTCCTGGTGATCCGGAGCAGCCGCAACCCGCGTCTACGCCGTCAATACGGCCGCTGGCCGCGGCGCGCACGCTATGGCTGGGGCGGCGGCTGGGGCGGGGGAAGCTGGGGAGGCGCCGGCGGCGGCTTCTCTGGCGGCGGCGGCAGTTCCGGTGGAGGCGGCGCCTCGGGGCGCTGGTAATCGATGGCGCTCCTGTCGAAGGCCGACCGAGACCGGATCGCCGCGGCCGTGGCCCAGGCCGAGCGCGGCACGAGCGCCGAGCTGGTCGCCGTCCTGGTGCCGGCGAGCGCGCGCTACACCCGTGTTCGGCTGCTCGTTCCGGCCCTGTTGGCCCTCGCCTTGCCGAGCGCCGTTCTGGCCCTGGACCTGACGCACGATCCGCTCCGCATTGCGCAGGCGCAGCTCGCCTTATTCGCACTGCTGGCGACAGCGCTGCAGTTTACGCCGCTTGCCGTCCGGCTGGTGCCTGCGCGCGTGCAGCGCCGCAACGCCGAGTACTTGGCCCGGGCGCAGTTCCTGGAGCTGGGCGTCGATCGAACGGCAAGCCGAGGCGGGGTCATGCTGTTCGTTTCGGTGGCGGAACATTATGTCGAGATTCTGGCCGACCGGGGCATCGTCGCCCGCGTGGACCCGGCGGCCTGGCAGGCGATCGTGGACCGGTTCGTGGCCGACGTCCGGGCCGGCCGCCTTGCGGACGGCTATGTAGCGGCGATCGAGGCCTGTGGGCGGCTGCTCGCAACCCACTTCCCGAGGACGCCGGACGACCGGAACGAGCTGCCGGACGAGGTCCGAACGCCGTGACCCATCCACGGCCGGTGCGGCAGCGCGCGTTCCCGGCGGGCTCGGTGCGGCGACGGGCTCCTGTTCGGTCTCGCAGGCTCGGGCTCGCATGATTCATAATCGGTCCGTCCGCGTCGGGTTTAGAGGCGCCGCATGAGGGAGCCGGCCAATGCCGATCTACCGCGACTATGATCAGGCGGGGCTCGATGCCCAGTACAACAATCGGGCCCGGGTGCCGGAGCACGCGGCGGCGTTCCGGCGGTGGGCAGAGACCAGTGCGATCGCCCGGACCGCGCTGGTCGGTCATCTCGATCTCCCCTATGGCCCCGGAGAGCGGCAGCGTCTGGACATCTTCCCGGCACCAGCCGAGGCCGGGCGGCACGCGCCGGTGCTGGCCTTCATTCACGGCGGGTACTGGCAGTCGCTGGACAAGTCCGATTTCTCCTATCTGGCCCCGCCCCTGGTCGAAGCCGGAGTCACGGTGGCCGTCCTCGGCTACGAGCTCGCCCCCGCGGTCACGGTCGATACCATCGTGGCGCAGTGCCGGGAGGCCGTGGGATGGCTGCGGCGGGAGGCCGGCCGGTACGGGGGCGATCCCGATCGCCTCTACGTCGCCGGTCACTCCGCCGGAGGGCACCTCGCAGCGATGATGCTGACCGACGGCTGGGCGGAGGCCGCCGGGCTGCCGACCGATCTGGTCACCGGCGCCTGTGCGATCAGCGGGCTCTACGATCTGGAGCCGATACGGCTTTCCTATCTCAATCGGGTGCTCCGCATGGACGCGGACGCGGCGGTCCGGAACAGCCCGGTACGCCTGCGTCCCCGCCCCGGGGCCCGGCTGATTCTCGCCGTAGGCGGCGACGAGTCGGAGGAATATCACCGGCAACAGAGCGAGTTCGCCGCTGCCTGGGCCTCGGCCGGCGCCCGGGTCGAAGCGGTCCCGATGCCGGGCCACGACCATTTCTCGATCGTCGATGCACTGGCGCAACCGGACGCGCCCCTGTTCGAGGCGACGCTGGCGATGGTGCTCGGCCGCACCCGACGGTCAGGTCAAGGCCGAGCCGGCCAGCAGTAGGGCAAGCAGCATCCCGGCCGCAGCGGCAACGCGGATCGCCTCGATCACGATGCAGCCCGGAAGCTCCCTCGCAGCCGATTGGGCATCCAAGTCCTCGCGCACCCCGTCCTCCTCCTGCCGGGACCGGCAACCGCCGATAAGGGATAAACACGCGGGAGCGGAAATTGTGCCCGCCTTGCTCCGGGCCGGCGCTGCCTCAGCCCCGTGCGGACTGGCCGATGAGGGCGGGCGCTTGGTCGCAGCACCTGCCAGGCACGACGATCGCCGAGAGGCCGAGCAGGAGAGCCACGATCGGCGCGAAGGCAAACACCATGATCACGTCGTTCAGCGCGACCTGGCTCAGGGTGAAGTGCGGCTCGCCGTCCGTGAGGTTACTCCAGACGAACACCATGGTCGTACAGGGGGCTGCGGCGAGAATGATCAACCCGGCGATGTAACCGTGGATCTGGTCGGCCAGCAGATAGGACCGGAAGAGATAACCGACGAACAGCCAGCCGAGTATTGCCATCGAGAGGGGCCTGACCGCCCAATTAACGAACAACGTCACGCCGATACCGCGACAATGCTCCCGAACCCGGTGCAAGGCGCCGAAGTCGATCTTCGGCAGCATCGGGATGATCATCAGCCAGATCAGCAGCATTACCGCCAGATCCACCCGGGCGATCCCGGCCGTGCCGATCGTCCGGAACAAGCCGGGCAGGAAATGCCCGAGCGCGATCCCGGCTAGAATGCAGAGGGCGACCCAGATCGTGAGGTGGCGTTCGAGGACCGACATGCGGCCCCGGCTCGGCTAACCAGGTACCCGGCCGGGATTGCACGATGCGGCAGGTGGATCAGGCGGACACCGACCCTCGTCGGGACCGGACCGCCGACGTTCCGTCCTCCT
>CAZVAR010000040.1:5242-25113 GCA_964625225.1 uncultured Alphaproteobacteria bacterium | reverse complement strand
GTTTCGCCTCGGGAAGCGGTGGCGGGGTGAGCAACACCGTCGGCACCGCGGCCAGCGGCACGGTCCGCGGCCTCGGATCGGGGGCCGGCGGTATCACCGACGGCCTCGGATCGGGAGGCGGCAGCACGTTCAGCGGCCTCGACCTGGGCACCGGCGACAGTGTCGCGGACGGCTTCGTTCTCACACGCGTCGATGCGATCCGTGGCCCTGGCGCGGCCGGCGACAATGCGCGCCCGGTCCCCGGTCCGGCAGCCGGTGTCGGGCTTCCCCTGCTGCTGATCGCCGGTGCCTGCGCCCTGATGCGTCGGCGACGCCGAACCCGCGAGCCGGCGCTGCCCGCACCCGCGCCGATGCCGGTCGGGCCGTCGTAAATCCGGGCGACCGGGCAGTGCGCCCCGACGAGACCCATCGCGCAGGTCGACGATGAACGCTCCGGTGCGGGTTCGCGAGACCATCTCCGGGAGCGGACGGGCGGCACCGCCCGGCGCGCATCGTGCCGACCGCAGTGTGATCGCGGCCGTATCGCGCAACACGCTCTTCGCCGGGCTCGTCCTGGTCGGGATCGCCAACGCGCTGACCGAACGCGTGACGGGATCGATCCTGTCCGATGGTCCGATGCGCGCCCTGCTGGCGACCTTCGGTATCAGCTCCCTCGTTTGGATCGCCGCGTTCATCGGCGTCGTGCTGCTGCTGCGCGGCCCGCCGCAGCCCGCGTCCGTTCGCGACCTGGTCGTCGCGGGCGCCGCCGCGATCGCCTTCCTGCTGCCGTCGAGCCTGACGAGCTGGGTCACCCTCACCGGGCTCACGTTGTACCTGGCCCGGACGTCGCCCGCGGACTCGCCGGCGCAGCGCGGGGCCGTCATCGTCCTGGCGCTGACGGTCCCCTATTTCTGGAGCCGGGTCGGTTTCGCGATTCTCAGCGACTACATCCTCCAGTTCGACGCGCTTCTGGTCAGCTCCCTGATCGGGACCGCGAGGGTGGGAAACGCCATCCAGACGGCCGACGGTGCAGGCCTCATCTGGATCGCCCCGGGTTGCTCGTCCCTCGCCAACGTATCGCTCGCGATCCTCTGCTGGGTGCTCTTCACCCGGGGGCTCGACCGGGTGCGGTCGCGCTCCGACCTGCTCTGGTGCCTGCTGGCCGCCGGCAGCGTCATCGCCGTCAACGTGACCCGCATTGCACTGATCGGAATCGAACCCGACTCCTACGACATCCTGCACGGCCCCGTGGGCAGCACGGTCGCAGGTTGGCTGACGCTTGCGCTGATGGTGGGGCTGTGTGCATTCGGAGTGCGGCGTGACCTCCTTGCGCGTGCTTGAGGGCGCTCTCCTCGTCCTGCTGGTCGTGACCGTCGCGCTCAAGGTCTCGGTCATGGGCGCGCCGATCGGGAAACCGCACGATCCCGAGGCCGGAGTCGCCGCTTTCCTGAAGGAACATGGTTTCGAATCGATCGTCCACCCGGGCGAAGACGACCCTCGCGTCTTCCAGGCGACCAGGGCCGACTGCCGCGTGCTCACCTCCATTGTCGCTCCGCGGGGCTGGCACCGGGACGTGATCCGCCAGCTCGCCGAAGATCACGATCGGCTCTTCTATGTGTTCCGGGGATCGATCTATCCGGAGCAGCCGGTGTTCCTGACCTGGACGGATCATTACTGGACCCGGATCAAGCGCTCGTTCGGCCTGCGGGCGTCGGAAAGCCCCGCCGTCGCGGTGATCCTGTCGTCGGGCTGCGCACCGCACGAAACACCCTGGTCCGGGATCACGGAAACGCACTGAATCGAGACGCGCGGCCACGGGCCCGCCGGAAGGCGGCGGGATACGTGGCCCGGTTCCGTCGGGTTGCGGGCGCGCGGGGGACACGATGCGGTGCTCCCTCCATCGTCGCCCTCCGCCGGAGAGCGGCTACCGCCATTTCCGGCCGCCCCCGCAAGCGCTCCGGGTCGCAAACGGCCGCGAAACATGGCAAATGTTGACCGGCGCCGACGCCAGACGGTACCTCCACCCGATCGCCCGAAAGGACCCCGATGCCCGCCTCCCCCTCCCTCGTCGAAGGCAGCAACCAGCCCACGGTGCGCATGACCGGCGGTCGCGCGCTGGCCGAGATGCTGCGGCTTTACGGGGCCGGACCGATGTTCGGCATGGGCGGCTTCCAGATGCTGCCCTTCTACGAGGCGTGCCGCGCGCTCGGCCTGTCGCATAATCTGATCAACGACGAGCGGGTCGGCGCCTTCGCGGCCGACGCCTGGGCACGGGTCACCGGCCGGCCCGGCATCTGCGACGGCACGCTGGGCCCCGGCGCCACCAACCTCGTGACCGGTCTGGTCGAGTCGCTCAATGCCGGCGTGCCGATCGTCGCCATCGTCGGCGACGCCAATCGCGACCATGCCCGCAAGAACATGACGCAGGAGGCCGAGCAGGCGGCGATCCTCCGCCCGGCGGTCAAGGAGCTGATCCGGGTCGAGACGCCGACACGCATTCCCGAGCTGGTCCGCCGCGCCTACGCCGTCGCCACCTCCGGCCGGCCCGGCCCGGTGCTGCTGAACGTGCCGGAGGACGTAGCGCACGCGGAGACCGAGTTTGCCACCGCCGATTTCTGGATCGAGGACGCGACCAAATCGGCGCCGGCGCGTCGCTGCCGCCCCGCGGCCGACGACCTCGCCCGCGCCGCGGCGCTGATCGCCCGCTCCAAGCGACCGCTCGTACTGGCCGGCGGCGGCATCCACCTATCCTGGGCGCACGAGGCGATGACAACCTTCGCCGAGGCTCACAACATCCCGGTCGCCCACACGATGAGCGGCAAGGGCGCGATCGCCTGCACCCATCCGCTCTCGGCCGGCCTGTTCGGGCGCTATTCGCGGATCGCCAACGAGATGCTGGCCGAATCCGACTGCCTGATCGTGGTCGGCTGTAAGCTGGGCGAGATCGCGACGCGGCGCTTTTCCCTGATTCCGCCGGAGACACCGCTGATCCACCTCGACATCCTGCCCGAGGAGTTCGGCCGCACCACCCGTGCGACGCACGCCCTCTGGGGCGACGCGCGCGAGGGCCTCGAGGCGCTCACGGCGGAGCTGTCGGACTCCGCGGCGCACGCCCGCCGCGAGCGGGCCGACTGGGCCGCCGGCACGGCGCGGCGCATGGCGAAGTGGCGCGCCGACAGCGAGGCGCGGCTGACCTCTGACGAGCGTCCGATCAACGTCGCCCGCCTCTGCCACGAGTTGAACGCGGCGCTCCCGGCCGAGTCCATCCTGGTCGGCGACGGCGGTTTCGCAGGCCATTGGACCGGCCTGCTCTACGATACGAAGAAGGCCGGCCGTACCTACATCGCCGACCGCGGCTTCGCCTCGATCGGCTACGGCCTGCCCGGCGCGATCGGCGCGCAGCTCGCCGCGCCCGACCTGCGGGTGGTCGGCATGACCGGCGACGGCGGTTTCAATATGACCCTGGGCGACATCGAGACCGCCCGCCGCATCGGCGCGCCGGTGACGGTGGTGGTCGTCAACAATGCCGCCTCGGGCTACGTCAAGGCGCTGCAACACGCCATGTATGGCGGCCAGTACCAGTCCAGCGACCTGGTCGAGATGGACTATGCCGCCATCGCCGGCGCCATGGGCTGCCAGGGCATCCGCGTCGAGGACCCGGCCGACCTCGCCGGCGCGCTCCGCTCCGGACTGCGCGAGCGCACACGGCCGACGGTGATCGACGTGGTCGTCACCCGCGACCCGGCACGGATGCTGCCGGCCGTGGACGCACGCGTCCTGAAGGTCGAGAAGGGCGACCGGCCGGTCTAGGCTCGGCTTACGGCTCGCTGCGCCCCGCCGCGGGCCTGCCGCGCCCGGGCGCGATGCGGTGACAGTGCATTGGCGCGCCGCCCTGGCCGAACGGATCCGGTTCGCAGGCGCAGGGCGGTGAAGTGGGTCACGCGAGATGCCCGAACTCGAGCGGCGTGCCGCGCCGCAACCGCACCCGCGCCCGCCGGCCGAGCACCAACGGCAGGAATTTCGGCGGGAGCCCGTGGCCGGGACGGATGGACCGAACGTTTCGCGGCGTGAACGTCTCGCCCTTTTCGATATCGGCGACGACGTAGAGGGAGCGGCGGAAGACGAGATTGCCGCGCTCGCTCGGCTTGCGGCCGTAGTCGACGCGGCCCAGCGCGGCCCAGGCGGTCCGGCAGGCCTCGGCCATCGCGGCGAACTCGTCGGGTTCGAGCGAGAAGGCCGCGTCCGGCCCCCCGTCGTCCCGCCGCAGCGTCAAATGCTTCTCGACGATGCCGGCCCCGAGCGCCGTCGCCGCGACCGCGACCGTCGTTCCGAGCGTGTGGTCGGACAGTCCAACGACAACGCCGAACGCTTCGGCCAGGTGCGGGAGAGTCCGCAGGTTGCTCTCCTCCGCCGGGGTCGGATAGCCGCTGACGCAGTGCAACAGCGCGATCGACGACGCCCCGGCGGCGCGGGCCGTTTCAACCGCCTCGGCGATCTCGGCGAGGTCGGCCATCCCGGTCGACAGGATCAGGGGCTTGCCCGTCGCCGCGGCCTTCGCGATCAGGGGCAGGTCGACGAGCTCGAAGGAAGCGATCTTGTAGGCGGGGCAATCGAGCCCTTCCAGGAACTCGACCGCTTCCTCGTCGAACGGCGCGCTGAAAACCGGGATACCGAGTTCCCGCCCCCGGGCGAACAGCGCCTCGTGCCACGCGCGGGGCGTATGCGCGCGGTCGTAGAGCGCGTGCAGCGTCTCCCCCGCCCACAGCCCGTGCTCGATCCGGAAGCCCGGCGAATCGGCGTCGATCGTGATGCTGTCCGCCGTATAGGTCTGCAATTTCACGGCATCGGCGCCGGCCCGCTTCGCGGCCTCGATCAGCGCCAGCGCGCGGCCGAGATCGCCATTGTGGTTGGCGGAGAGCTCGGCCACCAGGAACGGCGACCGGCCGGAGCCGATCGGACGCCCGGCGATGGCGAAGGGGAGAGTCACCGCACGGCCCCGCGTGACAGGAACCGCCCGGAGGCAATCTCCTCGTATCCGGCCGCCCGGAACAGCGCGAAGGACGCCTCATTCCCCGCCAGCACCTCCGCCAGGAGATCGGCACCGCGGGCCAGCGACCGCGCGAGCGACAATGCCGCGGCAGCAATGCCACGGCCGCGATGCGCCGCCCCGACCAGGATCGAGACCTCGAAAGCCGGCACTCCGCTACGTGCGACACGGTCGAGCCGCAGCGTTCCGACCGGCAGCCCGTCATGCTCGATGATGAGCGGCCAGCAGCCGGGGTCGGCGAGCCGCTCCTCGAACCATGCGGCATGCGCAGCGGCGTCCGGAGTCTCGGGATTGCGCGCGAACGTCCGTGCCCCCGGCTCCCTCTGCCAGGCGAGAAGACGGTCCCCGTCCGCTTCGGACGCAAGCCGCAGCGTCACCGGCCGGCCGTCCCGTGCCGGCCGCGGGCCGAGCAACGCGACCGCAATCCGACGGGCCCCGCGACCGTCACAAAGAGCGGCCGCGGCCGCGGCCATCCGCGCACGCCGTGGGCCGTCCCCGGCAAGGACCGCGATCGGGGCGGCGAGCGCGTCCTCGGAACAGGCGGCCGCCGGCCCGCAATCCTCGGCGGCTCCGAAGGCCCGCAGCGCGCGGGCATTGTCGCGCTGATTGTCGGCGACGGTCAGAAGCAGGGTCGGCAGGCCGAGCGTGCAGCGCTCCCAGGCGGCGCCGCCCGGCGCGCCGACGGCCAGATCGGCGGCCGTCATCAGCTCCGCCATCTCCGGAGTGTCGACATGGACCCGGCATCGGCCGCCGAGCCGGGCCGCGGCGTCGCGGAGCGCCGCCAGCCCGGGCGCCGCGGCGCCGACCACGACGTCGATCGCCGCATCCGGGAGCGCACGGGCTGCGGCACGCAGCGCCGGCAATGTCGTGCCGCCGACGTCGGCACCGCCGAAATTGATCAGCACGCGTTCGACCGGCCCCGCGCCCCTCCGCGACACGGCACGGCGACGCGCCGCCGCGAACTGCGCGCGCAGCGGTGCGTAGACCGGCCCGAGCAGGAGACTGGCGGTATCCGGAAGCAGACCGGCATAGTCGACCTCGCGGCGCCCCGGCGTGGCGTCGACCAGCGCATCGCAGTCGTGGCGGCGCGCCGGCGCATCGTCGAACGCGAGAATACGGCGCCCGGAGACGCGGCACGCCGCCTCGAAGCGGGCGTCGCGCCCGTAATGGTCCACCACGAGAAGCTCCGCCGCGACGGCTGCCAGATCGCGTGCCTCCGCCCCCTCGTCGCCAGTCAGCCGCAACTGCGCCAGCCGGCCCAGAGCAGGGACTGCCTCCAGCGTGCCCGGCCTCGTTGCGACGGTGCAGCGCCAACCGAGCGAACGGAACGCTTCCGCCACGGCGAGGCAGCGATAGGCGTGACCGGCGCCGAGTCCCGGTCCCGCATCGCAGCGGAACAACACGGTTCCGGCGCCGGCATGCGCGGGCCGTCCTTCCGTCCCGCGACCCCGCAGGTTTTGCCCCGACGGCCGTCCCTGGTGTAGCTTGTGCGCGGCGTTCCGGCTGCCGTCGGGGGGGACGGGTACGGCGCCGCGCAGCCGGCATTCTGGAAGGGGGGAGCCGTGCGGAGGCTGATGCTCTGCTTGCCGTTGCTCGCAGTCGCGCTCGGCGGCTGTGCCGGCGGAACGGTCACGGAAGCCGGCCCCAAGCGCTCGGCGATCTGGCGAAACGACGTCACGCTGGTCCTGGCCGGCATACTCGGCGCCGCCGACCCCGTTCCCGGCACCGTCCCGGATTGCCCGGTGCTGATCACCGACGACGGGCGGATCTACGCCGTGATCGGCGACCTTTCCGAATTCGAGCTCGGGGCGCGGGTCGAGATCGCCGGGCCCCCGGCGATCTGGTCCACCTGCCAGACCTTCCAGGTGGTCCGGGCCGATCGCGTCACCAGGCTGCATTAGTTGCTGCTGATCACGGCGATCGCACCGGCGCTGACGGCAAGGTTCGCCAGGATCTGCGTGATGCTGCGGGCGAACTCCATCGCGTCGAACGGCCGCAGGTCGCGCGGTACGATGATCGCCGAGCCGGGCGGAATCGACTCGATGCTGCCGAGCGAAGAAACCTGCTGCGCCGCGCCGTCCGGCGACACGAAGAATGTCCGGCTGCGGTCGGCATCGGCGGTGAGCCCGCCGGCCGCCCGAATATAGTCCGCAATCGATCGCCCCGGCATGAACTGCTGTGCGCCCGGATTGAACACTTCCCCGGAAATCAGGATAGAGGATGGCCGCCTCGGAACGTAGAGCCGGTCGCCCGGCTCGACCAGAATGTCGAGCTCCGGACGCGCCCGGAGGATGTTCGGATCGGTCTCGACAACGATCCGGCCCAGCGCCTCGCTGTTCTCGATGTCGGCGATCAGGCCGTTGAGCACGGCGATGGCATCCGCCGAAAGCTTCTCCCCGTCCCGGCCGGCGGTCGCCTCGCGCAGCAGCGCACGATTGAGCTCGGCGAGCGCCCTCTGCCGCGCCGCCCGTTCCGCGTCGCGCACGCTCTCGCGCATATAGACGGACCCGTAGGGATAGGCGCTGTCGCGGAGACCGCCCGCCCGCTGCAGGACCGAGGACAGCCGTTCCCCGACCAGAATGTCGTAGCGCCCCGGCCGCCGCACCTGTCCTTCCACCAGGATGAATCCCTCCTCGCGCCCCGAGACCAGCGGATTAATCCGAACCACGTCGCGCGGCGCCAGCCGCACGCCGCTGGCGGGCGTGCGCCCGAGATCGGCCAGGAACCGCTCGGCGCGGGTGCTGTCGCCGCCCGGGACCGCGGCGACACGCGTAATCTCGACCGCCCCGAGATCGGCCTCCTGCGTCGGCCCGCCGGCCGTGCGCAGCAGCTCGTCGAGCGAGACGGAGTCGGCGATGGGATACCGGCCCGGCGCCAGCACCTCACCGACCAGGGCGACCGCGCGGTCGAGCAGGATCCGACGCAGCCCGACTTCGGCGACGACCCCACCGCCGAGATCTCCGGGGTCCGCGCGTCGCACGGCCCGGCGATCGTCCCGGCCGAGGCGGCTCCACGCCGGCGTCCCCGTCCCCGCGGCGGCGCGGACGAACGGACCACGCTCCTCCCCTGCGCCCCCGCCGGGCTCGCCCGCGAAGCGCGGCAGGCCGCGGATCCCGCCCCCGGCACCGATGCTCGGATCACCCGATCCGTCCGGACGGTCGCGGTCCGGAGCGTCCAGGATCTCGCGGACTTCGCGGAAGCCGAAGATTCGGATGATGTCGTCGTCCTGGAGGCGCAGATCGGTGCGCCGAGCGATGATATCGGCCGGACTGAAATAGAGCAGCCGCCGGGCGAAGGTCTCCCGGTCGACCCGCGACACGAGGCCGAGCAGCAGATAGGGGTTGTCGCGGAAGGCCTCGCGACGGCCGATCAGGTCGCT
This sequence comes from uncultured Alphaproteobacteria bacterium, assembly GCA_964625225.1. Lineage (GTDB taxonomy): Bacteria > Pseudomonadota > Alphaproteobacteria > JAJUGE01 > JAJUGE01 > CAZVAR01. The sequence continues at coordinate 16,708 of CAZVAR010000040.1, read as the reverse complement.
GAGATTCGGGTTGGAGCGGATCGGGTACTCAGCCGGAAGCCGGACGTGCCCCTGGAGACGCACGCGCCCGACCGACGCTTCGACCAGCGGCCGGACCAGCAGAATGTCGCCGTCGCGAATGGTCTGCCCGGCGGTCCCCGGCAGCTCGATCATGTCCTCGCGCCCGTCCGCCCGGATCCGCAGGAGCACGTAGCTGTAGGGCCCGCGGCCGATGATACCGCCCGCCAATTCGAGCAGGGCGCGCGCACCGAGGGCGTCGGTACCGGCCGGGAACTCGAAGATCCCCTCCCGCTTGACCGCGCCGGCGACCGCCGCCGTGGCGCCGATCACCGGGACGAAGATCTGGTCGCCATGCGCGACGGAATAGTCGTTCGCGCGCGTGCGCTGCCCGAGCGCAAGGGCGTAGAGATCCACCGTCGCGGCCCGGCCGCCGCGCAGGACCTGAATATTGCGCAGGCTGCCGGTCGGCCGGATGCCGCCGGCCAGAAGTATGGCGTCCACGATGCTACCGAGGCTGTTCAGGGTGACGGCGCCCGGCGTCTGCACCTCGCCATTGACCAGGAGGCTGATCTGCCGCACCTCGCCGATGCTGACATAGGCATCCGAGGCGACATAGTGCGCCGCGATCTGTGCCTGCAGGGCCTCGCGGAACTCGCCGAACCGGAGGCCCGCGGCCGGGACCGGCGGCAGCTCGGGAAACACTACCATGCCGTTGCGGTCGACGCGGGCGCGGAAGGTCCGGCTGACCTGCCCCCGCAGCGCGACGACGATCTCGTCGCCCTGGCCGAGGAGATAATCCTCCGGAACCGCCCCGGTCTGCCGCAGGGTCACGGGCCGCGCCGAACCGAACGCCTGCCGGCCGACCAGACGGAGCGGCCGGTCGGCGCGCTCGGCATAGCGGCGCTCAATCTCGGACAGCTCGACCGGAGCCGCCGGGCGCTCCGGTCGCAGCACTCGCGTCTCCGGTACGAGCTCGGGTCCGGGCGCCGCGGGTTCGGCCTCGCCGGCGCGCTCGAGCAGCGGCGCCAGCTCGCTGGGGAGCAGCGGCAGAGTGCCGGGCTCCCGCTCCTGCGCCGCCGCACCGGCAACGAAGGTCAGGACAAGGCAAGAGGCAAGAAGCGCTCGGCGGGCGATCGCCCGAACGGATACCGGTACAGCGATCATTCGCAAACTGAACGCGACATACGCGTCGGCCCGGAAGGCCCCCCTTTGGATCACCCGGCCATTGTCGCGCCCGCGACGAGGCCGATCAATCCGTTGCGAACCGAAAGCGGCGATCCCGATCAGGCCGCAGGGCGCACAAGCTCCCCGAGATCCCCGTTCGCGCACCGCACTCACCGACAGGCGCGACGGCACCTCCCGATCGAAGACGGTGCCCGTCGCGGGAAGTGGGCAGAGCGGCCCGGGGCGACTATGCTGCCACCGGCCGTCTCCACCGGAGCACCGCGTGCTCGCCGCGTCCGCCTTCGACCGCATCCTCCTGATCAAGCTCTCGGCAGTGGGCGACATCGTTCACACGCTGCCGGTTCTCGCAAAGCTGCGCACCCGCTTTCCGCGCGCCCGCATCGACTGGCTGGTGGCGGCCGAGCATGCCGACCTCGTCCGCTGCCATCCGGCCCTCTCGGCCGCCGTTCCGTTCGACCGCCACGCCCTGGCGCGATCGGGCAGGAGCCTGACGGCACTAGGCAGCACGCTCGCGGCGCTCCGTGACCTCCGCAGTCGCGGCTACGATCTCGTGATCGATCTTCAGGGCCAGATCCGCTCCGCCTTGCTGGCATTGGCATCCGGAGCACCGGTGCGGTTAGGCTTTGCCGCGACCCGCGAGCGGGTGGCGGCTGCCTATACCCACCGCATCCCCGTGCCGACGCTCCACGCCCACGCCGTCGACCGCAATCTGCGGCTGGCGCCGTTGCTGGGACTCGACGATGCGGCGCCGGATCTGTCGCTGCACGTGCCGCCAGAGGGCATTGCCGGCGCCGACCGCCTGCTGGCCGGAGCCGGCCTCGCCGAACGTCCCTTCGCGCTGCTCGCCCCGGGAACCGCCTGGGAGACGAAGCACTGGCCGGCCGAGAGCTTCGCCGCGGTCGGCCGACAACTCCACCGCGACGGGCTGGCCGTGGTCCTCTCCGGATCGCCCGCCGATGCCGTCCGCTGCCGGACGGTCCGGGCGGGGTGCCCCGACGCCCGCGACCTGTGCGGGCGCACGACATTGGCCGAGCTGGCCGGACTGATCCGGCGCGCGACGGTCTGCGTGACCAACGATTCCGGACCGATGCATGTGGCGGTCGCGCTCGGCCGGCCGGTGGTCGCCGTGTTCGGGCCGACCAGCCGGGTGCGGACCGGCCCGTACCGGCAGCCGGACGCCGCGGTCAGCGCCGACGTTCCGTGCGCACCCTGCTACCTCCGCCGGCAGCGCGACTGCCGACACGCGCAGCGATGCCTGCGCGAGCTGCCGCCGGCAGCGGTCGTCGAGCGGGTGCGCGCCGTGCTGGCGCGGCCGCCGGCGATGACAGCGTCCGACCCGGGCTGAAGCGGTTCGTCGCCGGGCCGCAGCGCCCCGTCGTCTCCGCTTCGGCCCATCCGTCGCCATCGCCCGGTCCGCGTGGCTGCGGCATACAGGCACGGGGACACCGGCCGGTCGGTCGGGTTAGACATGGGCCGCGCCGCATCGTTCGAGGGGATAACGCAGGCGCGCGCCGCCCAGGCAGCGCCCAACGACAATCGAGAGGGAAGTCGGATGGAAGCGGTTCTGGCCGCGACCTCGGTCTATCTCGCCATCGCTTGGCAAGTGGCCCGCGACATCGCAGTCGAGGACCGGTCCCCGGGCCTCGGGGCGCAGCTCAGGGTCGCCGTCCGGGTGCTGCTCGGCGGCTTCGCCTGGCCGCGTCACTACTGGCGGATCCTGAAGCGGGATTGGGACAACTATTTCGTCGATTGATCCGCAACAGCACGCGGGCGGAGTGCGGGAACCCATCGTCCTACGCCGTATTCCTCTTGGTCAGGAGAAATCGCTGATCTCGTGGAGGAATGCGCGATGAGAACCCGGTATTTCGCCCTGGTGTACGGCATCCTGTTCGCCCTGGTCGGCATCGCCGGCTTCATCCCCGGGCTGGTGACCCCGCCGGAGGCCGGAGTCGATCTTGCGGTCGATGCCGGCCACGGGCGACTGCTCGGCCTGTTCCCGGTGAACGCACTGCACAATGTCGTTCATCTCTTCTTCGGCGTCTGGGGTATCGCCGCCTATCGCAGCTTCCCCGCAGCCCGCGTCTATGCCCGGTCGGTCGCCGTGATCTATGCCGTGCTGGCGATCATGGGCCTCATCCCGGTCCTGAACACGACCTTCGGCCTGATCCCGCTCTACGGGCACGACATCTGGCTGCACCTGCTGCTGGCGGCGGTCGCGGCGTATTTCGGCTTCGCCCGGGTCGAGAGCGTGGAGAACACCCGGACCTACGAGCGTCAGCACCGCGTGTGACGCGACGGCCGCTCGCTCCGCGTTACGCGAAGAGCTGCCATTCGTAATTCGCAGTACTCCAAAGCGGGCCGAACCGGCATCATCCCCGTGCTGGTCGGCGTCGCGCCGGCCATCAGCCTCCCTGAACTTGGGCCGCTGGTACCCCCCGGCGGCCCATTCTTCTTTCGCGCCGACCGTCCGATCAATGGACCTTTTCGGCCAGTGCGACGTTCTCAGGGCAGCATCCATACCAGGCGTCGCCCGCGGCCGCGGGATCGGTGCCTGTACCCTTGCCCTTCCGCAGAAGGTCGGCTTTCCCCATGCGGCTGCAACAGCTCTACGAGATCACGGTCCTGGACCGGGACGGCTCCGACCGTACCCTCCTGGTCCTCGCCCGTAGCGAAAGCGATGCCCGGCGTCTCGCCCGGGCCCGCGGCCGGATCAAGGCGATCGACGCGAACCACGGCCCCTTCGCCGCACAGGGCGGGAGCCGGATCATCGGCGACGTGGAGCTTCGGGTCGTCGGCTGAGGCCGACGGCGACCGTCGGCCGGTCAGAGCGGCGCGGGGGTGCAGGACCGGTGGCTGCCGAGCAGCTTGATGTAGCCGCTCCGCCCGCACAGGAAGGCGAGACACTGGTACTTCCGCGACAGGCTCAGCGGACTGGCCAGCACCGCCCTGGCGAGCTGAGCCCGGAAATGCAGGCCCGGCGGGAGCACCCGGCTGGCCAGATCCGGCCCGACCCAGCGCGCCTGCTCCTTCGGCGACAGCACGATCGACTGCTCGCTATGCTCCCGGTTGAAGAAGAAGGCATCCTCCATCCGGCCGAACCGGCCGTAGAGGGCGAGTTCCGCCAGCAACGCCCGGTCCGACCCGTACCAGGCCGCATGGCGACTGGTGCGGGCCAGAACCGCGGTCCGTGTGACGCCGAACACGTCGAAGCACGGGGGCGTGTTCCGAACGACCTCGCGAAAGCGGGCGACCGGGTCGTCGGACTGGGCGATCGGCCGCTGCCGCGGCCCGATCCGCAGCCGTCCGGCGCGATCGATGTACCGGTCCGTGGCGGCGTCGTAGGGTAGCGGGACGCCGTCCTCGTCGATGAGGGTCGTCCTCCCCTGACACAGCACCAGCGACGGATCGGCCTCGAGCGCCTCGACGGCCCGCGCCAGATAACCCGGACCGATCAGATCGTCGGCCGCGGCCCACTTGAAGTAGGTCCCGGAGGCGTGGGCGAAAGTCAGATTGAAGTTCCGCGCCGCACCGACATTCACCTTGTTGCGAAGAATGCGAATCCGCCGGTCCTTCGCCGCATAGCGGGCACAGATCGCGAGCGTCCCGTCCGTCGAGGCGTTGTCGCTGATGATCAGCTCGAAATCCTCGAAACTCTGGCCGAGAATGCTCTCGATGGCCTGGGCAACGTATCGCTGCCCGTTGAAGACCGGCATCCCGATCGAAACGGTGGTCATCGGCTCCATCCATCCCTTCGACCCGGGCGGCTCGCGGCACGGGGTAACGGTGGGGCTGAGAGGTTCATCGGTTCAGACGATCGAGAATTCCGGGATCGGCACGATGAAGCGGCCCCCCCGCTCGGCATATCCCGCCTGCTGCCGCATGATCTCGGCGGCGTGATTCCAGGCGAGGACGAGCAGATAGTCGGGCCGATCCTCCTCGAGCCGCTCCGGACCATAAATCGGTATGCGCTGCCCGGGCATGCGGCGGTCCTGCTTTCGCGGATTTCGATCGACGACGTAGTCGAGCAGATCGGGGCCGATCCCCAGGACGTTGATGAAGATCGCGCCCTTGGCTGCGGCCCCGTATCCGGCGATCCGCATGCCTTCGGCCCGCAGCCGCCGCAGGGCGGCAGGCACCGTCCGCGCCATGGCCCGGACCTGCCGCGCGAACGCGTCGAAATAGCTCGGATCGTGGATGCGCGCGGCCTCCTCGTCGGCGAGCATCGCCCGGATGGCCGGCGACGGCGCGTAACGCTTTTCCAGATAGATCCGGATCGAGCCGCCGTGGATCGGCAGCCGGCGCACGTCATTGATGTGTAGACCGTGCTCGGCGAACAGCCGCACCAGCGGCATGCAGCTCAGATAATAGACGTGCTCGTGATAGATCGTGTCGAACTCGCACTTCTCCACCATGTCGCGGAGATAGGGGAACTCCAGGGCGGCGACGCCCTCGTCGTGGAGAAGGATGGAAAGAGCAGCGGCGAAGTCGTGGCTGTCCGGGACGTGCGCGAGCACGTTGTTGCCGAGCACGAGGTCGGCCGCGCCGAACTCGCGGCGGACGCGTTCCGCCGTGGCGACATCGAAGAACGCCTGGAGCGTCGGCACGCCGCAGGCGCGGGCGGCCGCTGCAGGCCCGGCCGCCGGGTCGATCCCCAACACCGGAATCCCGCGCGCCACGAAGTTCCGGAGCAGATAGCCGTCATTGCTGGCGATCTCGACGACCCGGCTGTTTGACGACAGCGCCTTGCGCCGGCAGAGATCCTCCACATTCTCACGCGCATTGGCGAGCACCGTCTCGCTGAACGAGGAGAAGTACGGATAGTCGGCGCCGAACAGCAATCCCGGGTCCACCGTCTCGCCGATCTGCGTGAGTCCGCAATTGCGGCACAGATGGAGCGAGAGCGGGTAGCGGGGCTCCGCCTCGCAGGGCGCGTCCACCGGAGGGAAGGCATCCGCCAGCGGCATGCGGCCGAAATCGAGGACCGGCGACAAGCGCTCGCTTCCGCAGAACCGGCAAGACGCAATCGTCGTCATCGGATCCCGGCGTCCCTCTCCGACGGACTTCAGGACAGACCGGCGCCTGCAGGAACGACAGTCACACGGCCGCTCGGACTCGGGCTCGCAGCGGTCGACCAGCGGAGACTGCGGTCGACCTCCCCCTCCTCCAGGAGCTGCTGCAGATGGCCGATCCTTTGATAGCGCGGGCCTTCGAAGTCGGCCACGGTCAGCCCGATCGCCCGATACACCTCATAGAGCTGCTCCGCACCGCGGCGGGCGGTCCACTTGCAGGCGAAGGACGGCACCGCCCGGCGGAACGCGGCGCAGTCCACCCGATAGCAACGCAGGTCGGGCCCGGCACCGGCGGCGTACTCGATCCGGACGTTCGGCACCGTCTCTGCGACGATCTCCGCGAGCTCACGGACCTGGTAGTTCTCGTCCTCGCTGCCCACGTTGAAGACGCGCCCCTGCACCTGCTCAGGCGGCGCCTCCAGCACCGCAACGAAGGCCCGGGCGACGTCTTCCACGTGCACCAGCGGCCGCCAGGGCGTGCCGTCGCTCTTCAGGAGCACCCGACCGGTCGCGAAGGCCCAGGCGACCAGATTGTTGAGCACCAGGTCGAAGCGCAGACGAGGCGAGGCACCGTATACGGTCGCGTTGCGCAGCGAGGTCACGCAGAAATCGGGGGCGACCAGGCGCGCGAGCCCCGCCTCCGCGGCCACTTTCGACCTGCCGTAGGGCGTAACCGGAATCGCCGGGGCCCGCTCGTCGATCAGCGTTCCCCCGGCCGCGCCGTAGACGCTGCACGACGACGAGAAGATGAAGCGCCGGACGCCCAGACTTCGGGCGATCGCGGCGAGCCGCAGCGTCGCCCGGCAATTGATCTCGTGCGTCAGCGCGGGGTTGAGCGCACCGAGCGGATCGTTGGACAGCCCGGCGAGATGGATGATCGCCTCGATCCCACGCAGATCGCTCGGGGAGACGTCCCGCACGTCCTTGCGCAGCTCCGGTACGAGGTCGGCCTCGCCGAGCCCCGGTCCGAACGTGCAACGCGCAAACAGATCGCTGTCTAGTCCGCAGACCTCGTGGCCGTGCTGCCGCAGCAGCGGCACCAGAATGGTCCCGAGATAGCCCCGATGGCCCGTCACCAGCACTCGCATGCCGCTACTCCCAGACTTTCCAGGGGGCATTCCCCGCATTCCACGCGGCACGCAGCTGATCGAGTTCGGGCAGCGTGTCGACGCATTGCCAGAACCCGGCATGGCGGTAGGCCATGAGCTGACCGTCGCCGGCAAGCCGCTCCAGCGGCTCGCGCTCCCACTGCGTGTGGTCCCCGTCGACATAGTCGAGCACTTCCGGCTCGAGCACGAAGAAGGCACCGTTGATCCAGTACTCGCCGACCCGCGGCTTCTCGCGGAAGCGCTCCACGCGGTCGCCGTCGAGGTCGAGCCGGCCGAACCGGCCCGGAGGGCAGACCGCGGTAAGCGTGGCGAGCTTCCCGTGCGCGCGGTGGAAGGCAATCAGCCGGTGCAGATCCACATTGGCGAGCCCGTCGCCCCAGGTCAGCAGAAACGGCTCCCCGCCGAGATGCGGAGCAAGGCGCTTGATACGACCGCCGGTCATCGTCTCCGGACCGGTATCGACCAAATGGACGATCCAATCATCCTCACGACGGAGTCCGGAACTGACCTGGCGGCGCCCGAAATCCAGCGTGACGTCGCCGTCCCGCATAAAGCTCTCGCCCATATACCGCTTTATTACATCGCCTTTGTATCCCAGCGCGATAATGAACTCTTTGAAACCGAAACTCGAATAATACTTCATCAAATGCCACAGAATAGGCTTATTTCCGATTTCAATAAGCGGTTTCGGCTTATCGGATGTTTCCGGCAGCATACGTGTTCCACGGCCGCCTGCGAGAATTACCACACGCATCACATTCTCCCCAGGCATTCGCCACAAGTCTTGTGATCGCCCGACAAAACTCGCCTAGCGCAGATGCCGCACACACTAATATCGGCCCGACATTTTGTGCTCGCTCATCGCCTCGCCCCGATAGAGACCATCCTGTCGAAATTTCTTTTTGTTGAAACACGAAAGTGATGTTTTCCGCATAAGCTCAGGCATAGCGTCCCGACCTGCCGAACACCTCAGGATCGAATGCCGTGTTGAAAGACCTCGATTCAAATCAACGGGCCGGCCGGACTGCGGCGATCGCCGCGGCGGGCTGCCCCGCCTGCGGCGGCGCCCCGGGCGAGATCTTCTATTCGGTCCGGGATGTCCCGGTGCATCAGGTCCACCTCATTCGGAGCCGGGCGGAGGCCGTGCGGATGCCCCGAGGCGATATCGAACTCCGCATCTGCCGTCGCTGCGGCTTCGTGTGGAACGGCGCCTTCGAGCCGCAGGTCATGCACTACGAGGACGGATACGAGTCGACGCAATCGGTCTCACCCACCTTCAACGACTTCCATGCGCGCCTCGCCCGGCAGGTGTTCGACCGATTCGACCTTCGCGGGAAGGAAATCCTCGAAATCGGCTGCGGCCAAGGCGAGTTCCTGATGCTGCTCCGGGAGCTGGGAGCCGGCCGCGGCACCGGCTTCGACCCGGCCTACCGCGGCACGTGCACCGATCCGCAGCTCACCTTCGTCCGGGAGATCTATTCCGAGGCCCATGCGCAGCTGCGGCCGGACTTCGTCTGCTCGAAGATGGTGTTCGAACACATTGCCGATCCCGGCCGCACCCTGCGGGTGCTGCGCCGGGCGATCGGCGATCGGGCGGAGGTACGGGTCTTCGTGATGATTCCCGAGATCACCCGCATCCTCGACCTGCACGCCTTCTGGGATGTCTATTACGAGCATTGCAGCTATTTCAGCCCCGGCTCGCTGGCGCGGACCTTCCGCGCCGCCGGTTTCGACGTCGAGGACGTCTGGCTCGACTATGACCGTCAGTACGTGCTGATCGCCGCCCGGCCCGGCGGCGGCCGGCAGGCGCCGCTCCCGGTCGAGGAAACGCCGGAGGAGCTCATCGAGAAGGCGCGCGCGGTCACGGCCGCGGCCGCCGCGGCGCAGGACCGATGGCGCCTATGGCTACAGGATCAGCGCCGTGCGGGGCGGCGGGTCGTCCTGTGGGGCGGCGGGTCGAAGGCGGTCAGCTTCCTGACCAGCCTCGTCATCGGGGACGAGATCGAATACGCGATCGACATCAATCCCCGGCGCAGCGGCACCTATATCGCCGGAACCGGCCAGCGGATCATGGGCCCAGAGTTCCTGCGCAAATACCGGCCCGACATCGTCCTGGTGATGAGTCCGATCTACCGCGAGGAGATTGCGGCAACGATCCGCACCCTCGGCCTGACGCCCCGCCTCCTCTCGGTCGAAGACGGCCCCGGCTCGCCGGGCGCCATGGTCTGAAACCTGCGGTCTGCGAAGACGGGCCTACCCGGCCCGCCCGACGTAGGGCCGGCGACGCAGCGTGCGGCGCGGAACCGGAACGGGTGCCGTTGCCGTGGCCGACCGGGTGAATTCGGGTCGACCGAAATGCCAGCCCTGCAAATAGGTGACGCCTTCGCGGGCCAGCACGCGCGCCTCATCGGCGCTCTCGACGCACTCCGCGACGGTGGTCAGGCCGAAGGCGCCGGCGAGGCCGAGCAGACTGCGCAGGAACAGCAGGTTTTCCGATCGCTCGCCGATCCCGCGGACGAAGGAACCGTCGATCTTGACGATGTCCACCGGCAAGGATCTCAGGTGCCGGAACGAACTGTAGCCTGCACCGAAATCGTCCAGGGCGACCCGGCAGCCGAGGTCGCGGACCTCCGCCACGAACCGCGCCGACTCCTCGAACTCCTGGAACGCGGCGGTTTCCGTCAGTTCGATGATCAGCCTCGCCGCAAGGCCGGGCTGCCCGCCGAGATGCCGGATCGCGTCCTGAAGCCAGGCCGGATCGCCGACGGTCAGACCGGAAATATTGACGGCCAGCACAGCATTCGGGTCGCGCGCGAGCTCCCCGACCGCCAGCTCCAGGACACGGCGGTCGATCTGCCGCATCAGCCCGAGCTGTTCGATCACCGGCACGAACTGGCCCGCGGCCACGATTTCACCGTCGGCACGGCGCAAGCGCAGCAGGCACTCGTGGAAGGCGGGATCGGCCGAACCGGCGCCGACCACCGGCTGATAGGCCAGGACCAGGCGCCCCTCGGCCAGCGCGTGCTGCACCTCGCGGGCGACCCCGTTTCCCCGCCGCATCGCACGGCGCTGGGCCTCGGAAAGTCGGTAGAGCACGAAATGATTGCGGCCTGCGCGCTTCGCCTGCTGCAGAGCGATGTCCGCCCGGGTCATCACATCGTCGGCGGACCGCGCCGCCGCGGGAAATACGACGCCGCCCAGGGACACGGTCGCAGCGACGACGCCGGCCGGCGTGTCGATCGGCATCTGGCGCAGGGCGCGGATGAGCCGGTCGGCGATGACCGCCAAACCTTCCTCGTCGCAATGTTCGAGCAACAGCCCGAACCCGTCGCCGTCCACCCGGCCGATCACGTCGCGGCCGCGCAGCAGACGCCCGAGCCGCGCGCCGATCTCGGCGATGACGGCGTCGCCGGCGGCATAGCCGAACGCGTCGTTGACCATCGCCAGATTGTCGATGTCGATCGCCAGATAGGCACCGGCCCGGGCGCTGGTCACGCTCCTGCCGATCGCCTCGGCGAGCGCGTCCCGGAGCGCCCCCCGGCTGCGATGGCCGGTAAGACGGTCACGGCGTGCGCCTTCGGTTCCGCCGTCGGCGGCCGGTGCGTCCACCCCCCGCAGCAGGCCGACGAGCCGTGCCGGCGCCGCATCGATGCCGCCGGCCGGAGCGGCGGACTCCCGGACCCAGCGGAAGCCACCATCGGCGACGCGCAGCCGGTAGCAGCAGTCGAGCGGTCCCCCGCTCTCCCGCTGCCGCGCCAGCGCCTCGAGGCGCCGGGGCAGATCCTCCGGGTGGATCAGCGCGTTGAAACCGCCGCTGGTCGACGCAAGCGTCTCGAACCCAAGCAGGGCTTCCGGCGGGCCGTACCACTCGATGTGGCCGGCCTCCAGATCCCAGTCATAGACGAGCTGTTCCGCAGCGCCGAGGGCCGTGGCGATCCGAACGAGTTTTCCGCTCTCGGCTGACATCCGGGCATCCTGCTTCTGAACCGCTGCCTACTTGACAGCAGCCGACGGCAGCCGCAGCACCGTCCGCTGGCAGAAGCCTACCGGGATGTTGCTTACCGCTTGTTTCATAAGCTGTTCCTTTTCCGGGTTCAATGTCG
>CAZVAR010000040.1:0-5232 GCA_964625225.1 uncultured Alphaproteobacteria bacterium | reverse complement strand
CGGAAAGCTCAAAAAACAGGAAAAATCGCTGCACCGGCGACCGCGCGCGCGGCCGCCGGCGAAGACTCACGCGACCGTGCGGATGGCCTGCGCCACGGTCTCGAAGATCTGATCGATCTGGCTCCGGTCGACGATCAGGGGCGGGGAAAAGGCGAGCGTCTCTCCAGCGAAACGCACATAGACGCCGCGCTGATAGCACTCGACGAACACGTCATAGGCCCGCCCGGTCGGGTGATCGGGCCGCGGCTCGAACTCGACCGCGCCCATCAGGCCCAGATTGCGCACGTCGATGACGTGCGGCAGCCCCTTCAGGGCGTGGATCGCATCCTCGAAATAGGGCGACAGCTCCGCCGACCGCTCGAACAGCCCCTCGTCGCGGTACACGTCGAGCGTGGCGAGGCCCGCAGCCAGGGCCAACGGGTGGGCCGAATAGGTATAGCCGTGCGCAAGTTCGATCATCCACTCCGGCCCGGTCATGAAGGTATCGTAGATCGACTTGCGCATGGCCACGGCCGAGCCGGGCACGGTCGCGTTGGTGAGGCCCTTCGCCATGGTCATCATGTCCGGCACGATGCCGAACCGCTCGGACGCGAACGCGGCACCGACCCGGCCGAAACCGGTGATGACCTCGTCGAAGATGAGCAGGATGCCGTGCCGGTCGCAGATCTCGCGCAGGCGCTGGAGATAGCCCTTCGGCGGCGGCAGCACTCCGGTCGAGCCCGCCACCGGCTCGACGATCACAGCGGCGATGGTCGAGGGGTCGTGCAGCTCGACGAGGCGGGTCAGATCCTCGGCGAGATGGCCGCCCCATTCCGGCTGACCTCGGCTGAAGGCCATGTGCTGCAGGTCGTGGGTGTGCCGCAGATGGTCGACGCCGACCAGCATGGTGCCCCAGGCCTTGCGGTTGTTCTTGATGCCGCCGACGGCGGTGCCCCCGAAGCCGACACCGTGATAGCCGCGCTCACGACCGATCAGGCGGACGCGCTGACCTTCGCCGCGGGCGCGGTGGTAGGCGAGCGCGATTTTCAGCGCGGTGTCGACCGCCTCGGACCCCGAGTTGGCGAAAAACACGGCATCCAGATCGCCGGGCGCCAGCGCGGCGATGCGCGCGGCGAGCTCGAAAGACTGCGGATGCCCCATCTGGAATGCCGGCGAATAGTCGATCGTCGCGACCTGCTTCTGCACCGCCTCCACGATGCGCGGGTGGCAGTGACCGGCATTGACGCACCACATTCCGGCCGCGGCATCGATCACGCGGCGGTCGTCGTGCGTGTAATAGTACATGCCCTCGGCGCGGACCAGCAGGCGCGGATTGGCCTTGAACTGCCGGTTGGCCGTGAACGGCATGAAAAAGGCTTCGAGGTTGTTGGTGTCGACATGGGCGAGCGAGGTGGCGGACGACATTGCGACGAACCCATCCAGTTGCGGCGACTGGCAGCACCCTAGCACGTGGGCCCGGTGGTGCGAACCCGCCTGGCGAGCGTCCGGCGGCGCTGGGCTTACGCCGATCCCACCGGCCGGTGCCGCCCTTCGGGGCATTTACGGGCCTCGCCGCCCGACCTACGATTCCTGATGATCCGACCGACCAAGGAGGCACGGGGCGTTGTCCTATCCGGTTGCGCGCATCCCGCCGTCGCGCTGGGAGGCCCGGGTGCTGCCGGCGATGCCCCCGTCCGGCGGGCGCGGCCAACCGTCCCGGCACCTCGGAGAAGCGGTCGGGCGAGAAGCGGTCCGGTCCGGGGCGGTGGCGACGCCGGCTCCGGCGGAGACGTCCCGCACCCGCCCGGCCGGGCTGCAGGCCGGCATGCCCGGCCGGCCGTCGACCGCCTTCCTCGCCCAGGCCGTCGCGCAGAGCGGTCCGGGCGAGCTGCCGCCCCGGCGCACCGCCGCCGACGATGCGTATCGCCGCGCCGCCGGGCTCCGCGTCGTCATCCTCGGCTCCCACGTACCGCTCGACCTGCGCGTCTGAACGCCGGACCGGCATGCTGGAATGCCCCCGCGGGCGTTTGGTAGAGTCTCCGCAAAAACCGACCCCCGCAGCGGAGACCAGGCTTCATGCCGGAGATATCGACCATTCCCGACCTGCTCGAGGCCGCCGACCGCACGAGCATTGCGATCGCCGCGCCGGGCCGGGCACCGCTCACCTATGGCGGGTTACGCAGACTGGTTTCCTCGACGGTCGACGCACTCAACGATTTCGGAGTGGGCCGTAACGACCGGGTGGCGATCGTGCTGCCGAACGGGCCCGAAATGGCGGCAGCCTTCGTGGCGATCGGAGCCGGAGCGACGACCGCACCCCTCAATCCGGCATACCGGGCCGACGAGTTCGACTTCTACATGACGGACCTGCGGGCCAAGGCGCTGGTCGTGATGGAGGGCGACGACTCGCCGGCGGTCGAGATCGCGAAGAAGCTGACCATCCCGATCCTCCGCCTCGCCCCCGACCCGGATCAAGGCGCCGGGGCCTTCACGCTGCTCGCCGAGGGCGGCACGGCCCGAACGGAAAAGGCGGCGGCGACCGGCTACGCCGCGGCGGAGGACAAGGCGCTGGTGCTGCACACCTCCGGCACGACGTCCCGACCCAAGATCGTGCCGCTGACGCACACCAACATCACCGCCTCGGCGCACCATATCGGGAAGACGCTGCAGCTGACGCACGAGGACCGCTGCCTCAACATCATGCCGCTGTTCCACATCCACGGCCTGATCGCGGCGGTCCTGTCCTCGCTGGCGGCTGGTGGCACGGTCTTCTGCACACCCGGCTTCAGCGCGCTCCGCTTCTTCACCTGGCTCGATGAGGCCGAACCGTCCTGGTACACGGCCGTTCCCACCATGCATCAGGCGATTCTGGCCCGCGCGGAGCGCAACCGCGAATCGGTAGAACGGGCCAAGCTGCGCTTCATCCGCTCGTCGTCGGCGTCGCTGCCGCCGCCGGTGATGCGGGAGCTCGAGGAGCTGTTCCGCTGCCCGGTGATCGAGGCGTACGGGATGACGGAGGCGGCGCACCAGATGGCCAGCAACCCGCTGCCGCCGCGGCCGCGCAAGCCGGGTACCGTCGGGCTGCCGGCAGGACCGGAGATCAGGATCATCGACGAGCAGGGCGCACCGCTGCCGCAAGGCGAGCGCGGCGAGGTCGCGATCCGCGGCCCGAACGTCACCAAGGGCTACGAGAACAATCCCGAGGCGAACGCCGCCGCCTTCACCGAGGACGGCTGGTTCCGGACCGGCGACCAGGGGGTGTTCGATGCCGACGGCTATCTCACCATCACCGGCCGGCTGAAGGAGATCATCAATCGGGGCGGTGAGAAGATCTCACCGCGCGAGGTCGACGACGTGCTGTGCGAGCACCCCGCGGTACAGCAGGCGGTCACGTTCGCGATCCCGCACGCAATGCTCGGCGAGGAGGTCGGCGCCGCGATCGTGCTGCGCGAAGAAAGCGAGGTGACCGAGCAGCAGATCAAGGACTGGGCGTCGCTGCGCATCGCCGAGTTCAAGGTGCCGCGGCGGATCGTCTTCCTCGACGAACTGCCGAAGGGTCCCACCGGCAAGGTGCAGCGCATCGGCCTCGCCGAAAGACTCGGCCTGGCCGAAACATGAGAATCTGCATCTACGGCGCCGGCGCGATCGGCGCCCATCTCGGCGGCTTTCTCGCCCGCACCGATGCGGAGGTGAGCCTGATCGCGCGTGGCCCGCACCTGGAGGCCATGCAACGCAACGGCCTGCGGGTGATCGGGATCGACGGCGAGGCCTTCACGGTCCGGCCGCGCGCCACCAACGACCCGGCCGAGCTCGGGCCGCAGGACTATGTCATCGTCACTCTCAAGGCGCATCAGGCGCCGGGCGTGGTCGGCGCCATGCAGCCGCTGCTCGGGCCCGACACCGCGGTCGTCACGGCAATGAACGGGGTGCCCTGGTGGTACTTCCACGGTCTGGCCGGCCCGTGGGCGAACCAGCCGATCGAGTCGGTCGATCCGGGCGGGGCGCAGTGGCACGGGCTCGGGCCGCAGCGCGCGATCGGCTGCGTCGTCTATCCGGCTACCGAGATCGTCGAGCCGGGCGTGTGCAAGGTGGTCGAAGGCGATGCCTATGCGCTCGGCGAACCGGACGGAACGCGCTCCGAGCGGGTCCGGGCGCTGTCCGGGAAAATCATCGAGGCCGGGCTGCGCGCCCCGGTCCGCAGCCGCATCCGCGACGACATCTGGGTCAAGCTGTGGGGCAATCTGGCGTTCAACCCGATCTCCGCGCTGACCCATGCCACCATGCGGCGCATCGGCACCGATCCGGACGTCGCCCTGCTGGTACGCCGGATGATGGGGGAGGGTCAGGCGGTCGGTGAGGCCCTCGGCGCCCGCTTCCGCATCAGCCTGGACCGGCGCATCGAGGCGGCGATCGAGATCGGCGAGCACAAGACCTCGATGCTGCAGGATCTGGAGCGCGGGCGCCCGATGGAGATCGATGCGCTGGTCGCGGCGGTGGCGGAACTCGGGGACCGGGTCGGCGTCGATACGCCCTCGATCGACACGGTACTGGCGCTGGTGCGGCTGCGGGCGCGGGTCGCGGGCCTCTATCCGACCGCTTAGTCCGGCGCCGCGAGCTTCGCGGGTCGCGGGCCCCTTCCGCTCGGAAGAGGCCCGCGGTTCGACAGGACGGGGGCGGCGCCGACCGGCTCAGTGGACCGCTTCGCCGTGGAGGCGGAGGTCCAGCCCCTCGCGTTCGGTCTCGGCGTCCACCCGCAATCCGATCACCGCATCGACGACCTTCAGCAGGATGAAGCTGGCGATGCCGCAATAGATGACGGTCACCGCGACGCCGTAGACCTGCAGCAGCACCTGGCCGGGATTGCCTTCGAGCAATCCTTGGAGCCCGACCGGATCGTCCGCGGTGGCAGTGAGTGCGCCCGCAGCGAAAACACCCGTCAGGATCGCGCCGACGATGCCGCCCACCCCGTGCACGCCGAAGGCATCGAGGCTGTCGTCGTAGCCCAGCGCGTTCTTCAGGCTGGTGGCCGCCCAATAGCAAGCCGCGCCGGCGACGAGGCCGATGACGAGCGCGCCGCCCGGGAGCACGAAGCCCGCGGCCGGGGTGATCGCGACAAGGCCGCCCACCGCGCCCGAGATGATCCCGAGCACGCTCGGCTTGCCCTTCATCATCCACTCCACGGCCATCCAGGACAGGGCCGCCGCGGCGCTGGCGATCTGGGTCGCCAACATCGCCATCCCGGCGCGCCCGTCG
>CAZVAR010000039.1:0-25704 GCA_964625225.1 uncultured Alphaproteobacteria bacterium | reverse complement strand
CGGGATGTTCGACTTCACGCCGGTCGGACTCGGCATCGCCGCTGCCGGCGTGGCGTTCCTCACCATCGGCTGGCGCCTGTTGCCAGGCGGCCGGCGCGGGCAGACCACACCGGAGGAGCGCTTCCGGATCGAGGATTACATCTCCGAGGTTCGCGTCCCCGAGAACTCCGGGTCGGTCGGCCGCACCGTGGGCGATCTCGAAGCGCTGGGCGAGCGCGACCTCTCGGTGATCGCTATCCTGCGCGAGGAGCGCCGGCGCATGATTCCGTCGGCGCGGACGACATTGCAGGCGGGCGACGTACTGCTGGTGGAGTCGGAGCCGACCGTGCTGAAGCGGGTCATCGACGCGGCCCAGCTCGAGCTGGTCGGCGCCAGCACCTTGGAGCCCGAGGACGTCCGGTCCGACGATGTCGGCGTGGTCGAGGCCGTCGTGCTGGCCGATTCGCAGATGGTCCGCTGCTCGCCGGCAGAACTGCATCTGCGCTCGCGGTTCGGCGTGAATCTGCTTGGGGTGCGCCGTCGCGGGCGGTCGATCCGCCAGCGCCTCAGCGAACTCCGCTTCGAGGAGGGGGACGTGATCCTGCTCCAGGGGCATCTCGAACGCATGGCCGAGACGCTCCGGACTCTGGGCTGCCTGCCGCTCGCGGAGCGGAACCTGCTGCTCGGGCGGCCGCACCGGGCGGCGCTGCCGATCGGCATCCTGGCCGCCGCCGTGCTCGCCGCCTCGCTCGAGATCGTGCCGGTGTCGATCGCGTTCCTGGTCGCCGTGCTGCTGATCGCGCTGCTGCGTGTGCTGACGCTGCGCGAGATCTACGGTGCCATCGACTGGCCGGTGATCGTCCTGCTCGGGGCCCTCATCCCCGTCACCGAGGCGGTGCAGGCGACCGGCGGGACCGAGCTGGTCGCCGGCTGGATCGCGGCTCTGGCCCAAGGGCTCCCGCCCTTCGCGATCGTGGCGCTGATCCTGGTCACGACCATGCTGGTGACGCCCGTTCTGAACAATGCCGCGACAGTGCTGGTGATGGCGCCGATCGCCGCCAGCCTCGCCGGCCAGCTCGGGCTGACGCTCGACGGCCTGCTGATGGCCGTCGCGATCGGGGCGTCCTGCGACTTCCTGACGCCGATCGGACATCAGTCCAATGCCTTGGTCATGGGGCCCGGCGGTTACAAGTTCGCCGACTATCCGCGGCTCGGCCTGCCGCTGTCGATTCTGGTGGTCGTGGTCGGCGTGCCGCTGATCCTGCTGTTCTGGCCGTTGCGCTGACGGCCGGAACGCCCCGTCGCCGAGCCGGTTGCCCCAACGGGGTTCCGCAACTTACGATACGATTCCAAACGGTCTCAGAGCACCGCCCGCGCAACGCATGGTCGCCCGCGTCAGCACCGTCGCCTTTCAGGGAATCGAGGTCGTGCCTGTCGACGTGCAGGTGCACCTCGCCGGCGGCACGCCCGTGTTCGCCGTGGTCGGCCTGCCCGACAAGGCAGTCGGGGAGAGCCGCGAGCGGGTGCGGGCCGCGCTCAACGCGCTCGGCCTAGCGCTGCCGCCGAAGCGGATCACTGTCAATCTCGCCCCGGCCGATCTGCTGAAGGAGGGCAGCCATTTCGACCTGCCGATCGCGCTTGCGCTGCTGGTGGCGATGGAGGTGCTGTCGCCGGAGGACGTGGCGCCGTATGTCGCGCTCGGCGAGCTGGGGCTCGACGGCAGCCTCGCCGCGGTCGCCGGCGCCCTCCCGGCGGCGATGGGCGCGGTCGGGCTCGGACGCGGGATCGTCTGCCCCGCCGCCAACGGCGGCGAGGCCGCCTGGGCCGGCGATCTCGACGTGCTGGCACCGGCCACGCTGCTGGCGCTGGTCAATCACTTCAAGGGGCGGCAGATCCTGTCGCCGCCGCCACCCGCGCCGGTCGAGGACCTCGGCCCGATCTTGGATCTGCGGGACATCAAGGGCCAGGAGAGTGCCAAGCGGGCGGCTGAGGTCGCCGCGGCAGGGTCCCACAACCTCCTGATGGTCGGCCCGCCGGGATCCGGCAAGTCGATGCTGGCGGCGCGACTCCCGGGAATCCTGCCGCCGCTGACTCCGGCCCAGGCGCTGGAGGTCGGGATGATCCACAGCGTCGCCGGCCTGCTGCAGGGGGGCATGCTGAAGCGGCGCCCGCCCTTCCGCGACCCGCATCACTCGGCCTCGATCGCCGCGCTGGTCGGTGGCGGGTTGCGTGCGAAGCCCGGGGAGGTCTCGCTCGCCCATTGCGGCGTGCTGTTCCTGGACGAGCTGCCGGAGTTCCCTCGGCCGGTGCTGGAGGCGCTGCGGCAGCCCCTCGAATCGGGGCATGCGACAATCGCCCGCGCCAATACCCACGTCACCTACCCTGCCCGGGTCCAGCTCGTGGCGGCGATGAACCCCTGCCGCTGCGGCCATCTTGGCGACCCGATACAGGGCTGCGGCCGCGCCCCGCGCTGCGGCGCGGACTATCAGGGCCGCCTGTCCGGGCCATTGCTCGACCGGATCGACCTGCACGTGGACGTACCCCGGGTGGAGGCCGCCGACCTCGCCCTGCCGCCGCCGGCTGAGGGTTCGGCCGAGATCGCCGCGCGCGTAGCGGCGGCGCGGACGCGCCAGGAGGAACGGTATCGGCGGCTGGCACCCGACTCCGGCGTCCGGGTCAATGCCGCCGCCGACGGCGCTCTCCTGGAGGCGGTCGCAACACCGGAGGAGGCCGGCCGCCGGCTGCTGGCGGACGCGGCCGAGCGGCTGCGGCTGTCGGCGCGCGGCTACCACCGGGTGCTGCGGGTCGCGCGCACGCTGGCCGACATGGACGGCGCCGAGCGGATCGCCCGGATTCACGTCGCCGAGGCCCTGAGCTATCGCCGCCCGGCGCTCGGTCGCACGCAAGCTTGAAATCGCGCCGATACGGGCCTTCTTACTCTGGACGGCGTCGGGACGACGGTCCGCACCGGCACCGCGGGCAGGGATGATCACCGGGGAGCGACGATCGATGAGCTACGACCCGGAGCGCCGCATCACACTCTATGCCAGCCCGAAGCGGGTGCGCGCCAGCCTGGACGGCGAGACGATTGCCGACAGCACGGCGACAATCCTGCTGCTCGAGGCAGGCTGCGCGCCGGTCTACTACTTCCCGCGCGCCGCCGTACGGATGGAACTGCTCCGACGGAGCGACCACACCACGCATTGCCCCTACAAGGGCGACGCCGCTTACTGGACCATCGCCGCCGGAGAGAAGCGGTCCGAGAACGCCGCTTGGAGCTACGAGGCGCCGCTCGACGGCGTCGCCGACATCGCAGAGCGCATCGCCTTCCAATTCGACCGGATCGATGCCTGGCACGAAGAGGACGAGCGGATCGCCGTCCACCCGCGCGATCCGTATCACCGGGTCGACATCCTCGACAGTGCTCGCGCGGTACGGGTCGAGCTGGGCGGACGGACGCTGGCCGAGACGACGCGTGGTCGCTTCCTGTTCGAAACCGGCCTGCCGGCCCGCTATTACATCCCGCCGGAGGACGTGCGCACCGACCTGCTGACCGACTCGGACACCATCTCGGCCTGCCCCTACAAGGGCTCGGCCCGGTACTGGTCGGCGCGAGACGGCGACAGGCTCGTCGCGGACGTGGCCTGGTCGTATCCG
Source organism: uncultured Alphaproteobacteria bacterium (assembly GCA_964625225.1). Lineage (GTDB taxonomy): Bacteria > Pseudomonadota > Alphaproteobacteria > JAJUGE01 > JAJUGE01 > CAZVAR01. The sequence goes on along the minus strand of CAZVAR010000039.1, from coordinate 22,068 downwards.
GTGCCGCGGCCCGAATGCCGCAAGATCGCCGGTTATCTCTGCTTCTACCCCGAGCGGGTGGACCGTCTCACGGTCGATGGCGCGCCGGTCCCGGACTCCGGTCAGTCATGACCGGGTCCGGCGCGGGTCAGCAGAATCGGCTGTCCGTGCGGCGTGCGGGCCGCGGCTTCGGCCCACTCCTCCTTGCGCCGGACGAGCGCGTCGCCCGGGACGAGTCCCTTTTCCGCGACCAGCCGCTCCAGAGCCGCCAGCCAGTGCTCGTAGTAGGTGTCGCCGAGGTCGGGGTCGCCGTGCTCCTGTGCGCGTCGAATCTCGACCGATAGCCGATCCGCCCACTCTGCCCAGGTGAAGTGCCCGGCCTCGTGCAGGCGTACCGTCATAGCAAAGGCCTGGGCCTCCCACGGCGCGCGAAAGACCGGGCCCTCCGCGTCGGAAGGCAGGGCAGGCAGGTCGTCGAGGCAGGGTTTGCCGCTCATACCGGCTCCAGATAATCGTCCCACAGATCGACGTAGATCGCATCCCGCGCCGGGGCCTCGGGACCCCAGAGCTCGCGCGCCGTAAAGCGGACGCTGTAGCAATGCTGCGGCTTGGTCCCCGCCCCCTCCGCATGGGCGTCGGGGAAAATGAAGACGCCGTGGTCGCGGTCGATCGTGCCGACGCGGCCGCGCACATAGCGCGGGATTCGGGTGTGGCCTACGGGGTGGATGTTGCGCGCCAACACCCGGTCGCCGACCCGGAACTTCGCCGGCACCTCGTCCGGGAGTCGCGCCGAGCCACCCTTGGCGATGGCGGCGGCCATCCGGTCCGGCGGGATCGCGCGCAGGTCCGGCGGCGCATTCTCACGCGGCCGCATCTCGCGCAGCTCGTCCTCGCTGACGAGGCCCTTCTCCACCAGCAGCCGCTCCAGGCCGAACAGCCAGTGCTCGTAGTAGGTCGTGCGCAGATATTCGGCCGGAGGCATCTGCTCGCGCGCGGAGCGCGACATGTCGATGTTCCAGCGTCCGAGCGCGCCGGCGGCGAGCGTCACGGCGAAGGCGCGTCGCTCCCACTCGGCGTGGAAGACCGGCTCGTTCTCTTCCGGTGCGACCGGCCCGAAGCCGTGCATGCCGCCGAGATCATGCATCCCGTTCATCGCACCGCCTCCGGGCTCTTCGGCAGGCCGGTGCCGATCATCGAGTCGCGAGTGACCAGTCCGGCCAGTTCCTCCTCGGTCATGCCCTCGCTGCCCGCGGGCCGCATCGGCAGGACGAGGTAGCGAACCTCCGACGTGCTGTCCCAGACGCGGATCTCGGTCTCCTCCGGCAGCTCGACACCGAACTCCTTCAGGACGCCGCGCGGGTCGATCACGGCGCGCGCACGGTAGGGCGCAGCCTTGTACCAGACGGGCGGCAGGCCGAGCACCGGCCAGGGATAGCAGGAGCAGAGCGTGCAGACGACGAGATTGTGGACCCGCGGTGTGTTCTCGATGACGACCATGTCCTCGCCCTGCCGGCCGGTAAAGCCGAGCGACGCGATCGCGGCGGTCGCGTCCTCGAGGAGCCAGCGCTTGTAGGCGGGATCGGTCCAGGCCTTGGCGACCACCTTGGCGCCGTTGCGCGGCCCGATCTTGGTCTCGTACAGGTCGATCAGATAATCGAGCGACTGCGGGTCGATGAGCCCCTTTTCGGTCAGCAGCGATTCGAGCGCACGAACCCGCAGCTCGAGATCGGATAGGGGAGCATCGTGTGGGTGGGGATGGTCGTGACCATGTTCGGCCATGCACGAACTCCTCTTCAACCGTGCGGCCCGGCACGATGGCCGTGGCTGCGTTGCGGCACGCCGCACACGGTCGCGTGGTCCTGCCGCGGCGTGTCGAACGCGAACGTCACCGCTCCCTCATAGTCGGGTTTCGGCAGGCGGCGAGCGTAGCACGGTCGGGACCCCCATGGCGACCGCCGCTCCGCTTCCCGGACACCGGGAGCGTCCCTCGGAAATGTCGCCTTTCGTAAACATTCGCTGCCTTTCGTCAACACGCCCGGCTGCTCGACGTTGGCCTTCGCCCGCCCCGCCCATGCAGGCCGGTCGCGACGGCTGCGCGTGGGCTTCGACCAGCATCGAGAATTACCATGGTATAGGAATTTTTGCAAGATCCTGCGCATCCGGGATGGCGAGCCGGCCTTGCCCGATCCGTGGCCCGGAGTCGGGCGGTGCACGGACGACACGCTCTCGGCGAATTGGAACCCGATCCTCTGCTCGCTGGTTGCGACAACCGACGACGCCTGCCGCACCCCGTTGCGGCATCGCCAACGCTTTCTCGCGTTCTGCAAATCAGGAATGGACAAGGGTGACATGAACAGACTTCTCCGCACGACGGCGTTAGCCGGCATTCTCGGCGCAGGCATGCTGTTGGCCCTGCCGGCGAGCGCGCAGACGCAGCGGCAGCCCCAGCCGCAGCAACAGGCCCAACCCCAACAGCAGACCCAGCAGCGGATGGACCGCCAACCGGGCCAGCAGGAGATGAACCGGCAGCAGGCTGCCGGAACCAACCAGTGCTGGGAGCAGCTCGCGCGCTTCGATGCCAACGGCGATCGCGTGCTCAGCGTCGACGAGATGGAAACGAACCGCGCCGAGGTGTTCGGCGTCCTGGACCGCGACAAGGACGGCGCGGTTGCCCGCAACGAATTCGTACAGTGCATCGGCATCCGCGACGGCGACCAGCAGGCCGTGACTCAGGCTTTCAGCACGTTCGACACCGACCAGGATATGCGCCTGTCCGAGACCGAGTTTCTTGCGGAGGGCGTCGGCGACCAGGATCGGGCCCGGATCGTGGTGATGCAGTCTGCGCCGACGGTGCGGGTCTCCGAGGCCGCGCCGAACGTGCGGGTCGAACAGCAGCAGCCGCAGATCGCGGTTCAGCAGCCGCAGCCGGAGATCACCGTGCAGCAACCGCAGCCGGAGGTCACGGTGCAGCAGCCACAGCCCACCGTCACCGTGCAGCAGCCGCAGCCGGAGGTCACGGTGCGCCAGGCACAGCCGCAGGTCAGCATCCAGCAGCCGCCTCCTAAGGTGAGCGTCGAACAGCCGCAGCCGCAGGTCGAGGTTCAGCAGGCGGAACCGCGGGTGGTCGTCGAGGAATCGCGGCCGAAGGTGACCGTTCAGCAGGCGGAGCCCCAGGTGACCGTGGACCAGGCGAAGCCGGAAGTATCCGTCGAGCAGTCCGAGCCAAAGGTGGTCGTCGATCAGGCCGAGCGGCCGGATGTCCGGGTCCAGCAGGAGGCCAGGGTCGAGGGCGAGGCCGGGCGGCGTGAAACCGAGAGCCGCGCCGCGACGCCGGCGACCGGGTTGGAGACCGGGCCACGGGAGGCCCCGACAACCGGTACCGCCACGGCGCCGACGACGTCGCAGCCGGCCGGCACGACCGCCTTCGACCTCGACCGGTTCACGGCCGAGCAGCTCCAGGGCACCGACGTTGTCAATCTCAACGGCGAGGAGGTCGGCGAGATCGACACCATCGTTCTGCGCCAGGGCGGGCAGGATCCGTTCGTCGTCCTCGACGTGGGCGGCGGCTTCCTGGGTCTCGGCGGCAAGAAGGTGGCGGTGCCGCTGGACCGCTTCATGATCCGCGAGAACGACAATGTGATCCTGATGTCCGAGCAGGGTGAATCGGAGATCAAGGGCATGCCCGCCTACGAGGCCGGCCAGTACGAGCCCTATCGCTGGTAACCGTCCGCAACATCGCGGCGAAGGGGCCGAAGCCGGTGATCCCGGCTTCGGCCCCCAACGTTTTGGCAGCCGGGGAGCGGAGACGAGGTGGGCGCTGACGGTACAAACCGTGCGGTCATCGCAGTCGGCAGCCTTCTCGGCATCGGCGACGAGGCGTTGGCGCCCCCTCCGGTGACGTTCGCATCGGCACGGTCGCGGCCATCCCGATGTCGCAACGGACCGTGGATCGGCTCAACGACCTTGCGCGCTGCCGCCCCGCGTTCTCCGATCCCGGCACCCGTTGAGCGCTTACGAACCCCGATCGAACGGTCGCCCCGCCGGCCGCGCCCGCTCCGCCCCTATCGCCATCGTGCAACGGTTCTGCGCAAAATGGCCGCATGCCGGATCCGCTGTTGAAGCGGGCGGGGTCGATGCCCTATCGTTCCCGCAACAAAAGCATCGGAACATCGATCTCCGGTATAAAAAATTACGTCGCGGGCGGACGTTCCGCATTTGAAGCGCCGCCAACCGCGCCTGTGCCGTTCGGGAGTCGAATAGGGGAATGAAGCATTTCCACGGCTTTTTTGCGTCCGCCGCCGACTGCGTTACCGGCCCGCTGCGCCGCGGCCTTCGGCTTCTGGTCGGACTCTGCATCGTTTCTGCCGGTCTCGCGGCGCCTGGGCACGCGGGCACGCTGCCGGCGCTCCCGAGCTACGAGGCGATGGTCGCCCAGTTCGAGGATGTGGCTTTCGGGCACGAGCACGGTGAGGCGCGCGGCGTCGTCCAGAAATGGACGGACACCCCTTACTTCGCTCTTTACACCTCGGCCGATTACGACGTTCATCGCTATCTCGCGCCGATCGCCAAGCATTTCCGGGCGATCGAGAAGCTGACCGGCATCCGCCTGATGCCGGCCAGTGCGCCGGAGGGCGCGACCCTCCGTCTCGGATTCTATCCGCGCGCCGACTTCGCCAAGATGCCGGGCAGCCGCGACGATCCGGAGTTCCGGCGCTGGGTGACGACCAGTGCCTGCATCGCGCTGGCCGTCAGCGACAGCGAGCAGGCCGGCCGGATCAAGGCGGGCGCCATCGCGATCGGCACCGACATCTCCGAGTCGCAGCGGCAGCATTGCATCCTGGAAGAGATGGTCCAGGTGCTCGGCCTGCCGAACGATGCCTGCCATTACCGGCCGTCGCTGTTCTGCGAGGCGGATCGCGTGTTCGCCCTGACACCGGCGGACGCCATCCTGCTGAAGACGCTCTACGACGAACGGCTGGCGGTTGGGATGACCCGCGAGGAAGCGCGCCCGCTGGTGCGGCAGATCATTGCCGAGCTGACCCCGGCGGCCTTCGCGGTCCAGGTCGGACACTGACCGGCCCGAGCCGGGCCGTGGCCACGTGCTGCGGGTGAGCAGCCATTCCCGAGCCGTCACGGATCGCCGAATTGCCGGACGCCCCCGGCCTCACCTAGACTGACACGGACGCGGCCGCGTGCGGCCGCCGGCGAGACCTGGAGGAGCCGAGCCATGGGCGAGCTGTCGGGGCACACCGTCGAGATCCTGCCGACGGGCGCGGCATTGGGCGCGGACATCCGGGGAGTCGATCTCGCCCGGCCGCTGGACGAGGCGACCTTCCAGGCCATCCATGCGGCCTGGATGGAGCACCTGGTCCTGCGCTTCCGGGGACAGCAGCTTCCGCTCGACCGCATGGAAGCGTTCAGCCGGCGCTTCGGGCCGCTCGACAAGGCTCCGATCAACGCCAGAGGCGTTCCGCACCTGCCGGACCATCCCTATGTCGCGGTGATGTCGAACATCGTCCGCGACGGGGTGCCGATCGGCAGCCTCGGCCATGGCGAGGCGATCTGGCACACCGACATGTCCTACAAGGAGGAGACGCCGACGGCGAGCCTGCTCTACGCCGTCGAGGCCCCGGCGGCCGGCGGCAACACCAATTTCGCGAACATGTACGCGGCCTACGAGGAGCTGCCGCTGGAGCTGCGGCGGCGCTGCGAAGGATTGCGCTGCAAGCACGATTCCAGCACCAACAGCGCCGGGGAACGCCGCGCCGGCTTCGAGCATGTCACCGATCCGCGCCTGGTTCCGGGTGCTGTCCATCCCGTCGTGCGGACCCATCCGGAGACCGGACGCAAGGCACTGTTCCTGGGCCGCCGCCGCAACGCCTATCTGGTCGGCCTGCCGCTGGAGGAAAGCGAGGCGCTGCTGGATGCGCTCTGGGAGCATTGCACGCAGCCACGCTATGTCTGGTCGCAGCAATGGCAGGTCGGCGATCTGGTGATATGGGACAATCGCTGCGTCATCCACCATCGTGACGCGTTCGACGCAGACGCCCGGCGCCTGCTCTACCGTACCCAGATCCGGGGGGACCGCCCGTTCTGAGCCGCCGGTTCTAAGTCGCCCTGGCCGCCACCGCTGGAGAATGACGATGGACGATGCTCGACCGGTCAATTTCGACCTGACCGCCGCGCTGCACGACGCAGAGGAGCGCTTCGCCGCCGCCAATCCGAACAGCGCCGCCGCCTACGAGGCGGCCTGCCGGGCCATGCCGGGCGGCAATACCCGCACGGTGCTCTATTATCCTCCCTTCCCGCTCAGCCTCGCCGGCGGGGAGGGCTGCTATGTCGAGGACGTCGACGGCCATCGCTACGTCGATTTCGTAACCGAGCAGACGGCGGGGCTCTACGGACACTCGAACCCGGTGATCAAGGCGGCGGTGACCGAGGCGCTGGAGCACGGCATCACCCTGGGCGGGCCGACGGCCCGCGAAGCCGAGCTGGCGGCGCTGCTCTGCGAGCGCTTCCCGGCGCTCGAACTGGTCCGGTTCACCAATTCCGGAACCGAGGCCAACCTGCTGGCGCTGTCCGCCGCCCGCGCCTTCACCGGGCGGCCGAAGATCATGGCGTTCCAGGGCTGCTACCACGGCAGCGTGCTGAGTTTCGGCGCCTACGGCTCGTCGATGAACGTGCCCTTCCCGTACGTGATGGCGCCCTACAACGATACCGAACGGACCCTGGCGCTGATCGCGGCGAACGCGGCCGAGCTTGCCGCCGTGATCGTCGAGCCGATGACCGGCAGCGGCGGTTGCATCCCCGCCGAACGCGAGTTCCTGAACGCGCTGCGCGCGGCCACGGAGCGCCACGGCATCCTCCTGATCTTCGACGAGGTGATGACCTCGCGGCTGTCGCCGCACGGCCTGCACGGGCGGCTGGGCATCCGCCCGGATCTGGTGACGCTGGGCAAGTATCTGGGCGGCGGCCTCACCTTCGGGGCTTTTGGCGGCCGCCGCGACGTGATGGAGCGGTTCGATCCGCGCCGGCCGGACTCGTTCGGCCATGCCGGGACCTTCAACAACAACGTCCTGACCATGGCGGCGGCGGTCGCGGGGCTGCGGCACGCACTGACCCCGGAAGAGTCGGAACGGATGAACGCGCTCGGCGACACGCTGCGCGGGCGGCTGAACGCCGTCATCGCGGCGCACGGCGTCAAGGGCCAGGTTACCGGCATCGGCTCGATGATGATGCTGCACCTGACCGACCGGCCGCTGCGGGGGCCGCAGGACGCCGCCGCCGTACCCGCCGCGGCGCGCGCGCTGTTCCATCTCGAGATGATCGCGCGCGGCTGCTACGTGGCCCGGCGCAACATGATGGTGCTGTCGCTCCCGATGGATGCGGCGGAGTGCGACCGCCTCGTTGCCGCTTTCGATTCGTTCCTGGGCAGCTATCGCGACGTATTGGCGACCGCCGGCTGATCCGAGTCGAGATCGCGCGGCGGCAGCTTGTGCATCTGGGTGATGCACAGGAGCATGTCGACGTCCCGCCCGTTGCGTGCCAGCGGCAGGATCAGGTTCTCGACGGCCCAGCAGAGATGGTCGGTCACCGGCGGTCCTTTGCGCCAGCTCGGCTCCGCGGTCGCGACGACCCGCTTGTAGCGCTCGAAATACAGCGCATTGTTCCGGAGCTGCGGATGGGCTTCGTCCATCCAGAGGCCGGTCAGCTCGCGCCGGTGCGAGGCGGTGATCCCGGTGCCGGCGAGCCGGTATCGCAGCCGGAACGGCTCCGGCTGCACGTCCAGCATCCAGATGTCCGGCAACAGCTCGCGGATCGCTCCAGGGTCGATGTGCTGGCGGCCGGGCAGCATCCCCGGCCGACGGATCGATTCCCAGAAACGGTACAGCTGCCGCACGCGCGGGTGCCACGGCGGCTCACGGTCCGGCGTGACCGCAACGGGAACGCGTGTATCCTGCAAGATGATCGTCGGATCCGCGCGAGGACGCACGAGCGCCTCCGACCGAGCTCCCCTCCCCCCAAACCTAGCTATCTTGCCTCGACCGCCGGCCGTTGTGAACCCGGCTCGGTAACGGCGCCGCCACCGGGCCTCAGTCTGGCAGGTCACCGGCGGTGGGGACGATCACCGCGAAGCGGTCGGCCAGGGCGGCGAGGCTGGCCTCGTGCAGCGCGCGTGCGTCCAGCACGCCGCCGCCGCAGGCCGGCAGGTCGCGCGTCGCCGCGGCGGACGCCACCACCGTGGACCGGTAGCCGAGATCCAGGGCCGCGCGGACCGTGGAGCTCACGCACATATGGGTCATGAACCCGACCACGATCAGGCGCTTGCGATCGAGCGCGCGCAGCGTCGCGTCGAGCTCGGTTCCGGCGAAGGCGTTGGGCAGGCGCTTGGCGATTACCGGCTCGCCCTCGCGCGGCGCCACCTCCGGTGCGATCCGGCCGGAGCGGCCGTCCGGGTCGAACGGCCCGCCGGGCGCACCGCGGTGCGCGATATGGATCACCGGGGCGCCGGCTGTGCGCGCCCGCTCCAGCACCCGCGCCGCTTCGGCCAGCGCCGGCCCGATCTGCGGCAGTGCCAGGCGGCCATCCACATATTCGAGCTGGCAGTCGATGAGCACGAGCGCCGACTCCGAAAGGGCGTTCGGAGTGGGGTCGGCGCCGGCCAGAGCGAGCAGCGTCTTCGGAGCATCCATCGGTCGTCCTCGCGGGTGGTATGAGGTCGCTTTCCTATACGCGGAGACCCGGCCCGGGACCAGCCCGGCGCAGCGGCCGGGCGCCTTGCTCCGTCTGACCCGACAGGCGGCCGGAGATGACGCCGGCCGGGGAACCGGCCATCGGGGCGAGTGTTTCGTCGGGACGTTTACGATTCCCGAGCCAGGAGACAATCGATGCGAGTGAGCGAGGTGATGACGCGCAACGTGCAGCTCGCCAGCCCGACCGACACGGTGCAACGGGCCGCCAGGATGATGGCTGAACTCGACGCCGGCATACTGCCGGTCAGCGATGGCGATCACCTCGTCGGCATGATCACCGACCGGGACATCGTCATCCGCGCCGTGGCCGAGGGTCGCGACCCCGAGACCAAGGTGCGCGACATCATGAGCCCGGAAATCAAATACTGCTTCGAAGACGAGGATGTCGATCACGTCGCCAGGAACATGGGAGACATCCAGGTACGGCGCCTGCCCGTCGTGAACCGCGACAAGCGCCTGGTCGGCATCGTCTCGCTCGGTGACATCGCATTGAGCGGCGACTCCGACCGGACGGACGAGGCCCTGACCGGGATCTCGCGGCCCGGCGGCCAGCACTCGCAGACCCGTAGCTGAGGCGGCAACGCCGCCCGAGAGGGCATGGCCGAGGCAGCCCGTTGACGCGGGCAGGGGCGCCGCCTAATCAGGCGGGATGCTGGTCGAAATCACGCCCGAGGCCTACGGGGTCGAGATCGAACTCCGCTATGCCACCGCTAACAACCTGACGGGCGCGCCGATCTACGCGCGTGCCGGATGCTATCTGCACCCCGAGGCGGCCGACGCGCTGCGCCGGGCGGTCGCGATCGCGGCGCCGCTGGGCTATCGCCTGCGGATCTATGACGCGTTCCGCCCGGTCGAGGCGCAATGGGCGCTCTGGCACGCCGCACCGGATCCGAGCTATGTCGCGGACCCGCGCAAGGGCGGCCCGCACACCCGGGGCGTCGCCGTCGACGTGACGCTGGTCGACGGCTCCGGCACGCCGCTTGAGATGGGAACCGGTTTCGACGACCTGCGCCCGCTGTCGCACCACGGCGTGACCGACCTGCCGGTGGCGGCACAACGCAACCGCGTGCTGCTGCTGGGGATTATGACGGCGGCGGGCTGGGACTTCTACCGGAACGAATGGTGGCACTATCAGCTCTTCGACTCGCGTCGTTTCCCGTCGCTCAGTGATGCCGAAGCGGGAACGCGGATGATGCCGCCGGCGGCCCGCTGACCGCGCGTCAGCGGTCGAGCGGCATCGCGAGCGGCACGCGGCGGGCCGTGCCGGCGGAGCCCGGCGCTCCTTCCAGATGGACCTCGGAGATGCCGTAGCCGGCCTCGATCGGGATGCGCATGATCCGGCCGCCCGGTGCCTTCTCCACCTGCGGCAGCACCGTGACCACCGGCTCGGCCCGGGCGGCGGCGAACGCCTCGGCGACAGTGCGGCTGCGGCCGAGCTTCTCCAGGTTCATGCGGGTCGGGAAGATGATCGTGCGGCGGCCGGCGTCGGCGTCGGCACAGGCATCCTCGGGCCGGATCCAGATCGAGTCGACCGATTCGCTGCCGTCGTGGGCGGCGATCTGGTCCGCCGGCGCCGCCGCCAGGAAAAACCAGGTGTCGAACCGTTTCGGCATCATCTCCGGCGTGATCCAGTGCGCGAACGGGACGAGGGCGTCGATCGCGAGTTCCAGTCCCTCCGCGTCCAGCATGTCGCCGATGCCGATCGCGTTGCGGGCGAGCGGCTCGCGATAGCGGCGCGCCAGCTCCGCCAGCCGGTCGGCGGGAACCAGGCCGGCATCGCCCCGTCGGCGCGCCAGCAGCACGCCGCATTCCTCGAACGCCTCGCGTACCGCGGCGATGCGGAAGGCGAGCTCGGCCTCGCCGAGCCCCTCCGCCCCGGTACAGGCGGTGCGGAGGCGGGGATGGCGGTCCGCTGCATCCACCGCGCCGCCCGGGAACACCAGGGCGCCGGAGGCGAAGTCGATCGCGTGGTGGCGGACCACCATGAAGACCTCGAGCCCGGCGGGCGCATCGCGCAACAGCAGGACGGTCGCGGCGGGGCGGGCGACGGCAGGAGTTTTCTCGGTCACGGACGAGCTTTCCGGGCAAAGGGTCGGGCGCGCGCTAAGCATAGCGGCCGCACAGTGCACCGCAACGGGTACGGCGGACGGCGACACGCTCCGGACAAAATGGTTCCGGTTGCTCTCCACCGGAAAGCCACACCACGACGTCTCGTCATCGGCGGCAGGTGTCGCCGCCCTTGCTTACCCACCGAGACATGGGGGCGCCGCTTGCAGGGGCTGCCTCGCGGGCGCCGTCCGCGTCACCCGGACTCTCCTCCGTTAGGCCCCTTCGGACATCTTGGTCGGAAGCCTGGGGCGGACTCGTTGCCATTGGGTTATCGTTGCGCCCGCCCGGGTCGATTGCACGACGCGGTTCCGGTGCGACGCAACGAAAAGATCGTGGCCGGGGACGATTTCTTCAGGATAGTGCCATTTCGAGCACACGGGCGACGTGCAGGGCCGTGCGGCCGGTGCCGTCGCGGATCTGCTGGCGGCAGCTGGTGCCGTCGGCGACGACGACCGTTTCCGCATCGGCCGCCCGCACCGCCGGCAGCAGACTGATCTCGCCCATCGCCATCGACACGTCGTAATGGCCGGCATCGTAGCCGAAGGCGCCGGCCATGCCGCAGCAGCTCGACTCGACCACTTCGACGGTGAGGCCCGGCACGGTGCGCAGCACCTCCACGGCCGGGTCCAGCGCGCCGAAGCTCTTCTGGTGACAGTGGCCGTGCAGCAGGGCGCGCCCTTGCGGCAACGGCTTCAGCGCGAGCGCAAGCCGCCCGGCCGCCTGCTCGCGCGCCAGGAACTCCTCGAGGAGGAGGGCGTGGTCGGCGAGCTGGAGCGTCTCGGCGCCGGGCCAGAGGGCGGCGAACTCGTCGCGCAGCGTGAGGAGACAGGCCGGCTCGATCCCGACCACCGGCACGCCCCGCTCGACATAAGGGCGCAGCGCGTCCAGCGTGCGACGCGCCTCGGCCTTGGCCTGATCGACCATGCCCACCGACAGGTAGGTCCGGCCGCAGCAGGGCGGCCTCCGGCCGCGCGCCGCGGCCGGATGGTGGACGCGATAGCCGGCCGCCTCCAGGACCCGGACGGCCGCTCGCAGATTCTCCGGCTCGAACGCCGCATTGAAGGTGTCGCCGAGCAGGGCGACGTCGCGCCCGTCGCCGACGATCTCGCCGGCCCCGCCGCGTGCCCGGAAGCGATCGCGGCGCCAGCGCGGCAGCGGGCGGTGCGCGCTGAAGCCGAGCAGCTTCTCGGCGGCGAACCCGACACCGGGCAGCCGGCTCGCCAGGTTCAGGAGCGGTGCCGCCAGCGCCGCCGCCGGCGCGTAGCGCGGCAGGTGTCCGATCAGCTTCTCCTTCGGCTCGAAGCCGTTCTGCATCCGGTAATGGTAGAGGAACTCGATCTTCATGCGGGCCACGTCGACCCCCGTGGGGCATTCCCGCCGGCACCCCTTGCAGCCGACGCAGAGGTCGAGCGTGTCGTACATCTCCTCCGAGGTGAAGGCGTCCGGACCGAGCTGGCCCGAGAGGGCGAGGCGCAGCGAGTTGGCGCGGCCGCGGGTGACGTGCTGCTCGTCGCGCGTCGCCCGATAGGAGGGGCACATGACGCCGGGCTCGAAGCGGCGGCAGGTGCCGTTGTTGTTGCACATTTCGGCGGCACCCAGCATACCGCCCCACGGCGACCAGTCGAGCACCGTCTCCATGCGCTGCGGCCGGTAGTTCGGGCCGTAGCGCATCAGGTTGCGGTCGTCCATGCGCGGGGCGCGGACGAGGCGGCCGGGATTGAACAGCCCGGCGGGATCGAAGGCGTCCTTGACCTCCTCGAACGCCCTGACGAGCTGCGGCCCCAGGATGCGTTCGTGGAACTCGGCGCGGACGATGCCGTCGCCGTGCTCGCCGGAATGCGAGCCCTTGTATTGCTGGACCAGCGCGAACGCCTCCTCGGCGATCGTGCGCAGCTTGCGGACCCCCTCCTCCTGCTTGAGGTTCAGGATCGGGCGGACGTGCAGCAGGCCGACCGAGGCATGCGCGTACCAGGTGCCGCGCGTGCCGTGCTTCTCGAAGATACGGGTCAGCCGGTCGGTGAATTCCGGCAGATCCGGAAGCGGGACGGCGCAGTCCTCGATGAAGGAGACCGGTTTGCCGTCGCCCTTCATCGACATGACGATGTTGAGTCCGGCCTCGCGGACGCGCCAGACGGCGGCCTGGAACGCCGGTTCGACGGCCGGCACCACCGCGAAGGGGAAACCGAGGTCGCTCATCAGATTCTCGAGCTCGCGCAGCTTGCGCTGCAGCGCCGTCTCGCTCGTCCCGGCGAACTCGACCAGCAGCAGCGCGTCCGGCATGCCGCGGACCATCCGCGCGACGGTGTCGTGGAACTGCGGCATCTCGCGCGACAGCTCGATGATGGTGCGGTCGACCAGTTCGACCGCATCCGGGTCCAGGGCGACGATGTGCTGTGTCGCCGCCATCGCGTCGGCGAAACGCGGAAAGTGGCAGATGCCGAGAACGCGGCGCGGCGGCAGCGGCGCCAACGCCACCTCGACCTCGGTGAAGAAGCCCAGGGTGCCCTCGGAGCCGACCAGCAGCGAGGCCATGTTATGGCCGTCGGGACGGACCGTATCGAGATTGTAGCCGGCGACATTGCGCAGCAGCTTCGGCCAGCGGCGACGGATCTCGTCGGCCTCGCGGGCGGCGATGTCGCGCACTTTGCGAACGAGGTCGCGATAGGCCGGGGCACCGCTCTCCGGACCGAGGTCGCCGGCCACCGGCCCGAACCGGTGGGTCGAGCCATCCGCCAGGATCGCCGTGATCGACAGCGTGTTGTGGACCATGTTGCCGTAGCGGATCGACCGCGCGCCGCACGAATTGTTCGCGGCCATGCCGCCGAGCGTGCAGCGGCTGGCGGTCGAGATGTCCACCGGAAACCAGACGCCGTGCGGCTTGAGGTTCTTGTTGAGGTGATCGAGCACGACGCCCGGCTCGACCCGGGCGCGCATGCCGTCGAGATCGACCTCCAGGATGCGGCCGAGATGGCGGCTGGTGTCGATAACCAGCGCCTCGTTGACGGTCTGTCCGGCCTGGCTGGTGCCGCCGCCGCGCGGCAGCACCGGCACCCCCTCCTCGCGGGCGATCGCGATGGCGGCCTCGATGTCGGCGATGCCTTTCGGCCGCACGACGCCGATCGGTTCGACCTGGTAGATCGAGGCGTCGGTGCTGTAGCGGCCGCGGGTGAACGCGTCGAACAGCACCTCGCCTTCGATTTCGCGCGCAAGCCGCTCCGCAAGACGGCTGTCGCCCGGCCCGATGCGGCCACCGGCAGGCTTGGTTATGCCTTCGGGCACCGGGCGGGCTTCCCCTCGGTCGTCGGCGCGTGCGCCGGAAACGTCAACATTCGCCATCGTTCGCCCACATCCGTCAGCCGGCCACGCCGGCTCATCCCGACACCCTGTTGACATGCGCCGCGGATGGCAAGGCGGAACGGCATCCCGGATGCTGCGCACGGGCGACAGAGGGACGCCGGCGCAACACCGCAACGAATCGGCGGGAAAGGACCCGGGCGCTGCTGCGGCGGCTACCGGTACCGCCCCGAGCGGCGGGCGCGGCCCGTCGGCGTTCGCCTCCCGGCGGCGGCCGGGAAGCGTCCGTGACGGTGCCGCACGGCGGTACCCGTACCCACCGCCCTTTCCCTCATTGTTTCGGATTGCCACGAAGAAAGCCCGACCGGCCGCGCGGGGCGGCGGCGCCAAACCCGGAACGGCGGCCGGCGCCCGCGTCAGAGATTGAGCTGATAGCTCACCGGGACCCAGCGATAGCCGTCGGCGGTCCGGTCAATGAAGCCGACCGCCGGGAACGGCATGTGGTAGCCGGTGACCGGGAGACGGTCCGTCGCGGCCATGTCGAAGATGCGTCGGCGCGTGGCCGCCGCGGCGTCCTTGTCCATGTCGAAGCGGACATGCCAGTCCGGCCGTTGCACCGAACTCACATAATGGTTCGCCGTATCGGCCCAGAGCAGCAGGCGCCGACCGTTGCTCTCGATGTGAAAGGCCATGTGGCCGGGCGTGTGGCCGAAGGCGGCGACCGCCCGGATGCCGGGCACGACCTCGTCGCCGTCCTCGACGAAGGTGATCTTCGGCGCGACTGGCACGACGTTGGACTGGACCAGCTTCGCGACTCTCTCGGTCGGGCCGGAGAGCCGATCCTGCGCCGACCAGAAATCGTACTCGGTCGAACCGGTGACGTAGCGGGCGTTGGGGTAGGTCTCGGCGCCGTTCTCCATCACCCCGCCGATATGGTCCGGATGCATGTGGGTCAGCACCACGACGTCCACCTGCGCCGGCTCGTAGCCGGCGGCGCGGAGCCTGGAAACGAGATTTCCGACGGCCGGCCGGCGCTCCGGGGGATTCCCGGTGTCGAACAGCACCAGCGCCGAGCCCGTGTTGACGAGAACCGGCGTGAAGCCGTTCTCGAACCGGGTCGGCGGCAGGAAATTGGCCTCGGCATGGGCCTGCACGGTCTCGGCGGACTGGTCCTGCCCGAAGATCGGGTGTGGCCCGTCGAGCTGCAGTACGCCGTCCAGCATCGTGGTGACTTCGAAATCGCCCAGCTTGAACCGGTAGAAGCTGGGCTGCGAAGGGCCGAGCATGGGGGCGGTGGCAGCGGCCGGCCGGATCACTCCCCCGGCGAGGGCGAACGGCGCCAGGGCTGCCCCGGCGGTTGCGGTGAGGAGGGTACGACGCGACAGTCGGGGACCGGTGGACATATGCGACCTCCTTGCGCCATGAGCATGCGACCCCGCAAGCATAGCGCGATCCATCCCGGGCCGGCAGGGGTGACGCGGTCAGAAGCGTGTGCACGGCGGATCCGGCAGACAAGAAAAAGGGCCGGGAGGTTGCCCACCCGGCCCCGACTTCGAAGACGGATCCCTCGAGCGACCAATCGGTCTATCGCCCCATCACCGGCTGCTCGCGGTCGATCGACTGCCACCTGTCGTCCTTCTTCCAGGCCGGCATCTGCTTGAGCTGGTCCTCGTCGGCCTCGGACATCATGATCGCATTGTCCTGACCTATGCGCAGCGTGTCGAACGGCACCGCCACATCCTTGTCGCCGATCCCGAGGAAGCCGCCGACAGACACGATCGCATGGACCGCTCGGTTGCTGTCGACCACGATGTCCTCGATCTCGCCGACCGTCTCACCGCGCAGGTTGACGACATCCTTGCCGATCAGCTCGTCGGCCCGCATCTGGCCGAGCTGTGCGCCGCTCTGCGCGGTCGCCTCGGTTCCCGCTGTCGTCCCGGCGCCCGGAGGCGGAACCACGACGACGTCGGCACCGCTGCTGCCGGCCCGAGGCGCCGCGTCGGTCTCTGCCCGCGTCTGGGCACCGGTGGCCGGCGCAGGCGCCGCACGGTCGCCGACGCCCGCGGTCCGCTCGGCTGGCGTACTCCCGGTCACGCCGGTCGCCGTCCGATCCCGCATGGGCGCTTGCTCGCGATCGCGCTGGACATCCTCGGCATACTGGAATTCGGGCAGGGCACGGAGCTGGTCCTTGGTCATGTCGGCGACGACCGTCCGCCCGTCGTCGCGAATCTGCAGCTGATCCCAGTCGATCGCCACGTCGCGCTGGCCGATGCCGAGGAAGCCGCCGACGCCGACGATCACGGCCTCGATCCTGCCGTCGCGACCGATCAGCACCGAGCTGACCTCGCCGATGGTCTCGCCTTGCGGATTCTTGATGTTGCGGCCGATCAGCTTGTCGGCGTCGACGGTGCCGGGTGGCTGGACAGTGGGCGCCGTAGTCGCCGCCGTCGCGCCTTCACTCGCAGGAGCGCCAGCCTTGGTATCGGTCCGCATCTCGGCGGCAGGCTTGTCGGCAGCCGACACCGGACGATCGGCCTGCTGGGCGGCGGCGGGCGCCGCCAGCAGCAGGGCCAGCACGCTCGCGGACAAAAGCATCTTGTTGTTGGTCATGGTCCGATCTCCTGAAGGCTGTCTCACCGGTCCGGTGAATGATGCGTAGTAAGTCGCGAGCGGCCTGTTCGGTTCCGAACAATTCGGGGTCCATCCGGCACCGGCCCGACCCAGGAACGTCCAAACAGAGACGCTTCTCCCCCGCGAAACGAAGCGCCGGCGCTCGACCCATGATCTCGGTCCCGGCGCGTCCGGCGCGACCGCAATTGCCTGCGCATCCGTCTGCCGGTTCGGACCGAACGGGAAGAATGGTTCCCGCCGCGGTGGCGGCGACATCTCCGGGCGCGGCGACGGCTAGCGGGCGGCGTACCGCTCGCCCGCTCGGATCGGGGCCTGCGCCTGCCGCCGGCGGGCGTACGCATGGGCGATCTCGGCGCCGAACAGGAAGATCTGCGCCGAGTAATAGACCCAGATCAGAACCACGACGAACGCGCCCGCCGCGCCGTAGGACGACGCGATCGCGCTGTTGCCGATGTAGAGCCCGATGAGCTGCTTGCCGATCGTGAAGAGCAGCGACGTCACCGCGGCACCGAAGATCACGTCGCGCCACGCGATCCAGACGTCCGGCAGGATCCGGTAGATCATGCCGAACAGCAGGGTGGTCACCACGAAGGAGACCGCCATGTTCAGCAGCTGCAGCAGCGTCGCGCCGCCGGGCAGCGACCGATCCAGGAGGTCGCTGAACGCCGCCAGCAGGGCGCTGACGACCAGCGAGACGAGCAGCAGGAAGCCGATACCGACGATCAGCGACAGGCTCAGCAGGCGAGCCCGGACGAGCTGCCAGACGGTCGACTCCGATCGCGGCGGCGCCTTCCAGATCACGTTGAGCGCGCTCCGCAGCTCGGTGAACACCGTGGTCGCCCCGACCAGCAGGGTGAGCACGCCGAGGACGGTCGCGACGATGCCCGTACCCAGATCGCGGCCGCCCTCGGCCAGGGCCTGCATCGTGCGGGCACTCTCCTGCCCGGCCAGGTTGCCCAGCTCGCGCTCGAGCGCGCCCCGGGCGGCCTCCTCGCCGAAGACGAAGCCGGCGATCGCGACCACCAGGATCAGCAGCGGCGCGATCGAGAAGATGGTGTAGAAGGCAATGGCCGCGCCCATCGTCATGGCGCGGTCTTCGATGAAGCCGCCGAACGCCTCTCCCAGCAGCGCCTTCGCGTCGCCGAGTGTCACGGCCCCCCGCTTCGGCGGCCCGTCAGGCGCGGCGGCCCGCGATCATCCGGTAGATGACGAGGATGATGATCGCTCCGACGACGGCGCCGATGAAGCCGGCGCCCTCACCCGGCCCGTACCAGCCGATCGCCCGGCCCAGCCAACTCGCGACGAAGGCGCCGGCGATGCCGAGCAGGATGGTGACGATGAACCCTCCCGGATCGCGGCCCGGCATCAGGAGCTTGGCGATGACGCCCGCAACCAGGCCGATGATGATGATGCCGATGATCTCCATGCCGGCCCCCCAATCGAAATGTTCGCTCCACGAACGCCGCAACCGGGGAACGGTTCCGTATCGCGCGCGTGCGACCCGATCGGCCGGACGCGCGTTACTCACCACGGAACGAGGGGAGCATACATGGACGGCAGCGAGCCGGGCGAGCGGACGGCCCGCCTCGATCTGGTCGGCGTCGCCTTCGGCCGAGGTGCGCGCGAGGCCGGCTGTGCCGAGGGGCCGGAGGCCCTGCGCCGCGCCGGGCTGGTGGACGCGCTGCGCCGCCGCGGCATCGCGGCGATCTGGCGCGCCATGCTGCTCGAAGAACCGCAGCATCCGGATCCGACCGATGCCGTCGCGGGCATCTGCCGGCCGCTGGCGGCGACCACCGCGGACATGGTGCGGCGGCGCGCGCCGGTCACGGTGATCGGTGGCGACCATTCGATCGCGATCGGCACCTGGAGCGGCGTGGCCCGCGCCTTGCGCGGCACCGGCCCGCTGGGACTGATCTGGATCGATGCCCATCTCGACAGCCACGTGCCCGAGACCACGCCGAGCGGCGCCATCCATGGCATGCCCCTCGCCGCCCTGTTCGGCTATGGCGACCCCCGGCTGACGCGCCTCGCGGGCACCGAGCCGGCGGTGCTGCCCTGGCATGTCTGCATCGTCGGCGCGCGCAGCTACGAGGACGGCGAAATGGCGCTGCTGACCCGGCTCGGCGTGCGGATCTTCTTCATGCCGGAAGTGCGCGAGCGGGGCCTCGCAGCCGTGCTCGACGAGGCGCTCGCGATCGCCGAGACCGGCACGGCCGGCGTCGGCCTGTCGATCGACTGCGACGCCGTCGACCCCGCCGAGGCGCCCGGGGTCGGATCCCCGGCGCCGGGCGGGCTGCACGCCCCGGCGCTCCTCGACGGTCTGCACGGGCTCTGCCGGCGGACGCGCTTCCTCGCCGTAGAAGTGGTCGAGTTCAATCCGCGTTTCGACCGGGACGGTGCCACGGCCCGGCTGGTGTGCGATCTGCTCGCCGCGACCGCCTGTCGCCCCGGTGCCTGAGCCGGCCCGGGCACCGCACCGCCTGACACCGCGCCGATCCGCGCACCGTTGCGGGGACGGGCGATCCCGGCGCGCGGCAAGAGCCCGGTCAAAGCCTCTGGAAATGCGGCCGCTACGGGTGTAAGCAGAATCGGCAGACAGCGCCGCGGCGGTCGCGAACGCCGCGGCAGCCAACAAGAAGAAGAACGGCAGGGGAGGCACGCGGTTTGACGTTGTTGGGTTCCGTCTTCGGTCGTCGGCGCGCCACGGGCACGGCGCGCCGCCTGC
This sequence comes from uncultured Alphaproteobacteria bacterium, assembly GCA_964625225.1. Lineage (GTDB taxonomy): Bacteria > Pseudomonadota > Alphaproteobacteria > JAJUGE01 > JAJUGE01 > CAZVAR01. Next base: position 2,577 of record CAZVAR010000039.1, on the reverse strand, counting down.
AGGAGCGCCCTTGATGGCGCTGCCCGACATCGAGCGTTACGACACCTTTCCCAAACTCCTGCGGTGGAACGCAGAGCATCGCGGCAGCCGGCCGGCCTACCGCGAGAAGGATCTCGGCATCTGGCAGAGCTGGAGCTGGGCGGACGCGTTCCGGGAGATCCGCGCGTTCGCCTGCGGCCTCGCGGCGCTGGGGCTGCAGCGCGGCGACAAGGTGGCGATCATCGGCGACAACCGGCCACGCCTCTATTGGGCCGTGGCGGCGACGCAATGCCTCGGCGGCATTCCCATTCCGGTCTATCAGGACGCGGTCGCCGACGAGCTGACCTATGTGCTGAACCATGCCGAGGTACGCTTCGCCGTCGCCGAGGACCAGGAGCAGGTCGACAAGCTGCTGGCGGTCAAGCCGCCCCGCCTGGAGGCGGTCATCTACGACGATCCGCGCGGCCTGCGGAACTATACGGAGCCCTTCCTCCACGATTATGCCCGGGTGCAGGAGGCGGGCCGCGCCTTCGACCGGGACAATCCCGGCTTCTTCGACGAGCGGGTGGACCGCTCGGAGGCCGAGGATGTCGGGATCATCCTCTATACCTCCGGGACGACCGGCACGCCGAAGGGCGTGGTGCTCACCTACACCAACATCATCAGCATGGCCGATGCTACGATCCGCATCGAGGGCCTGCGCGAGGACGAGGAGGTGCTCGCCTATCTGCCGATCGCCTGGGTCGGCGACCATTTCTTCTCCTACGGTCAGGCCATCATCGCTGGCTTCTGCATCGCCTGTCCGGAATCGCCGGAGACGGTGCTGAACGACCTGCGCGAGCTGGGACCGACCTACTTCTTCGCGCCGCCGCGGATCTTCGAGAGCATCCTCACCAGCGTCACCATCCGGATGGAGGATGCCGGCCTGCTGAAGCGCAAACTGTTCGCCTTCTTCATGCAGGTCGCCCGCCGTTGCGGCGCCGACATTCTGGACGGCAAGCCGGTGCCGGTCAGGGACCGCCTGCTCTACGCGCTCGGCGGGCCGCTGATCTACGGGCCGCTCAAGAACACGCTCGGCCTCTCGCGCGTGCGCCTCGGCTACACGGCCGGGGAGGCGATCGGGCCGGACATCTTCCGCTTCTATCGCTCGCTCGGGATCAATCTGAAGCAGCTCTACGGTCAGACCGAGGCGAGCGTGTTCGTGACCCTGCAGCCGAACGGGCAGATCCGGCTCGAAACGGTCGGCGTACCGGCCCCGCGCGTCGAGGTCCGGATCGCCGAGAACGGCGAGGTCCAGTTCCGCAGCCCGGGCGTGTTCCGGGAGTACTACAAAAACCCGGAGGCCACGGCGGCAGCCAAGCTGCCCGACGGCTGGGTGCGGACGGGCGACGCCGGCCTGTTCGACGAGGAAGGCCACCTCAAGATCCTGGACCGCGCCAAGGATGTGGGGCGTCTCAACGACGGCACGCTGTTCGCGCCGAAATACATCGAGAACAAGCTCAAGTTCTTTGCGAACATCAAGGAGGCGGTCGCCTTCGGGGACCGCCGCGATTATTGCACGGCGATGATCAACATCGACATCGAGGCTGTCGGAGCCTGGGCCGAGCGCCGCGGCATCCCGTTCGCCAGCTACGCCGAGCTCGCCGGCCGGCCCGAGGTCTACGACCTGATCCAGGGGCATGTCGAGCAGGTCAACCGCGACCTCGCCGGCACCGACTTGGCCGGCTCGCAGATCCGCCGATTCGTGCTGCTGCACAAGCTGCTGGACGCCGACGACGGCGAGCTGACCCGCACGCAGAAGGTCCGCCGCGGCTTCATCGGGGAGAAGTACGGCGAGCTGGTGGAGGCGCTCTACGACGGACGCGACCGGGTGCATGTCGAAACCCAGGTCACCTACGAGGACGGCCGCAAGGACGTGATCGCGGCCGACCTCGTGATCCGCGATCTGCTGCCGGCCGCGACCTCGATGGCGGAGGCGGCCGAGTGAACGACGTCGGTCTGGCCGAAATCGCCTCGGCGCCGGCCCGGCGCATCGGCGACGTGCTGCTCCGCGTCGAGAACGTCTCGCTGCGCTTCGGCGGGGTGCGGGCGCTCAGCGATGTGAGCTTCGAGATCCGCAAGGGCGAAATCCTTGCGATCATCGGCCCGAACGGCGCCGGGAAGTCGTCGATGCTCAACGTCATCAACGGCTTCTATCACCCGCAGGAGGGCGTGATCACCTACAAGGGCGTGCCGCGCCGGCGCATGCGGCCCTACGAGGCGGCGACGCAGGGCATCGCCCGCACCTTTCAGAACATCGCCCTGTTCAAGGGCATGAACACGCTCGACAACATCATGACCGGGCGGCTGACCCGGATGCGGCGCGGCCTGTTCTGGCAGGCGATCCATCTGGGCCCGGCCCGCGCCGAGGAGCTCGCGCATCGTCCCGTCTGCGAGCGGATCATCGACTTTCTCGAGATCCAGCACATCCGCAAGACTCCGGTCGGGCGCCTGCCCTACGGGCTGCAGAAGCGGGTCGAGCTCGGGCGCGCGCTCGCCGCCGAACCCGAGCTGCTGCTGCTCGATGAGCCGATGGCCGGCATGAACCTCGAGGAGAAG
>CAZVAR010000038.1:0-26096 GCA_964625225.1 uncultured Alphaproteobacteria bacterium | reverse complement strand
ACGCGCGAGCGCATCCGCCAGATCGAGGCGAAGGCGCTGCGCAAGCTGAAGCACCCCAGCCGCTCGCGCAAGCTGCGCAGCTTCCTCGATACCTGATACTCTGCCGCGTTTCGGCGGGGGCCTGTAGTTCAGCGGTCAGAACGCGCCGCTCATAACGGCGTTGTCCCAGGTTCGAATCCTGGCAGGCCCACCACCTTTCCCGCGGGTGTCGCGGCGATTCGACGGCGCGAATCCGGGTTCGTCGAACCTGAGGCCCCGTCCCGCCTTCCTTTCACGAATGCGTCGCGAAGCCCGGACGCTCCCCCTCGCCTTTCCGGCGGTCCGGCGGGAACGGCCGCAGACCGTCCGCATTGTCCGCACCATGCCGTGTCCGTGACAGGGCGCGCCCGACTCGGCGCCGGAGGCTTGCGAGCGTCGCGGCGAACGTCTGTACAAGCGGGGTCCGCCCGTCCATCATCGGCGCCCGAAGAGGCCGGCCGATCCACGCGCCGGCGGTCAGCGGAAACCGATGGAAGTCGAATGAGCCGGATAGAAGTGAAATCCGAGATCCCGGGCAGCGTCGTCCGGATCGAGGCCAATGTGGGGGACCGGGTGGCCGAGGAGGATCCGATCCTGATGCTCGAATCGATGAAGATGGAGATTCCCGTACCGGCTCCGATCGACGGGACCATCGCCGATATCCTGGTGGGCGAGGGCGACGCCGTGGCCGAGGGGCAGGTCGTGGCGGTGCTGGAGGGATGACGGCGGGCGGGGCGGGGGCGCGGACCCGCAGCCCGGAACCGCCGATCCGATACGGGCCCGAATATCCACGGCCCGAGGGGGCGATGACATGAAGTTCGGCATCTTTTACGAGCATCAGCTTCCCCGGCCCTGGGCCGAGGACAGCGAGTATAAGCTCCTGCAGGACTCGCTGACGCAGATCGAGCTGGCCGACCAGCTCGGCTACGATTACGCCTGGGAAGTCGAGCACCACTTCCTCGAGGAGTACAGCCACTCCTCGGCGCCGGAAGTGTTCCTCGGTGCGGCCAGCCAGCGCACGCGGAACATCCGCCTCGGCCACGGCATCATCCAGCTCACCACCAACCAGCCGCACCGGGTGGCGGAGCGCGTGGCGACCCTCGACCTACTGTCCGGCGGCCGGGTCGAGCTCGGCATGGGCGAAGGCGCCGGACCGGCGGAGCTGCACCCGTTCGGTATCCGCGTACGCGACAAGCGGGAACGCTGGGAGGAAGCCGTCAAGGCCATTCTCCCGATGTTCACGAAGGAAAGCTGGGAGTTTCACGGCGAGTACTACGATTTTCCCGCCCGCAACGTGGTCCCGAAACCGTTCCAGAAGCCGCACCCGCCGCTATGGGTGGCCTGTTCGAACATCCAGACCATCGCCAAGGCCGGCGAGTGGGGGATGGGGGCGCTCGGCTTCAGCTTCGTCTCGCCCGACGCTGCGCGTGCCTGGGTGCATCGCTACTACAACAATCTTCTGCACAGGCAGAACAAGCTGGCCGACTATAAGGTCAATCCGAATATCGCGATCGTCAACGGCTTCATGTGCGCCGAGACGGACGAGGAAGCGATGGACAAGGCCTCGGGCTGGACGTTCTTCATCTTCGCCTTGTCCTATTACGGCCGCAAGGGCGTCGATGCGCCGGGAACCAGCAATCTGTGGGGCGAATATCAGGAGTGGCGCAAGACCGAGAAGGCGCAGGCCGCCCTGCGCAACGGGCTGATCGGGTCTCCGGAGACGATCCGCAAGCGCCTGCGCCAATTCGAGGAGGCGCATGTCGACCAGGTCATCCTGCTAAATCAGGCGGGCAAGACCAGCCATGAGGACATCTGCGACAGTCTGAAGCTGTTCGCCGAGGAGGTCATGCCCGAGTTTCGGGAACGCCATGCCGAGCACGAAGCCTGGAAAGAGGACGTGCTCGCCGGGCGGATCGTTCTCGAGGAGCTCAGTACCGAAGGCTACGACATCTATGCCCATCAGAACGAGGACATCGTTCGCATGACGCCCGAGCAGCTCAAGGCCCGGATGGCAGCAAAGGAAGCGGGGCAGCGGGCCGGACGCGACTGAGTCGGGCGTCCGGCACCGGACCTCGCCTCATCCCGTGCTCGCCTGCTCCTGGCGGGGCCGGCGAGCGCGCCGGCGGCTGCCGGACGATTCCTCCTCGACCACCGGGGCATCCTGGCGACGCCGGCCGAGGCCGAGGCGCTTCGCCATTTCCGAGCGCGCCGTGGAGTAGTTGGGCGCGACCATCGGATAGTCCGAGCTCAGGCCGTACCGGTCGCGATACTCCGCCGCGGTCAGCCCGTGCGCGGTGAGCAGGTGCCGCTTCAGCGTCTTCTGCTTCCGGCCGCAGACGAGGCAGACCAGATAGTCCTTGGCGATCGATTTCCGGATCGGCACGGCCGGCTCCGGCATTGCCGCCTCTTCGTGGCGCCCGTTCATCTGGAGCGATGCCGCCACCGTACGGATCACCTCAGGAAGGTCGGCGGCACGCACCGAATTGTGTGCGACATATGCCGAGACAATCTCGGCCGTCAGTTCGACCAGCTTCGCGCGGTCGACTGTTTCGTCTTGCTCTTTGGGATCGGCCATGCTCACGGCTCCCGCTGCTTGCTTCGGTCCGAACAGCTTACCGCCGAGACATAAAGCGAGACACAGAAAAATCAATGCCGTTTTCGGTGTTTCGTTCGCTTGTACTTTAGACATCGTTGTTCTGCAATGCAGAGGTCCGGATTGAACTGGAAGCGCTCCGGTCGCCGTTGCGGATCGAAAGACATAGACATAGCCGAATTCTACGCAGACTGGAGGGATATCACCGGTCGCAATTCCCGGATGCACGGCCGAAGGTGGCGTCCGTTCGACGACGGCGTGCGCACAAGAGTTTCGATCCGGCCGTGCCGCGGTCCTTCGTTCGCGGCCGGACATGGTAGAGCGCCCCGCGGCGCCGGCCGCGGGGCGGAGATCACAAAACCGAGGAAGCGGGGTCAGGCCGTGGGCGGAAGGCTGAGCTGATCCTCGCCCCGGCTGCGGTCGAGCCGGTGTGCCCCGTATCGATCTTCGATCATCGCCTTCACCGGGCAATGGCCGCGAACCCCGCGGAGGGCAAGGGCCCCGCCGGCCAGGCCCATCAGGGTGCCCGCTACGCCGCCGCGCCCGAGCCCCGCGGCCGCCATCACCAGGCCGAAGCCGACCGAGACGGCCCGTTCCACGGGAGAGAGGTTCGGCTCTCCGCCGAAGCTGCGCTCGTAGATGTCGGTCACCTTGTCCCGCATGATGCGTGCTCCGCTCCGGACTGCCGGAGCTTTAACGCCGGCGGCGGGGGCGGGTTCCTCACACGCCCGGCGGGCGGCCGCGCCCGGCGTTAGCGCGAGTAGAGCGAGAAGCCGATCGTCCACCGCCAGACGAACGGCTCGTCGCGGGTGGGGCGCCGGACTGCCGCGCTCAGTGCCGCCAGCCGCTCGGCGCGACCACGCTCGCCGCGCATGGCCGTTTCGCCCGCCGCCCGCTGCCGCAGAACTTCTTCCAGCGTGCGAAGCGGCTGATCGAGATATGGGCTGACGCTGTCCACGCCCCGGTTCTGATTCTGCCCCTCCATCGCCTACGCATAGCTGCGCCGGGCTGAACGGTCCGTTAAGGCACGGAATTGCCTAGAATACCGGCGATTTCCGACCGCGATCTCGCGGCGCGACGCACGGCTCCGTCGCGGCGGCGCATGGAGGTTCGCGGATCGGTCCGGAGCCACGAGGCGTGGTTCCCGATCCGCGGTCCGCGGGGAAGCCGAGACCGGCGACGGCGGGGAAAAAGAAGATTCCGAAGGCGATAGAGCCGGCTATAGGTTGTCGCATCCGCAGTGGCGAAAGTGGCGAACGGGTGGACGATGGAAATCACGCTGATGCAGGTCAGCCGCGAGATTCCGGCCGACCTCTACACCGATGAGGAACGTGAGGCGATCAGCCGGCGCGGCGGGCAGCTGGTGTTCGTCTCCTTCCGCGTCCGCGACGGCATCGATGCCTTTCCGATCCGGGTACTGGTGGACGCCGCACGCATCGACGAGGCGGACATCATCCGCGAAGGACGGCGGCGTCTGCACGAGCTGGCGTTCAAACTTCCGCGCGCATTGGGGCAGCGCCTGGACCGCTAGCCGGCGGGGCCGGAACCGGAAATCGACGCGGCCGGTTTCCAGGCGGAGAGCCTTTGCCGAAGGCGCCGCAGGAGAGGTCCGATGCCGTTGTCGAGTAAGGCTGGTTCCTTCTGGGTCGATCAGCATCGCCCCACCCACTTCCCGCCCTTGGACGCCGATCTCGAGGTCGATGTCGCCGTGGTGGGCGCCGGCATCGTCGGGCTGACGGCCGCGGTCCTGCTCAAGCGAGCCGGCCGCAAGGTCGTCGTGCTCGAAGCGCACCGGGCCGGCCAGCAGGTGACCGGCCGATCGACGGCCAAGATCACCTCGCAGCATTCGCTGATCTATGCCGGCCTGATCGCGACGTTCGGCGAGGCGGCGGCACGGCTCTACGGCGAGGCCAACCAGGCCGGACTCGAACAGATCGCCGGGTTCGTACAGGAGCACGGGATCGACTGCGACTTCGAGCGCAAGGCGGCGTACGCGTTCAGCCGTACGGACGCGCAGCTCCGGTCGGTCGAGCAGGAGGTCGAGGCGGCGCAGCGGCTCGGCCTGCCGGCGAGCTTCGTGCGCGAGACGACGCTGCCCTTCCCGATCGCCGGCGCGGTCCGTTTCGACGACCAGGCGCAGTTCAATCCCGCGAAATATGCGAGCGCCCTTGCCGATACGCTGCCGGGCCAGGGGTGCAGCCTGTTCGAGACGACCCGCGTTACCGCGGTCGAGGAGGGCGACCCCTGCCTCGTCCGCACCAATCACGGAACGGTGCGGGCGCGGGACGTGGTGATCGCCACCAACCTGCCGTTCCTGCAGAAGGGACTGTTCTACGCCAAGGCCTACCCGCGCGCGCATCCGGTGATCGCCGCCCGCCTGAGCGACGGCCGGGCCGCGCCGGACGGCATGTTCATCAGCATCGACGAGGAGCCGACGCATTCCGTGCGGACGGCCCGATCCGGCGATGCCACCTGGCTTGTCCTGGCCGGCGGTTCCTACAAGCCCGGCCAGGACGCCGAGCTCCGCGACCGTGCCGAAGAGCTGGAGCGCTACGCCCGCGAAACCTTCGGGCTTTCGTCGATCGACTATTTCTGGACAAACGAGGACTATGATTCGATGGATCATGTGCCGTTCGTCGGCCATCCGAGCGCCGGCGCGAAGCATCTCTACGTGGCGACCGGCTTCAATGCCTGGGGCATAACCAACGGCACGGTCGCCGGCATGATCATCTCCGACGCGATCGCCGGCCGGGAGAACCCGTGGGCCGACCTCTACGACGCCACGCGGGTCAAGCCGATTGCCGGTGGCGGCCGGTTCGTCGCCGAGAACGTGCACGCTGCGAGGCACTACATATCGGGCTGGCTGTCCGGCTCCACCGTCGCCTCGCCGGACGCACTGGAGGCCGGCGACAGCGCGGTCCTGAAATGGAACGGCGACCAGGTCGCCGCCTATCGCGACGAGGCCGGCACGCTCCACGTCGTCTCAGCGATCTGCACGCATATGGGCTGTACCCTCGGCTGGAACGGCGTCGACCGGACCTGGGACTGCGCCTGCCACGGGTCGCGCTTCAGCTATCGCGGCGAGATGCTGCACGGCCCCGCGGTCGGCGACCTGCAGCGCTATCAGAGCGACACCGGCCGGCCGGTCGCGGAGGACGCGCCCGCCGAGGGGCAAGGCCTCCCCTCGCACGAGCGGCGGCCGATGCGGAGCAAGGTGGACGAGGCGAGCGACGAGTCGTTTCCGGCGAGCGACCCTCCGGGCTATTACCGCATGCGGAGCGGGACCGATCAGAAGACCGACCGGAACAAGGGCTGAGCCGTCCGCCGCCGCGCTCCGACACGGGCCGGCCTGCGACAGTTTGTGGCGGGTTGGCGTACTACGGCTATATGTGCCAGTATCCGCGCCTTCCGGCTCGCGGGGTGTTCGAACCGGGGATCGGGCCGCTCGATCCCGCGAGCATGTGCCCGAGGGAACCGCTGCCCATGTCGCTCGCCAGACCCGCTGACTCCGCCGCCCCGGCAGGTTTCTTCTCCGATCGTTTGGCCGATGCCGATCCCGAGCTGGCCGATGCGATCGGCGGCGAGTTGCGGCGCCAGCAGGACCAGATTGAGCTGATCGCATCGGAGAATATCGTCTCGCGCGCGGTGCTGGAGGCGCAGGGTTCGGTCCTCACCAACAAATATGCCGAGGGCTATCCCGGCCGCCGCTATTACGGCGGATGCGAGTATGTGGATGTGGCCGAGCGGCTCGCGATCGAGCGGGCACGGCAATTGTTCGGCTGCGCCTTCGTCAACGTGCAGCCGCATTCCGGGGCGCAGGCCAACCAGGCCGTCTTCATGGCGCTGCTCCGGCCCGGAGACACGATCCTCGGCATGTCGCTGGCGGCGGGCGGGCATCTCACGCACGGTGCCGCCCCGAACCTGTCCGGGAAGTGGTTCGAGGCCGTCCAGTACGGCGTGCGGCGCGAGGACGCGCTGATCGATTTCGACGAGGTGGAGCGACTGGCGCGCGAGCGCCGGCCGAAGCTGATCATCGCCGGCGGCTCGGCCTACCCGCGGGTGATCGACTTCGCACGGTTCCGGGCGATCGCCGATTCCGTCGGCGCGCTGTTCATGGTGGACATGGCGCATTTCGCCGGCCTGGTCGCCGCCGGCGTCTATCCGAGCCCGCTGCCGCATGCGCACGTCATCACCACCACGACCCACAAGACGCTGCGCGGGCCGCGCGGCGGGATGGTCCTGTCCAATGACGAGGAACTGGGCAAGAAGATCAACTCGGCCGTGTTCCCCGGTCTCCAGGGCGGGCCGCTGATGCACGTGATCGCGGCCAAGGCGGTTGCCTTCGGCGAGGCGCTGCGGCCGGAGTTCCGCGACTATTGTGCGCGGATCGTCGAGAATGCGCGGACGCTTGCGGCCACGCTGGCGGACCGCGGCCTCGACATCGTCTCGGGCGGCACCGACTCGCACCTGATGCTGGTCGACCTGCGGCCGATGAAGCTGACCGGCAAGGCGGCGGAGGCGAGCCTGGAACGGGCCGGCATGACCTGCAACAAGAATGCGATTCCGTTCGATCCGGAGAAGCCGGCCGTCACGTCGGGCCTGCGGCTGGGCACGCCGGCCGGGACCACCCGCGGCTTCGGGCCGACCGAGTTCCGGCAGGTCGGCGAGCTGATCGGCGACGTGCTGGCGGGCCTGCGGGAGCATCCGGACGACAACGGCGCAGCGGAACGCGCGGCCGCAGAGCGGGTGCGCGCATTGTGTTCGCGCTTCCCGATCTATCAGGGCCTCTGATTACGGAGAGGGGCGCCGCCGATGCGCTGCCCGTTCTGTCAACACGAGGATACGCAGGTCAAGGATTCGCGGCCGACCGAGGACAACACGGCGATCCGGCGCCGACGCTTCTGCCCCGCATGCGGCGCCCGATTCACGACCTTCGAGCGGGTGCAGCTCCGCGAGTTGACGGTGGTCAAGACGACCGGGCAGCGGGAGCCGTTCGATCGCAGCAAGATCGAGCGGTCAATGATGATCGCGCTGCGCAAGCGGCCGGTCGACGACGAGCGGATCGAGCGGGTCGTGAGCAGCCTCGTCCGGCAGCTCGAGACCTCCGGCGAGACCGAAATCCCGAGCCAGAAGATCGGCGAAATGGTGATGCAGGCTCTGGCCACGCTCGATTCGGTCGCCTATGTCCGCTTCGCCTCGGTCTACCGCAATTTCCGGGAAGCCAAGGACTTCGAGGATTTCATCGGTTCGATCAGTGCTCCCTCCGAGTGATGCCGCCGACCGGCGGCACATGACGAGCGCCCTGGCGCTGGCGCGCCGCGGTCTCGGAAGCGTTTGGCCGAACCCGTCGGTCGGCTGCGTCATCGTGCGCGGCGACCATGTCGTCGGGCGCGGCTGGACCCGGCCGGGCGGACGTCCGCACGGCGAGACCGAGGCGCTGCGCCGGGCCGGTCCGGCGGCTGCCGGCGCTACCGCCTACGTGTCGCTCGAGCCCTGCAATCATTGGGGCAAGACGCCGCCCTGCACCGAGGCGCTGCTCGCCGCCGGCATCCGCCGTGCCGTGATCGCGCTGGAGGATCCCGATCCGCGCGTGGCCGGCGCCGGCATTGCCCGGCTGCGGGCGGCCGGCGTCACCGTCGAGGTCGGGCTGTGCGCGGACGAGGCGGCCGAACTCAATGCCGGCTTTCTCCTCCGTGTCCGCAGCGGGCGCCCGCTCGTGGCGCTCAAGCTCGCGACGACCCTCGACGGCCGGATTGCCACCGCGACCGGCGAGAGCCAGTGGATCACGGGCAAGACGGCGCGCCGCCGTGCCCATCTCCTGCGGGCGGAGTACGACGCGATCCTGGTCGGCAGCGGCACGGCGCAGCGCGACGACCCGATGCTCACCTGTCGGATCCCGGGCCTGGAGGGGCGCTCGCCGGTGCGGGTCGTCCTCGACGGCGGTCTCGCGCTGTCGCCCGGCGGCCGGCTGGCCGGCAGCGCTCGCACCGTGCCGGTCTGGGCGATCTGCCGGGCCGATGCCGACCCGGCGCGGGCGAGCGCGCTGGCCGCGGCCGGGGTGGTGCCGATCCCGGTCGAGACCGGCGCCGACGGTCGGCCCGAGATCGGCGCCGCGCTGCAGGCGCTCGGCGCGCGGGGGGTGACCCGCGTGCTGGCCGAGGGCGGCGGAGTCGTCGCGGCGAGCCTGCTGCGGGCCGGGCTGGTGGATCGTCTACTCTGGTTCCGGGCCCCGATGCTGCTGGGGGCCGCCGGCCTGCCGGCCGTATCCGACCTCGGCCTCGGCCGTCTTCTCGACGCGCGCCGCTGGAAGCGCATTGCGACCGCCGAGATCGGTTGCGATCTGCTGGAAACCTACGCACGGCAGGATTAGGGTTCGGCCATGTTTACGGGCATCATCACCGATGTCGGCCGCGTCCGGGCAATCCGGCCGGGCGGCGATACCCGCTTCGAGATCGAGACCGCGTTCGACACGGCGACCATACCGTTGGGCGCGTCGATCGCCTGCTCCGGGCCGTGTCTGACGGTCGTCGATACGGGGCCAGGGTGGTTCGCCGTGCAGGCCTCGGCCGAGACGCTGGCGCGCACCACCCTCGGCGAGTGGACGGTCGGCACGCCGGTCAATCTGGAACGGGCACTGCGGATCGGCGACGAACTGGGCGGACACATCGTCACCGGCCATATCGACGGCGTCGCGCGGATCGCCGACCGTCGGCCGGACGGCGACAGCATCCGCTTCACCGTCGTCCCGCCGCCTGCGCTGATGCCGTTCGTGGCGCCGAAAGGATCGGTGTGCCTGGACGGCGTGTCGTTGACCGTCAACGAGGTTGAGCCGGACCGCTTCGGTATCAATATCATTCCGCATACACGGGAGCGGACCGGTTTCGCCGTCCGGCAGGTCGGCGACCGGGTCAACATGGAAATCGACATGCTGGCGCGCTACCTTGCCCGCCTGATCGAGACGAGACAGCGGCCGTGAGCAGAGACATGGACAATCTGGCCCGGGTGTCGCCGCGGTTGCTGGCCCGTTCGCCCGACGACCTCGCCTTCATTTCGCCGGTCGAGGAGATCATCGAGGAGGCCCGGAACGGGCGCATGTTCATCCTCGTGGACGATGAGGACCGCGAGAATGAGGGCGATCTGGTCATTCCGGCGCAGATGGCGACCCCGGAAGCGATCAACTTCATGGCCAAGTACGGCCGCGGGCTGATCTGTCTCGCCATGACCGGTGAGCGCGTGCGCCGGCTCGGGCTGCCGCTGATGCCGCGCGACAACCGGCATCGCCAGTCGACCGCCTTCACCGTCTCGATCGAGGCCCGCGAGGGCGTGACGACAGGGATCTCCGCCCCCGACCGTGCCCGGACCATTGCCGTGGCGATCGACGCCGGAAAGGGGCCGGAGGATATCGTCACACCGGGGCACGTGTTCCCGCTGGTCGCGCGCGACGGCGGAGTGCTGGTCCGGGCCGGCCACACCGAGGCGGCGGTCGACCTCGCGCGGCTCGCGGGCCTGATCCCGGCCGGCGTGATATGCGAGATCATGGCCGAGGACGGGACCATGGCCCGGCTGCCGGAGCTGGTGAAGTTCGCGCAGTTGCACGGCCTCAAGATCGGCGCGATCGCCGACCTGATCGCCTATCGGCGGCGCTACGACCGTGTGGTCGAGCGGATCGTCGAGACGGAGCTGGACAGCCTCTATGGCGGCCGCTTCCGGATGATCGTCTACCGCAACAAGGTCGAATATGCCGAGCATGTGGCGCTGGTGAAGGGCGACCTGACGGCGCCCGGGCCGGTGCTGGTCCGGATGCATTCCGTCGATCTGCTCGAGGACGTGCTCGGCGACCGTCGGCACGACCGCGGTGACGAACTGCACCGGGCGATGCGGGCGATCGGCAAGGCCGAGCGCGGCGTCGTGGTCCTGATCCGCGAGCCGCGGTCGACCTCTCTGTCCGATCGGTTGGCCGTTCGCGGCCGGGAGGGCGAGGCGGACACGCCGCCGGAGCTGCGGGACTACGGGGTCGGCGCGCAGATCCTGCTCGATCTCGGCGTGCGCGACATGATCCTTCTCTCCAACACCAAGCGGACAATCGTCGGCCTCGACGGCTACGGCCTGAGCGTGGTCGAACAGCGCGCGATCGGTAACGACTGAACGGCAGCCTCGAACCATGGCCATCGAACCGGCGCCCCACATCATGCTCGTGGTGGCGCCCTATTACCGCGACATCACGGAACAGCTCGTGTGCGGCACAGTTGCCGAACTGGAGCGGGCAGGCGCGACCTGGGAGCGATTCGACGTGGCCGGCGCGTTCGAGATCCCCGTCGCGATCGCGATTGCGCTCGCCGCCGGTGCGACACCGGGCGGGCGGCCGCGGTTCGACGGCTATATCGGCCTGGGCTGCGTGATCCGGGGCGAGACCAGCCATTACGACCTGATCTGTGCGGAGACGGCTCGCGGCCTCCAGGATCTGGCGATCCGGCATCGGCTGGCGCTCGGCTTCGGCGTGCTGACCTGCGAGAATGCCGAGCAGGCGCGGGTGCGTGCCGCTGTGGACCGCAAGAACAAGGGAGGCGAGGCAGCCCGCGCGTGTCTCGCGACGCTCGCGCTCAAGCGTCGGTTCGAGGGCGAGGCGGGCGGTGCCGATGGCTGACCCTTCGAGAGCCGCCGCCGGGCGCGGCCGGCCGCCGCGCCGCCGCCTGGCACGGCTGGCGGCGGTCCAGGCTCTCTATCAGATCGACCTGAACGACGACCCTGTCGAGACCGTCATCCGGCAATTTCTGCAGCACCGGCTGGGACGGGAGCATGACGGCCTGCTGCTCGCGGCGGACACGGAGTTCTTCGTGGCCGTGGTGCGGGGGGTGGCCGGGCGAAAGGAACAGCTCGACGAGTTGATCGGCTCGGCCATGACGGCCGGCCGCGACCCGCAGCGGCTCGAAGTGGTGCTGCGCGCGATCCTGCGTGCGGGCGCGTTCGAACTGGTCGGCCGGAGCGATGTGCCGCCGCGGGTGGTCATCAAGGAATATGTCGATATCACCGCGGATTTCTTCTCCGAGCGGGAAGCGACCCTCACCAACGCGATCCTCGACCGGATCGCGCGGGTCGTGCGCGCGGAGGAGATGGGGCCGGCCGGTGAGCGAAAAGCCGCACCTCGGTGAGTTCGAGCTGATCCGGCGCCATTTCGCGCCGCTGACGGCCGGCAACGCGGCCGCGTTGGGGCTGACCGACGACGCGGCGGTGCTGACGCTGCCGCCCGGGCGGCAGCTCGTCCTGACGACCGACACCATCGTCGCCGGGGTTCACTTCCCGGCCGCGGATCCGGCGGGTGACGTGGCGCGCCGCCTGTTGCGCGTGAACCTCTCGGATCTCGCCGCGATGGGGGCGCGACCCGAGGGCTATCTGCTCAACCTGGCGCTCACCCCGGAGATCGACGAGGCCTGGCTGAGTGAATTCGCCGCCGCGCTCGCCGGGGATCAGGCCCGCTACGGGATCGGCCTGCTCGGCGGCGATACGGTGAGTATGACGGGGCCGTTCACGCTGACGCTGACGGCGATCGGGTCCGTGGCGGCGGGGCGGGCACTGACGCGCGGCGCAGCGCGAGCGGGGGATCTGGTCTACGTGTCCGGCACGATCGGCGACGGGATCTTCGGCCTGTGGGCGGTTCAGGGACGGCCCCTCGGGCAGCTCGATCCGGGCCTGCGGCAGTCGCTGGCGGCGGCGTTTCGGCGGCCGGAGCCGCGGCTGACGCTCGGCCAGGCGCTAGCGGGCGGTGACGGCGGGCCGATCGCGCATGCGGCGGCCGACATTTCCGACGGGTTGGTGGCCGATCTCGGCCACATCTGCGAGGCATCGCGGCTGGGCGCCACGATCGAAGCGGCCCGGGTGCCGCTGTCGCCCGGCGGGCGCGCCCTGGTCGCCGACGATCCGGGGCTGCTGGTCGAGGCGATCACCGGCGGTGACGATTACGAGCTGGTCTTTACGGTGCCGCCGGATGCCGCCGCGGCGGTGCAGCGCATCGGCCGCGATATCGGCCTACCGTTGACCAGGATCGGGCGGATGGAGCCAGGGGCCGGCGTGCGGGTGCTCGCCCCGGACGGGACCGTACTGCGGATCGACCGTGCGGGATTCGAGCATCGCCGATCCGAGCGCGGGCCGTTAACCCGCGATTGAGGCCGGCCCGCTAGAAGCCGCGGGCATGGGCAAGAAGATCGCCGTTCTCCTGGCTGTATTGCTGCTCCTCGCCGGCGGAGGCGGGGCGGCGTACGCGTATCTGGTGACCGAGGACGAGCCGGACGTGCCGACACCGGCGGGCGTGCCCGGCATGTTCATCCCGATCGATCCGATCGCGCTGCCCATTCTCAAGGACGGCAGCTTGCGCGGGCAGATCGTCTTCGGGATCGAACTCGAGCTCGGCCCGGGCCGGAGCTTCGACGCGTTGCGGCCGAGCATGGTCCGGCTGCGGAGCGCCTTCGTGACCGAGCTGTCGCATCTCGTCACCCTCGACTGGCCCGGCGGCGCGGCGCTCGACCTTGCCGTCGCCAAGCGCCGGCTGCAGGAGCGCGCGGATCGAATGCTCGGGGCGGGTACGGTCGCCGGCATCCTGTTCCCGCACATCCAGGAGCGGATCATCCGCTGAACCCCGGGCGCGCGGTCCGCGGGGCGGAACGGCGGCGCGCGTTCGCGTCGCGTCTGGGGGAGTTGCCGGACCGGCCGAGACGAAGCGTTGCGCTGGGTACTTTGTTCTGGCATTTTCCGCCCGACCTTCCGCCGGCCGGATCGGCGGCCCTTCGTGCTGCGCCGGCAGGCCTGCCTCCCACGTCAAAGAACAGGGGCCCATCCCCATGACAGCGGTCTATTTGTTCGTCATCCTTTGTGGCCTCGTGGCCATCGGGTACGGGGTCTACACGAGTCGCGCCATCCTGGCGGCCGACGCCGGCAATGAGCGGATGCAGCAGATCGCTGCGGCCGTGCAGGAGGGGGCCGGTGCCTATCTGAACCGGCAGTACACGACGATCGGCATCGTCGGCATCGTGATCTTCGTGATCCTCGGATTGCTGCTCGACTTCGTCGTGGCGATCGGATTCCTCGTCGGCGCGGTGCTGTCGGGGGCGGCCGGATATATCGGCATGCTGGTCTCGGTGCGGGCGAATGTGCGGACCGCGGAGGGTGCGCGGCGCGGCCTGGCGCACGCCCTTTCGATCGCCTTCCAGTCCGGTGCCGTGACGGGCATGCTGGTGGCCGGCCTCGCCCTGCTGGCGGTGGCGGGATACTATTTCGCGCTGCTCGCGGCGGGCGTGACGGGCCGGCCGCTGATCGACGGTCTGGTGGCGCTTGGTTTCGGCGCCTCCCTGATTTCGATCTTCGCGCGTCTCGGCGGCGGCATCTTCACCAAGGGGGCCGACGTGGGCGCCGACCTCGTCGGCAAGGTCGAGGCTGGAATCCCGGAAGACGATCCGCGCAACCCGGCCGTGATTGCGGACAATGTCGGCGACAATGTCGGCGACTGCGCAGGGATGGCGGCCGACCTGTTCGAGACCTATTGCGTCACCGTCGTCGCGACGATGGTGCTCGCCTCGCTGTTCTTCCTGAACACCGAGATGATGCCCTGGATGATGGCCTATCCGCTGGCTATCGGTGCCGTCTGCATCCTGGCCTCGGTTGCCGGTACCTTCTTCGTCAAGCTGGGCGCCGGCCGCAACATCATGGGCGCCCTCTACAAAGGGTTCATCGCCTCGGCGCTGTTTTCGCTGGTCGGGATCGCGCTCGTCACCCTGTGGGTGGTCGGCTTCATCACGCCGCTCAGGGCCGGCCCGGTCGAGTTCAGCGGCTTCGCGCTGTTCCTGTGCGCCGTCACCGGCCTCGTCGTCACCGGCCTGATCGTATGGGTGACCGAGTATTATACCGGCACCGACTACAGGCCGGTGCGCAGCGTCGCTCAGGCTTCGACGACCGGGCACGGTACCAACGTGATCCAGGGGCTCGCCATCTCGATGGAGGCGACGGCCATTCCGGCGGTCATCATCTGCGCCGCGATCGTCGTCGCCTACGGGCTGGCGGGACTGTTCGGGATCGCGGTCGCCGTCACCAGCATGCTGGCGCTGGCCGGCATGGTGGTCGCGCTCGACGCCTACGGCCCGGTCACCGACAATGCCGGCGGCATCGCCGAGATGGCGGAACTCGAGCCGGAGGTCCGGGAGACGACCGACGCGTTGGACGCGGTCGGCAACACCACCAAGGCCGTTACCAAGGGCTATGCGATCGGCTCGGCCGGCCTGGGCGCACTGGTGCTGTTCGCGGCCTATACCTCCGATCTCGACTACTTCATCGCCAACCCGGCGGAGTATCCCTACTTCCAGGGCGTCGAGCTGAACTTCTCGCTGGCCAATCCGTATGTCGTGGTCGGCCTCTTCCTGGGCGGGCTGCTACCCTATCTGTTCGGTGCGCTCAGCATGACGGCGGTCGGCCGCGCGGCCGGATCGGTCGTGGTCGAGGTGCGCCGGCAGTTCAAGGAGATCGCCGGCATCATGGAGGGGCGGGCGAAGCCGGACTACAGCCGTGCCGTCGATCTGCTGACCCGGGCCGCGATCAAGGAGATGATCGTGCCGTCGCTGCTGCCGGTGCTCGCGCCGATCGTCGTCTTCGTGGTGGTCCTGCTGATCGCCGATAAGTCGGCGGCCTTCTCCGCGCTCGGCGCGATGCTTCTGGGCGTGATCGTGACCGGGCTGTTCGTCGCCATCTCGATGACGGCCGGCGGCGGTGCCTGGGACAACGCCAAGAAATACATCGAGGACGGCCATCACGGCGGCAAGGGCTCGGAGGCGCACAAGGCCGCGGTGACCGGCGATACGGTCGGCGATCCGTACAAGGATACGGCCGGCCCGGCGGTCAACCCGATGATCAAGATTACCAACATCGTGGCGCTGCTGCTGCTCGCCATCCTGGCGCACTGACGCGCGCCGGGCCTCCGACGAAACGGCCCCGGCGGGTACCCGCCGGGGCCGTTTTCCGTACGACCGCGATGTAGACTTGCGGGGGGTCAGACGCCGCCCGGGCCTCGGCTGCCGCCAATGCCCCCGGCCGGGGCGCTGAAACGGCCGACATTGCCCAGAAGCTGCTCCATGAAGGTCAATTCGTGGCCCGCAGTCGGGGTTTCGCGGTCCACGAAGGCGATCTGGCGTCCGTCCTCGGCCGAGAGCATCTCCATCGAGTCCAGCACGCCGTACTGATCGAAGCGCAGGACCAGAACCTGCCGCTCCTTGGTCTGGGGCTTGAAGAAGGCGAGGTTCTCGACCTTTTGGCCGATATAGTACCAGGTCCGATCGTCGAACGCGGCGACGCTCGACGGCGAGCCCAAGGCCTGGGTAACGGTTTGGCGCGTCGAGATCCCCGGCTGCAGCGTCTCCAGCGCACTCTCGCGCATAACGTGTCCGTGATTGTTGACGGTCCCGCTGCAGGCTCCGACCAGGCCGGCGGCCGCCACGGCAACCGCCAGACCGAAGATGCCTTTCGCTCTGCGCATCGTGTGGATCGTTGCTCCAATCCGCCGTCCGCAGACGGCGACGCGGTTGCGCGCCCCGGGCGCGCGACTAAATATTTGGGAGCGGAACATCCCACCGAGCCCGTGGCATTGTCAACGGCGGCAGGGCGCCGCAGGAGAGAATGGCAGGGTCATGTGGATGTTTCGGCGCAATCGGCGGCGTGAGGACGCGGGCCGGAACCTGTATATGACGGCGGTCGAGCAGGCGCGGCAGCCACTCTTCTATGTCGCGTACGGCGTCCCGGATACGCTCGACGGCCGGTTCGAAATGGTCGGCATCCATGTCTTCCTGCTGCTGCGGCGCCTGCGGCGGGACGCAGGCGGTCGGCCCGAAGCCGAGGCCGTGGCGCAGGCCCTGTTCGATACGATGTTTGCCGACATGGACGAGAGCCTGCGCGAGATGGGTGTCGGCGATCTGTCCGTCGGCGGCAAGGTCAAGCGCATGGCGGAGGCGCTGTACGGGCGCATCGCCGCCTACGATCGGGGCCTGGAGGCCCCGGGGGACGGGGTGCTGACGGAGGCGCTGCGCCGGAACCTGTACGGGACGGCGACGCCGACGCAAGACATGCTGGCTGCGATGGCGGCCTATATGCGGCGTGAGGACGACAATCTCCGTCGCCAGGATTTGTCGGAACTGATCGAAGGGCGTGCCGCTTTCGGCCCGCCGCCGGTCGTGACGGAGGGGTGACCATGGCGAGAGCCGCCCAAGGGAGGGCGCGGCCGGCGACCCGGCAGGACCGGTCGCAGCCCCGAGTGCCTGCGCCGGAATTTTCCCGGCTCGTCCGGTTGTCCCAGATCGAGGGCCAGGCCCTGGTCTGCGAGATCGCCGCCGAGGAGGCGGAGCGGGCGGCGCTGGTCCGGCGATTCGATCTGCTGTCGCTGGACCGGCTGACGGCGACGGTCGAGGTGTATCCCGAAGACAGCAGCGGCACGCTGCGCGTGACCGGCCGTTTCGTCGCCGACGTCACGCAGGCCTGCGTGGTGACACTCGACCCGGTTGCCGCCCATCTGGACGAAGCCTTCGAAATGCGGTTCACCACCGACCCGGAGGTGCTCGACGCCGAGACCGGGCGCGAGGCACCGGGAGAGATCGAGATCGTCCCGGAGGCGGAGGATCCGCCCGAGCCGATCCATGGCGGCGCCATCGATATTGGCGAGGCCGTCGTGCAACAGTTCGCGGTCGCGCTCGACCCCTATCCGCGTGCACCGGACGCCAGCATCGAGGCGCTGGACGCGGAGGGGACCATCGATGCGGCCCCGCCGCCCAGCCCCTTCGCGATCCTGGCGCAGCGTCGGGGTCGGGGGGAGTAGGTTGCCCCCCCTAGTCAATTCGTGTAGACACTCGCGCGTTTCGCCGGATCCGGAGAGGACTTCCCGTCATGGCCGTGCCCAAGAAGAAGGTCAGCAAGTCGCGCCGCGACATGCGCCGTTCGCATCATCGGCTCAAGCCGACGATGCATGTCGAATGCCCGAACTGCGGCGAGCGGACAATGCCGCACCATGTGTGCCCGTCCTGCGGGCATTACCGGGGCCGCGAGGTGGTCGAGAACGCCGGCGCCTGAGCGGCGTGGCCCGATAGGGAGGCCTAGCCGCGTGGGCGGCCCGTTGACAATCGCACTCGACGCCATGGGCGGCGACAACGCCCCGGACATCGTGGTCCGGGGCGCTGACATTGCGCGCGAGCGCTTTCCCGACGCGCGCTTTCTCCTCTGCGGCGACGCGGAGCAGATCCGCCCGCTGCTTGCATCGCTCCCGCGCCTGCGCGAGGTCTGCGAGATCCGGCACACGACGGATCGGATCACGGCGGACGCCAAGCCGTCGGCGGCGCTCCGGACCGGGCGCGCCTCCAGCATGGGGATGGCGATCGAGGCCGTGCGCGCCGGCGAGGCGAGCGCGGTGGTCTCGGCCGGCAACACCGGTGCGCTGATGGCGCTCGCCAAATTCGTGCTGCGCATGCCGCGCGGCGTCGACCGTCCGGCCATCGCCGGTTTCTTCCCCACCCTGCGGGGCGAGAGCACCATGCTCGACCTCGGCGCCAACGTCGAGTGCGATGCCCACAATCTGGTGCAGTTCGCGGTGATGGGCGCCATCTTCGCGCGTGCCGTGCTGGGCATCGAGCGGCCCACCGTCGGGCTGCTCAATGTCGGCGCGGAGGAACTGAAGGGGCACGACGCGGTGCGGGCCGCCGCGGCCATATTGCGACAGACGGAGCTGCCGCTCCGCTTCGAGGGGTTCATCGAAGGCAACGACATCGCCGCCGGCACGGTCGACGTGGTGGTGACCGACGGCTTCACCGGCAATGTCGCGTTGAAGACGGCGGAGGGAACGGCGCACCTCTATGCGGAGTTCCTGCGGCAGGCGTTCCGGAGCTCCTGGACGGCGAGCCTCGGCTATCTGTTGGCGCGCAGGACGCTCGGAAAGCTGCGTGAGCGCCTGGACCCACGGCGCTACAATGGTGCGGTGTTTCTCGGCCTCAATGGCGTCACGGTGAAGGGGCACGGCGGGTCCGACGCCTTCGCGTTCGGCAACGCGATCAGCGTTGCCGTCGACATGGTCAAGCATGGATTTCTCGAAGACGTCCGGGCGGAGCTCGAGCGCATGAGCGACGACTCCGGCCCCGCGGCGGAAGCGGCGACGGGATAATGATCAGATCGCACGTGATCGGCTGCGGTGCCTATCTGCCGGAGCGGATCCTGACCAATGACGAGTTGTCGCAGCGGCTCGACACTTCCGACGAGTGGATCGTGGCGCGGACCGGCATCCGGCAGCGCCATATCGCCGCGGAGGGCGAGAACACCTCCGACCTGGCGCTGCACGCCAGCGAGGCCGCGCTGAAGTCGGCCGGCGTGGCGCCCGACGAGGTGGACCTGATCGTCCTGGCGACGGCGACGCCGGACCAGACCTTCCCGGCGACGGCAACGCGGGTGCAGGCCCGGCTCGGCGTTCCCCACGGGGCGGCCTTCGACGTGCAGGCGGTGTGTTCGGGCTTCATCTACGCGCTGGCGGTGGCGGACAATTTCGTCCGCCTGGGCCAGGCTGGGACCGCGCTGGTGATCGGGGCCGAGACCTTCTCGCGCATCCTCGACTGGACAGACCGCTCCACCTGCGTGCTGTTCGGCGACGGCGCCGGCGCCGTCGTCCTGCGCGCCGCGGAGGAGCCCGGGACCGCCCAGGACCGCGGCATTCTGTCCACGCACCTCCATTCCGACGGGCGGCACTGCGACCTGCTCTACGTCGACGGGGGGCCGTCGTCGACGCGGACGGTCGGGCATCTGCGGATGGTGGGCAAGGAGGTGTTCCGCCATGCCGTCGTCAATCTCGCGGCCGTTGTGAACGAGGCGTTGATCGCGAACGGCCTCGAGCCGGACGACATCGACTGGCTGGTGCCGCACCAGGCCAATCAGCGCATCCTGGACAGCACCGCCCGCAAGCTCGGCCTGCCGATCGAGCGGGTCATCTCGACGATCGCGAGGCACGCCAACACTTCGGCGGCCTCGGTGCCGCTCGCGCTGGCCGAGGCGGTCGCGGAGGGCCGCATCCGTCGCGGCGACCTCCTCCTGCTGGAGGCGATGGGCGGCGGCTTGACCTGGGGCGCCAGCCTCATCCGCTGGTGAGGGGCGCCGTTCCCCGGCCGCGGGACCGGCGGATTGACCGGAGGAACCCGCGGCGCTAGCGTTGCGTTCAACCGAAAGCGAGGGTTGCCATGGCCGGAAAGACCGTGACGCGGGCCGACCTGAGCGAGGCCGTCTATCAGGAGGTTGGGCTGTCGCGCAACGAATCGGCTGCGCTGGTCGAGGCGGTGCTTGGAGAGATCGGTGACGCGCTGGCGCGCGGTGAGCAGGTGAAGGTGTCGTCGTTCGGCAGCTTCGCGATCCGGCAGAAGGGGCAGCGGATCGGGCGGAACCCGAAGACCGGCCAGGAGGTCCCGATCCTGCCGCGACGGGTCTTGGTGTTCCGGCCCTCCCACGTCTTGAAGAACAGGATCAACCGGGCACAGGCTGAGCCCGACCGCGAGACATGAGCGGCGAAGAGCAGCAATCCGTACCGACCCGGCGGACCGGCAAGTCGGCGGCCGCATTCCGGACCATCAGCGAGGTGGCGGCGGAGCTCGACGTTCCGACGCACGTGCTGCGCTTCTGGGAGGTCAAGTTCCCGAGCATCAAGCCGTTGAAGCGCGGTGGCGGGCGCCGATATTACCGCCCCGAGGATGTCGAGCTGCTCCGGCGCATCCGCCGGCTCCTCTACGAGGAAGGTTACACGATCAAGGGCGCGCAGCGGCTGGTGCGGGAATCGGGCGCACGCAGCGCCGGGGAGGCCGCGACCGATGCCGAGGGAGCCGTGGGGCAGTCGGGAAACGGACACGCACGCCCCTTCGGCCCGGACCTGCGTCGCGAGCTGAACGAGATCCTGGACGAACTGCGGGAGCTCCGCAGCCTGCTGGACCGCACCCGCACTTGAATTTCGGAAGCCGACGCCGTTGCACCGGCCCCGGCCGATCTGTAATGTGCCGGCCGGTTGCGGGGGCGACAGCGGCTCCCGCGCGATCGGAGCGTAGCGCAGCCTGGTAGCGCACCAGACTGGGGGTCTGGGGGTCGTGGGTTCAAATCCCGCCGCTCCGACCATCTTCCCCCGATCCCGATGATTGTCGTGGTCGTCCCGGTCAGCTCGGTCCGGGATGTGCGGAAACGATGCCCGATCCCGAACCGCTCGTCCTGGCTGTCTGCACGTTCGCTCTGTTCGCCGGCGGCCTCGTCAAGGGGGTGACGGGGATGGGGCTGCCGCTGGTGGCCGTACCCGTTCTGGCGCTCGTCGTCGATCTCACGGTGGCGCTGCCGCTGATGGCGGCGTCGCTGGTACTGTCGAATATCTGGCAGGTCGTCGAGGCCGGAACGGCCCGCGCCGCGGCGAGGCGCTTCTGGACCGTCATGGTCACGGTCGTGCTCGGCGCCTGGGCCGGCGTGGCGCTGATCGCGGTGGCCGACCCGCGCGTGCTGGAGGGGGTGCTCGGGTTCGTCGTGACGCTGTTCGTGGCCCTCACTCTGTTGCGCTGGAAGCCGGCGGTGCCCGCCGCGGCCGAGCGCTGGCTGAGTCCGGTCGCCGGGGCCGTCACGGGCATGATCGGCGGGGTGACCAGCATCTTCAGCCCGCCGCTCGCCGTCTATTTCCTGGCCCTCGGGATCGGGCGCGAGGCGTTTATCGGGGCGATGGGGATGGCGATGCTCGCCGGGTCGAGCGCCTTCGGCCTCGGCCTGTCGGGCGTGGGCCTGCTCGGCCGGGAGGAGGCGCTGGTCTCGCTCCTGGCGGTCGTACCCGCGCTGGCCGGGCTGGCGGCCGGCGGCTGGATCCGACGCCGGATCAGCATCGCGCTGTTCCAGCGCTGCGTCCTGCTCTTGCTGCTGATCATCGGCGTCAAGCATCTCGCTGCGGCGTTCCTCTGATGTCCTCGCAAGCGAAGGAGCGGAGCATGGAGCATCGGCTCGTCTACATCACGGCCGGTTCGGCAGCGGAGGCGAAGCGGCTGGCACGAACGCTCGTTGCGGAGCGGCTGGTCGCCTGCGCCAACGTGATCGAGGGCGTGACCTCGGTCTATTGGTGGGAAGGGGAGGTGCAGGAGGGCGCCGAGGCCAGCCTGATCGCCAAGACCCGGAGCGACCGCGTCGATGCGGTCATCGCCCGGGTGAAGGAACTGCACGACTATAGCTGCCCGTGCGTCGTCGCACTTCCGATTCTGGCGGGCAATCCGGATTTCCTGGCCTGGATCGCGACCGAGACGGAAGAACCGGCGTGATCGCCGAGTTTGCCGCGCCGGGGCGGCCGGTATAAGGTCGTCTCCGACTGTCCGCGGCGGACCGGCCGCGCCGAGAATCGGATGGATGCCATGCCTGCGCGCCGCGCGCTGAAGCCGCTGCCATTCCTCTGCCTTGCCCATGCTCTCGACCATATGTTCATGGCGATCTTTCCCTTCGTCGCCGTCATCGCGGCGTTCCAGGGGGAGATGGGGCTGACCTACGGTGCGGCCCTGTCGCTGTCGGTGGGGGGCTGGCTGATGTTCGGGCTCGGCGCTCCGCTGGCCGGCTGGCTCGCCGACCGCTGGAGCGGCAGCGGCATGATGACCGTGTTCTTCGTCGGCATCGGCATCGCATCCGTGCTGACCGGACTCGCCGGCTCACCGCTGATGCTCGCGCTCGGGCTCGGACTGATCGGGCTGTTCGCGTCGATCTATCACCCGGTCGGCATCGCCATGGTCATCCAGACCGCCGGCGAGCGGCGCGGCCGCCATCTCGGCATCAACGGCGTGTTCGGCAGCGGCGGCATGGCCGTCGCCAATTTCGTCGCCGCCATCCTCGCGGCCTGGTGGAGCTGGCGGGCCGCGTTCATCGTTCCCGGTCTCTTCTCGGTCGCGGTCGGCATCGTCTTCGCGGTGCTGTTCCGCAACGGCATCGAGATCGCGGATTCGGCCCGGCCCAAGGAGCGGCCGCAATCCGGGATGCGCGAGTTCGTGCAGGTGATGGCGCTCATCGGCGTGATGACGGTGCTCTCGGGCATGGTCTTCCAGTCGATGACCGTCGGCCTGCCCAAGATCCTCGACCATCGCGTCACGGCCCTGCAGGGTGATGCCCTGGCGCTCGGGACCGCGGCGACCGCGATCCTGCTGATCGGCGGTGCGGCGCAGCTCGCGGGCGGCATGCTTGCCGATCGCTTCCCGCTGAAGCTGATCTATTTCGTCCTCTACGGCAGTCTGGTGCCGCTCTTCCTCGCCGCTGCCGTGGTCTGGGATGCGCCGTTGATGGTGCTGATCGTTCTCGCACTCGCCATTCCGGTCGGCATCCAGCCGGTCGCGGACACGCTCTTCGCCCATTATGTGCCGCCGCGCTGGCTTTCGACGGCCTTCGGCTTCCGCTTCGCCCTGTCGCTGACCGTCAGCGCCGTGGCGGTGCCGATGATCGGGCTCGTCTACGACCGGACCGGGGATTTCTTCTGGCTGTTCGCGATCCTCGCCGCCTTCTCGGCCGGGGTCGTCGTCACGGTGGCGATGCTGCCGCGGCGCGCCGGGGATGCCACGTCGCGGCCGGTCGCCGCGGCGCCGGCGGTTGCCGGTCCGGCCGAATAGCGTCGCGGTTCAGCGCGCCGCAGCGGCGAGCGCCTGATCGAGGTCGCGGATGATGTCCTCGACCGTCTCCAGCCCGACCGAGAGGCGGATCACGTCCGGCCCCGCCCCGGCGGCAATCGCCTGCTCCTCGTCGAGCTGGCGGTGCGTGGTGGAGGCTGGATGCAGGATCAGGCTGCGCGTGTCGCCGATATTGGCGAGGTGCGAGAACAGCTCGCAGCTCTCCACCACCTTCATCCCCGCCTCGTAGCCGCCCTTGACGCCGAAGGTGAAGACCGCGCCCGGCCCGGCGGGCAGGTATTTCCGCGCCAGCTCATGATACCGGCTCGACGCGAGGCCGGCGTAGGAGACCCAGGACACCTGCGGGTGCCCTTCCAGGAATTCGGCGACCGCCTGGGCGTTCCTGACATGGCGCTCCATCCGCAACGGCAGCGTCTCGATGCCGGTGATGGTCAGGAAGGCGTTCATCGGCGCCATCGCGGCGCCCAGGTCGCGCAGGCCGACGGCATGGCCGTGAACGGTCAGCGCGAGATCGCCGAACGTCTCGTAGAAGCGCAGGCCGTGATAGGCCGGCTCCGGCTGGCTGAGGCTCGGGAACCTGTCGGTCCAGACGAACCGGCCCGAATCCACGACCACGCCGCCCATGGCGTGACCGTGGCCCGAGAGATATTTCGTCGTCGAGTGGACGACGATATCGGCACCCCAGTCGAAGGGCCGGCACAGGGCCGGGGAGGCCATCGTATTGTCGACGATCAGCGGCACGCCGGCCTCGTGCGCGATGGCGGCGAGCGCCTCGAGGTCGGTCACGCTGCCGCCCGGATTGGCGAGGCTCTCAACGAACACAGCCTTGCTGTTCGGCTTCAAGGCGCGCCGGACATTCTCCGGCTCGTCGACGTCGACCAGGGTGCAGTCCCAACCGAACTTCCGGAAGGTACGGCCGAACTGGGTGATCGAGCCGCCGTAAAGCCGATTGGCCGCGACGAAATGGTCGCCCGCCGACATCAGGCTGAACATCGCCAGCATCTGTGCGGCGTGGCCGGTGGCGACGGCGATCGCGCCGCGGCCGCCCTCCAGCGCTGCGACCCGCTCCTCGAGGACCGAGACGGTCGGGTTGCCGATCCGGCTGTAGATGTAGCCGTAGGTCTGCAAATTGAACAGCGAGGCCGCCTGGTCGGCGCTCTCGAACACGTAGGAGGTGGTCTGATAGATCGGCGTGCTGCGCGCGCCGGTGGTCGGGTCGGGGCCCGCACCCGCGTGGATCGCCAGCGTCTCGATGCCGTAGGGGGAGTTGGAGCGGCTCATGCGGTGCTCCCTGTCGTCAGCCGGCGCGACGGCGCTTACTGGAGATGATTCCGGAATTGACGCCGCTCCAGCTCAGCTCGCCGCAGAGGCGCGAATATTCGATCTTCGGGCAGCGATTCATGACCACCTTCAGCCCGGCCGCTTCGGCCCGTTGCGCGGCCGCGTCGTTGCGGACCCCGATCTGCATCCAGACGACGTCGGCGCGGCGGGCGATCGCCTCGTCGGTGATCGGCCCCGCGGCTTCCGAATTGCGGAACACGTCCACCATATCGATCGGCCCGGGTACGTCCTCGAGCGTGGCGAAGACCGGTTCGCCCAGGATTTCCTGCCCGGCCGCGGCCGGATTGACCGGAATCACCCGATAGCCCTTCGACTGGAGATATTTCATGACGAAGTAGCTGGGCCGGTTCCAGTGCGGGCTGGCGCCGACCATGGCGATCGTCTTCACCGATTTCAGGATCTCGCGCAGATAGGCGTCGGAGTAGCTGTCGTGGTTCATGCGGTCCTTCCGGTGTCGCGGCAGCGCGGTGGGACTCTATAGCATCAACGCCGGTCCGAAGGCTCCGGCTCCGCCGTCCGCCGCCACTCGTAAAGCGCCACCGCCGCGGCGGTCGATACGTTCAGGCTCTCGACGGCGGCCGTGATCGGAATGCGGACCAGGAGATCGCAGCCTTCGCGGGTGAGGCGGCGCAGCCCGCTTCCCTCCGAACCGAAAATGAGGGCGACCCGCGCGTCGATCGGCGCCCGGCCCAGCGTGGCCTCGGCCGCGCCGTCGAAACCGATGCACCAGAGGCCGCTCTCCTTCAGTGTATCCAGGGCCCGGCGCAGATTCACCGCCCGGACCAGCGGGACCGTCTCCAACGCCCCCGAGGCGGCCTTGGCCAGCGCACCGGTCGCGTCCGGAGCGCCGTGCTGCGGCACGATGACGGCGGCGGCGCCGAAAGCGGCTGCCGAGCGCAGGACCGCGCCGACATTCTGCGGATCGCTGACCATGTCCAGCACGACCACGGCCGCCCGGGGCGCGTCGGCGAGGCCGCGGCAGATATCCTCGACGGCGAGTTCCGGCAGCGGCTCGACCTCCGCCGCGATCCCCTGATGGACGGCGCCGGCCGGCAGCCGCCGCTCCAGCTCCGGCCGCGGCGTCGCGACCACCGGCGTGCCGGCGAGCCAGGCCGGGGCACGTGCCAGCAGCTCCGGCGTCGCGAGCACCCTGCGCAGCCGGCGCTCCGGGTTGGCGACGGCCGCCGCGACGGCATGCAGGCCGTAAATCCAGACGGCGTCCCGGCCGGGCCGTCTCGGGCGGGCGCGCGGTCCGCGCGCCGAGGGGTTTCGGTTAGCCATCCGTCTCTCGATGTTCGCAGCGACGATGCCGGGCACACCGGTCCCCACCCGTGGTTGAGCCCGGGGACGGGTCCGGTGCCTTTGGCGCTTTTGTCGGAGTTTGGCAAGCGTTCGTGTTGACAAGCGGGCCGGAGGGATTACAAGTCTCGTCCGCTTTATCGACGGCCGGCGGGAGCCGCATGGAGGGGTGCCCGAGTGGCTAAAGG
>CAZVAR010000037.1:0-26410 GCA_964625225.1 uncultured Alphaproteobacteria bacterium | reverse complement strand
AGGTGGCGCCGCGCTTCGCCGACACCAGGGCGCGGCTACCCGCGCCCGAACAGCAACAGGTTTCCGCCTGAAGGCATGGCCGGTGAGAGCAGGCCACGTCGGCCGATGGAGCCCGCGGAATTCGGGAGCGAAGTCGTGGGCAATGGCGTGCTGGCAGGTGGGGTGGTGCCGGTTACCGGCACGGGCCGCGCGCGGCGTCCCTTATCCCGTCGATCGCGCTCACGCGCGTCGCTGCCGCTCAGCCCCCGAGCATACCGATGGGCCGCACTGCACGTCGGACCGAAAAGGTCGGAAACCTTAACCGGGACACGACCTTGGAACCGGTGGCGGGCGACGGCCGAAGGGCACTATGATCCGCTGGCCAATTCGAACATCGAGGGGAACGCCCGGGTCATGAACGTCGTCTCACGAAACCTCCCGATCGTCGCGGCCGTTACGGCGGCTGTCGCGTTCGCACCGGCCGAGCGCGCCGATGCCGCCGACCTGCAGTTCCCGAACCCGCTGGTCTGGACCGCCTACGACGTCGGCTCCAACGGCTACAGCCAAGCGGTGGCGATCGGAGCCGCCTTCAAGAACGAAATGGGCGTCACGCTGCGCGTGCTGCCGGGCAAGAACGACGTGTCCCGTCAAATTCCGCTCCGCGAGGGCAAGGCCCATTTCTCCTGCTCCGGCATCGGTGCCTATTACAGCCAGGAAGGCGCGTTCAATTTCGGCGAGCGCAGCTGGGGACCGCAGCGCATCCGCGTGCTGATGCTCAACCACGCCGATACCGGCACGGTGCTGATCACCGCCAAGGACGCCGGTATCCGCACGCTCGCCGATCTGAAGGGCAAGCGGGTCGCCCGGGTGGCCGGGGCGCCGGCGCTCAACATGAGCGTCCTCGCGCATCTGCGCTTCGCCAACCTGACCTGGGACGACGTGCAGGCGGTCGATTTCGGGGGCTATGCGGCGAGCCAGGAGGGTCTGATCAACGGTCAGGTCGATGCCGCCTATGTGAACACCTCCGCGGCCGGCACCTACAAGCTCGACACCTCCCCCCGCGGTCTGCACTACCCGCCTATTCCGCACGACGACGAGGAGGGCTGGGCCCGGCTGCGGGAGGTCCTGCCCTATTACGCCAAGCGGGTGTTCACGAAGGGCGCCCTGCTCGGCGACGGCAAGGTGCTGGAGGCGGGCGGCGGCCCCTATCCGCTGCTGGTGGCCTACGAGTCGCAGGATCCGGACCTGGCCTATGCGATGACCAAGGCGATGTACGAACTGTTCCCGAAGTACCAGGACGCCTCGCCGGGCGCCGAGGGCTGGGCGTTCGACCGGCAGATGCTGTCCTGGGTTGCCCCCTATCATGAGGGCGCCGTCCGGTACTACAAGGAGGTCGGGGCCTGGAAGCCGGAAGACCAGAAGAACAATGAGGCGATGATCGCTCGGCAGGAGGTGCTGGCGGAGCTGTGGAAGGCGCATCTCGCGCGCGGGATCACGGACGACCGGGTGTTCCAGGCCGAGTGGATGAAGGCCCGCGCCGCCGGGTTGCGCGAAGCGGGCCTTCCGGTGCCGTTCGAGACCTGGGAGTAGATCAGGTACGTCCCTTCGCCGCAGGCTGGCGCCGGAGCCGGCGGCGGAGGCGGCGCAGCATTGCGGCGGAGCGGCGGCCGAGGCGGGCCAGCCCGGCCCCGATCTCGCCGGGAGTCTGGAACAGCGGGATCCGGCGGGTCGACGCCGGGGTCGGTTCGAGCGCCAGGCCGACCGAAGCGATCTTGCCATCCTCGCCCAGCTCGCGGACGATCAGTTCGATCGAGCCGAACCGAAGCCGGTCACCGACCCCGATGGCGCCGCCGAGCTCGCGCTCGATCAGCTCGCTGACCGAGAGGTCGGCCAGCTCGAGATTGAGCGGCAGGCCGTACATCTCCGCGACCGCTTGCACGGTGGTCGCGGGGTCGAGCGCGAAATCGCCGTAGAATTGCGTGTCGTCCTCGCCGATCTCCCGGGTGCCGGCAAACAGGCGGTCGTAGAGCGGGATGACGGACGGGGAGGCGAACAGGTAGACGATGTCGCCCGGCAGAAGCTGACGAACATTGTGGATCGTGTACTGCCGGCCGTCGCGGACGATCAGCGACGGCCGTGCCCAGCGCGGCAGCCGCTGGCCACGGACGACCGGACTCTGCGGATGGATGCGGTAGGCGACGAGCTCCGTCTCGCCGGACCCCGGCAGATCGAGCTCGGTCCGGTCGACCGGGCCGATGCGTGGCGGCACAATCAGGCCCAGCCAGCGGGCGAGCGGGCGGATGGTCCAGCCTTGCACCACCAGCGACACCACCACCACCAGAAAGGCGAAGTTGAAGTAGCTTTGTCCGCCATCGATCCCGTAGAGGGCGGGCACGATCGCCAGCAGAATCGACACGGCCCCGCGCAGCCCGACCCAGGCGATGAAGGCGATCTCGTTGCGCGGGAGCCGGAACGGCGCGAGGCAGAGCCACACCGCGATCGGGCGCGCCACCAGGATCAGCACCACCGCGACGACCAGGGAGGAGACCAGGACCGAAGGGAACTGGGACGGCGTCGCGAGCAGGCCCAGCATCACGAACATGACGATCTGCGCAAGCCAGGTCAGACCGAGCTGGAAACGGCGCAGGGCCTGGATCGTGCGCAGCCGGGCGTTGCCGGCAATCAAGCCGGCGATGTAGGCGGCGAGAAAGCCGCTGCCGCCGAGGGTGGCCGTCGCGGCGTAGAGCGCGAGTGCGGAGGCGACCGCCAGGACCGGGTGCAGCCCCGCTTCCAGTGGCAGGCGGTTCAGCAGCGTCGTCAGCAACCGGCCGCCGATCACGCCGGCCAGGCTGCCGATGACCGCCTGCATCACGAGCATGATCGCGAAGTCCAGCGGGCCGCTGCCTTCGGCGGCGATCAGCTCAACCAGCCCGATCGTCAGAAAGATCGCGATCGGATCGTTACTGCCCGATTCGACCTCGAGCGTCGAGCGGACGCGCTCGCGTATGGTGATGCCGCCGACCCGCAGCAGGAAGAACACCGCCGCCGCATCGGTCGAGCCTAGAATGGCACCCGCCAGCAGCGCCTCCAGCCAGCCGATGCCGAGGACGTAATGCGCGATCACCCCGACGATGCCGGCGGTCAGTATGACGCCCACGGTCGCCAGGACGATCGCCGGCCACGCGGCGAGGCGGAAGCTCGATAAGGGCGTGTTGAAGCCGCTGTCGAACAGGATGACGGTGAGCGCGACCGTACCGATCAGGAAGGCGATCCGAGCATCGTCGAAGATGATGCCGAGCCCGTCCTCGCCGGCCCCGAGGCCGACCCCGAGAAAGACGAGCAGCAGCGGCGCGCCGACCCGGAACGAGATCAGGCTGGTCAGGATGCTGACGAGGACCAGCGACGCCCCGACCAGGATAACGAGGTTCAGCGCGTCCATGTGTCCCTCTGGAGGGCGTTCGGGGCTGCATGTGCGCGGTCGATGGCTGAATGCGGACGAGTTCGCGCGTGTCCTCGCTTCATTGGCCCGTCGTCGTCTCCTCGGGAGGCGTTGGCTTTCGGTGATCGAGGAGAGACATATCACAGGACAGCGGGCCTGTGCGCATCGCGGTCGGCCTGCCGATGCAACCGTCCCGGCGGCCGGCGGGTCGGAGCACGCCATCCTCGCCCATTGTGGCGAACGCCCGCGTGGCGGCGGCCCGACCTCGCGGGTGCGAGCTACCGGGCCGGCGGCGGCTCCCAGGCGATGTCGAGGGCGACCGGCAGGTGGTCCGAGGCGCGGCGCGCCAGCGGCATCACCGGGGCGACCGCGTGTACGCGATGCGGCGCGGGCCGGACATAGATCCGGTCCAGCGGCAGCAGAGGCAGCGGTGCCGGGAAGCTGCGCGGGGTGTGGGCGGTCGGGAAGCGCGCGGTGATCGCCGCCAGACGGGCGGCGGCGCCGCGGAACCATTCGTTGAAGTCACCCATCAGCACCGTGCGCGGGGCCGTCGCCGCCGGATCGCCGAGAATGCCGGCGATGCGCCGGATCTGGATGTCGCGCTCGGCGCGGGCGAGCCCCAGATGGAGCGTGACGACCCGGAGCGGCCCGTAGGGCGTGTCGAGATCAACGTCCAGTGCGCCGCGCGGCTCGCGCCCGGGCTGGGAGAGATCGATCCGACGAATGCGGGTAATCGGGAAGCGGGTCAGCAGGAGGTTTCCGTACTCCCCGCGGTCGCCGCGAATGTTGGGGCCGGCGACCGCGTGCAGTCCGGTCGCCCGCTCGAAGAATTCGAACTGGGCCAGGCCGGCGTGCAGCGGACGGCGGCCGTCGACCTCCTGCAGGGCGATGATATCCGCCCGGAGCGCCGCCACGATTTCGGCTACCCGACCCGGCGCGTAGTACCGGTCGACCCCGACGCAGCCGTGAACATTGTAGGTGGCGAGGCGCAGGAAGGGCGGAGGCTCCGCCTCCGGGGCCTGTGGCGGACCGGTCACGCCGGCAGAATGGCGAGGCGGAGCGCGTCGAGATCGATCGGCTCCTCCGGGTCGAGCAGGGCGGTGCCGGGGATCGGCTCTACCGGGCCCGGCTCCCGCTCGGCCGGGAACGGCCGCAGTCCGCGCGGTTTCACGTTGAGCCGCTCGATCGCCGGGATCAGGCCGCCGCACTCGGCGACTGCGGCGGCGACGCTCGACGCGTCGGTATCAAGATGTTCGGCCAGGAGCCGGTCCCGGAGGGACTGGATGGCCCGTCGCGCCGCCGGGTCGGTGGCCTCGACGACGAGGTCGCACTCGGTGTCGAGGCCGAGGGAGCGGTTATTGAGGTTCGACGAACCGATCCGGGCCAGTCGCCCGTCGACCAGCATCAGCTTAGAATGCACGTTGAGGTGGATGTCCGGCGAGTCGGCCGGCCCGTCCAGGATCGGGTGATACACGCGCAGGCGGTCGTGCCGGTCGGCGGCGCGAAGCCGGCGCAGCAGCCGGTCGCGATTGGCGCCCATCACCAACTGCTCCACCCACCCGTGGGACTGGTAGCGCACGACGACGACGATCTCCGGCGGATCCGGCTGCTCCAGGATCCGTACCAGGACGTCGCCGATGCGCGCGCTGGCGAAATACTGCGCCTCGATATAGATCCAGTTCCGCCCGGCGAGAAGGGCGTCCTCGTTGAGTGCGGCCACTTCCCGGATGGGCTCCTCCGCGTTTCGCCGGGGCACGGTGCGTGCAATTCCGACGGGGACGTCGCGCAGGTCGGGGGCAAGTTCCGACGGCCAGGGATCCAGACCGTCGCCGGCCGCGGGCAGCGTCGTGCCGGTCGCGTGCAGCCAGCGTGCCCTTGCCAGCTCCGCGACGGCAGCGGCGGCCGGCCCGTCGACCGCCATCATCATATCGTGAACCGGGCCGTAGGGCGCGCCGGCCGGAGTGCGGCGTAGCGGCTCGACACGGTTGTGCGCGCAGGTGTCCCAGCGGTCGCCGGCGATGTCGATGCCGCCGACGAAGGCCATGGCGTCATCGACGACCACCAGCTTGGCGTGATGCGAGCCGCCGGTGGGCACCGTGTCGTCATAGACGAGGCTGATGCGAGGATGCGCGTCCACCGGCGTGTCGAACAGCGTCGGCAGCTTCTGACGCGGTCGGAACAGGGTGAAGGCGTCCCAGATCAGGATGTGAACGTGCAGCTCCGGCCGGGCTTCGACCACCGCATGCAGCAGATCCTGGAAGCGGTTCGGCACGGTGTCGGTAGCGGTGCGCGGGTCCAGGCAGGTCTTCGGGTCGAAGTCCCAGCCGACCACGATCACCGATCGCTGCGCCCGCTCGAGGGCGCGGCGCAGCGCGGTGAAATAGGCGGACGCCTCGACCAGGAAGGCGGCCCGGCGCGCCGGCAGAATCCGCCAGCAATTGTGGCCGGGCCGCAGGATAGCCGGCCTGCTGCCCGGTGCGATCTCCTCGGTCACACCCGTTACCTCTCGTTCGTTGCGGGCAAACGGCTCGTCGGCTGCCGACTGAGAACGGTCCGGGCGGCAATTTCGTTTCATGACGGACGGGACACGATCATGCCCGAAAAGGACGGCAATGACGCTCAGGCGAGTCTCGGCGCTTATTCCACTGGTGATGCTGCCGCTCGGGCTGTGGCTCGGGTATCGCGCGTTCGGTGACCACAGTCCGGCGGAGGTCGTGGCCGCGGTCGGGCAGATCCCACCTCGCAACCTTGCGCTCGCGACCCTGTTCACGCTGGCAAGCTACACATGCCTGACCGGGTTCGATGCGATGGCGCTGCATTATCTCGGCCGCACGCTGCCCTACCCGAAGATCGCCCTGACCTCCTTTGTCAGCTTGTCGATTGGGCACAATGTCGGCGTGGCTGCCCTCAGCAGCGGCACCCTGCGCTACCGGTTCTATTCCGAGGCCGGGCTGAGCGCGGTCGAAGTCGGCAAGATCATTCTGTTCTGCGGTGTCACGGTCGGCCTCGGGCTCGGCACGCTGGGCGGCCTCGTGCTGGCCCTGCGCCCCGGGCCCGCCGGGGCGATGATCGGCATCGACCCGGCGTGGGCGCGGGCTGCCGGCGTCGGTCTGCTCGCGCTCGCGGCGGGTTATGTGCTGGCGGCCGCGCGGGTGCGGCGTCCG
This sequence comes from uncultured Alphaproteobacteria bacterium, assembly GCA_964625225.1. Taxonomy (GTDB): domain Bacteria; phylum Pseudomonadota; class Alphaproteobacteria; order JAJUGE01; family JAJUGE01; genus CAZVAR01. The sequence goes on along the minus strand of CAZVAR010000037.1, from coordinate 19,828 downwards.
CTGCGCCTGCGAGGGCACGAGATCGGCCTGCCGAGGCCACGGCTCGCGGCGGCCCAGATCGTCCTCGGCACGGCCAACTTCGCCTTCGTCGCCGCGGTGCTGCATCAGCTCCTCGCCGAAGCCGTGGATTACGGCGAGGCGGCCTCGATCTACGTCCTCGGCAGTGTCGCCGCCCTGGTGAGCCATGTGCCCGGCGGGCTCGGCGTCATCGAATACGTGATCGCCTTGCTGGTGCCCGGGGGCAACGTGGTCGGCGCGCTGCTCGGGTTGCGGATCATCTACTTCTTCGTGCCGCTGCTGTTCGGCAGTGCCCTGTTGGCCGCCACCGAGATCCTGCGCTGGCGGACGGCGACGGCCTTAGCTTACTCCCGGCGCGGCGGTGGCGATCCCCTGCCGCATGCCGCATCGGCGAGGTGCGGGTCAGCGGCTGACGGCCAGACCGCCGGCACGGGTGGAAAACCGGTTCGGACGCGGTCGACGCCCGATTAGGCGCTTGAGCAGGCCGACAATCGCCTCGGCGCGCATCTGGCGCGCGCGGGCGATGTGCTCGGCGAGGGCGTCGGGCGAGGTGTCGGGCACGACATCGGGGAGAGACCGGATGGAGGCATCGTCGGGCATGACGGGTTTCCTCGAATCAAGGGGAATCAAGGGACGGAATAAGGAGCAGGGATCAGGGATAGGCGCGCTGCCAGCCCGGCGCCCGACGGTCGGCGCCGAGCAGCGCCCGGATGGCGCGGCGCAGCCACCGCATCAGCACCAGACTCTGGTATCGCTCGTCCGAGATCCGGACGATTCCCGGACCCGGTCCTGCCGGGGGCTGCAGGGGGTGGTCGTGCTTCGGATCGCTCACGAACTGCATCGAACGTCTCCTGTTGCGGGCGTTCCTGCCTGAGCGAGCCTTATCGTTCTTGGCGACTATAGTGCGTCGCACAACAAATATGGTACGGCGCTGAGAGCGAAGCGCAAATGAATTTTGCATTGCACAATTTTCAGGCCAGATCTGCACACGACGCAGGCCGGTGCCAGCCGTGCGCCGTCGTTTCGGGGGCCGGCCTGCGAGGACCGACCGTCAGGCGCCCCGTCCGCCGGCCCGACCCGCAGTCTCTGGCAGGAACGGCAGGAAAGTGTCATAAAGGCTGTCCGGATCCCGAACCCATCCGGGCCGGCCCGGGGAACGCCCCAACCCACGACAATGCATCGAAAGAGACCCGAACCGATGAAGCCGTTCGTAGCCACCGCAATGGCCATGGCCCTGCTGGCGGGGGCCGCCCAGGCCGCCGACCCGGTCGTGATGCGGATCAGTCATCAGCTTCCGCCAGCGCATCACATCGCCCAGCTCGTCGAACGTTTCGCGCAGGAGCTCGAGCAGAGCTCGGGGAACCGGATCGACGTGCAGATCCTCGGCGCGACGCAGGCCTACAAGCCCGATCAGAACCACCCGGCGGTGGCCCGCGGCCAGATCGAGGCAGCGTTGTCGGTCAATTTCCAGTGGGGAAACACCATCCCCGAGATGAACGTCGTCACGATCCCGTACTACTTCACCGATCTGAAGCGGATCAAGGCGTTCCCCGGGTCGGATGCGGCGAAGCTTCTGGAGCAGAAGCTGCTCGAGAAGGGTGTGCGCAACATCGCCTGGCTCTACACCACGCGACAGTCGATCTTCACCTCCAACAAGGCTCCCATCAAGGCGTTGGAAGATTTTCAGGGCCTGAAGATCCGCGGCCTCAACGCCCTGGTCGACAAGGGGCTGACGGCGGTCGGTGCGGCGCCCTCCTCGATGCCGGGCTCGGAGGTTTATCAGGCGCTGCAAACGGGCGTGCTCGACGCCGGCCTGACCGACGTCTCGGCCGCCTACAGCCGGAAATATTACGAGGTGCAGCGCTACGGGACGGTCACGCCGTTCTTCACCGTCTACTTCCACCTCTACGTCAACCCGGGCTGGCTCGAGAAGCTGGAACCCGAGTTGCAGCAGGCGGTCCTGAAGGCGGCGCGCTCGGCCGAGGAGCAGTCGATCGAGCTGACCGAGAAGACGGCCGAAGAGGCGATCGAAGGGCTGCGCGAGAAGCAGATGCAGCTCCACATCCAGAGCGAAGCGGAGGCGGAGACTTGGGAGAAGGCGATGCAGCCGCCGGTGATGGAGGCGTTCAGGGCCTCCTCGCCCGACGCGTCGAAGCTGCTGAATCTGGTGGACAAGCTGTGAGGCGGCGCCGGGGGCAGGTCTGAGCGCCCGCGCTCCGGGCGATGCGCCTCCTGTCCCTGTTCGACCGCGCGGTCGGCCTGCTGACGCGGGCCGGCATCGCGCTGTCCGCCCTGACGCTGCTCGTCGCTCTGGCAGCGATCGGCTACGGGGTGGCGATGCGCTATCTGTTCAACCGGCCGATACCCTGGGTCGACGAGCTGGTCGGGTATCTGCTGGTCGCGATGGTGATGCTGGCCGCCGCGGACGCGCTGCGCAAGGGTGAGCACATCGCCGTCGACATCGTCACCGAGCGGCTCGGCCGGCGGGGACGACGGGTCACCGCCGCTGCCGGCCTGCTCGCGGTCGCGGTCTGCGGGGCCTTCCTGATCGAGGAGGGCTGGGGCATGGTCGCCTTCTCGCGCATGATCGGGATCGTCTCAACAGGATCGCTGGCAGTGCCGATCTGGCTGCCGCAGCTCCTGATCCCGATTGGCGGGGCCCTGCTGCTGCTGGCGGCGCTGGCCGGGCTCGTCCGCATGGCACAAGGCCGGCCGCCGACCGACGAGGTGCACCCGCCGGCCGACGAGGCGGGGCTCGACCGGCTGCGATGACCTTCCTGCTGATCCTCGCGGCGCTGGTCCTGGTGCTGCTGACCGGCCTGCCGGTGTTTGCGGCGCTGGGCCTGTTCGCGGGCGGGCTGCTGCTAGCCGTCGAGGGATCGCTGGGATCGGTCGGAGAGGTGATCTACGGGCAGCTCGACGTCTATCTACTGGTCGCCATCCCGCTGTTCACTCTGATGGCGCACGTCATGATCCGCGGCAAGGTGGTGGACGATCTGTACGGCACCGCCTACACCCTGCTGCGCCACCTTCCGGGCGGGCTCGCGGTGGCGACCGTGGCCGCATGCACCGTGTTCGCCGCCATCTCCGGCTCCAGCGTCGCAACGGCGCTGACCATCGGGTCGGTGGCCATTCCGCAGATGCTGCGCTACGGCTACAGCGCGCGGGCCGCCTACGGCGTGGTCGGGGCCGGCGGCACGCTGGGGATCCTGATTCCGCCGTCGGGGCCGATGGTGCTGTACGGGGTGATCTCCGACACCTCGATCGGCGCCCTGTTCATGGCGGGCCTGGTTCCGGGCCTGCTGATCGCGGGCCTGTTCGCCGGCTTCTGCATGCTGCGCGAGACGCTCGCCGCCGCGCCGGCCCGCCGCGAGCCGAGAGCCAGTCTGGCCGAGGCAGCAGTCGCGCTGCGCCGCGCCTTCTGGGCGCTGACCCTGCCGGCGTTCGTGCTGGGCGGCATGTATTTCGGGGTGTTCACGGCGACCGAGGCGGCCGGGGCCGGTGCGCTCCTGGCGCTCGCCATCGTCGTCCTGGTCTACCGCAATTTCGGCTGGGGCGATCTGTGGCGCTCGACCGTCGATGCCTGCCGCACTTCGGCGATGCTCTTCCTGATCCTGGCGGCGGCCGGACTGTTCGGCCATGTGCTGACCAAGATGCGGATCCCGCAGGAGATCGTCGAGCTTGTGACCGGCTACGGCCTGTCGCAGCTCACCTTCCTGCTCGCCCTGATGCTGCTCGTGTTCGTGCTCGGGATGTTCATGGAGACGATCTCGATCATCCTGATCACGACGCCGGTGGTGCTGCCGGTGCTTGGCGCGCTCGCGATCGACCCGGTCTGGTACGGAATCCTGCTGACCGTCAGTCTGGAGCTCGCGCTGGTGACGCCGCCGGTCGGCATGAACCTGTTCGCGATCAAGGCGATCGCGCGCGCGCCGATTGCCGAGGTGATCCAGGGTATCGTGCCCTACCTGCTCCTGCTGCTGCTCGGCTTGGCGCTGGTGCTCGCCTTCCCCGCCCTGGCGCTGTGGCTGCCCGGAACCATGCTGGCACGCTGATCTCACCGGGCGGCCGGATGTCCGCCGAATCCGATCCGCCCCGGCGGACCTCCCTCGGCCGACGCCGCTTCCTTCAGCAGGCGTTCAACCTGTCCGAAGGGGCGGAATCGCGGGTCGGAATCGCGAATATCGACCGAGCGGGCGGGGTGCTCCAGTCCGATCGGCCCCGTCCCGCACCACGGCGAGATGCACCATCGCGACTACGGCCGGGGGCCAGGGCGACCGCTTCGACGGCGGGTAGGACCACCGGATCCGCGAACGCCGCGAGCGGGGGGACGCCGAGTTCGATTTCCGGCGAAGGCGAGCCGTCACATGATGATGCTGGCGGGTACCCGGCCGGCCAGACCGGCACGGCCGGGACCCACGGCCACAGCGGGACGAACAAGAGTGGGACAGGCAAGCGTGCCGGCTCTGCCGTCGGCGCGAAGGCGAGGGCGCCTAGCGCCGGCGCGCGGCGCTGATCGGCGTTGCGTCGTCCCAGGGGAAAACGATCCAGGTGTCCTGGCTGACCAGGGTCACGAAGGTGTCGACCAGCGGCCGCCCCGCAGGCTTTGCATAGACGGTCGCGAAATGCGCGTTCGGCAGCATCGCCCGGACGATGCGCGCGGTGACGCCGGTGTCGACCAGATCGTCGACGATCAGAAGCCCGTCGCCGTCGCCGTCCAGGGCTTTGAGGACCTGCGGGGCACGCTGGGTGCGATCGTCGTAGCTGGCGACGCACACGGTGTCGACCCGCCGGACATCGAGCTCGCGCGCGACGATGGCGGCCGGTACCAGCCCGCCGCGAGCGATCGCGACGATACCGGCGTACGGGCCGGTTTCGGCCAGACGCCAAGCGAGCGCACGGGTGTCGCGATGCAGATCGTCCCAGGAGACGGGAAACGACTTGTCGCTGCGGTCCACGGTCACGGGGCTCTCCGGTCCGCCGGCGCCGCGCCGGGAGCGGCCGCCCGCGGCGCATGCCTCAACGGATATAGATATGGACCTCGGCGATGTCCGTATCGGCGCTGTTGGCGGCGGACAGGCGGACCCGGTCGGGGGGCAGGCCCATCTCGGTCAGCGAGCGCAGCACCCGCTCGGCATTGCGCTTGGCTGCGCCGCTCGTCACGCCGCGTCCGCCGAGCGGGGTGATGGCGACGACGTCGAACACGGCCTCGGGACGCCGCTCCAGGGCCTGGCTGATGGCCGTGTAGAGCGGCTGCTCGTAGTCCAGGTCAGGGCGGTCGAAGCGGATGATCACCAGCGGCCGCCGCGCGTCCGGCGTGTAGGCGGACGGCAGCGCGGCGCCGCCGTCACGAGGCGGGACGGGCGCGGCGAACCCGGCGCTCCGGATGCCCTCGCCGTAGAGCTCGCCGGCCGTGATCGCCTGCGCCAGCATATTGAGGCTCTGCCTCTCCGCGGCGATGTAGTTGCGCTGGCGGGCGATGTCGGCATTGACCTCGGCCAGCAGCCGGTCCACGACGACCGCGGTCTGCTGCACCTCGCCCTCGAGTATCGAAAGCTGGCGATGATCTGCCTCGACTGCGCCGGGAATATCGTACGCGGCGCGGATCGCCTCCAGCAGGTAGCCGGCCAGCGCCGCGTCGGTGGCGAGTCGGTTCGCCAGATCGTTCATTCGGGCGATGTTGGCGTCGATCTGGTTGAGTTGGGCCTGTGCCGCGTTCCACTGCTGCAGCAGGGCAGGGTTGCCGGGCGTCGTGCCGACTTGGAGGCGGGCATTGATCGCCGCGGTCGTGCCGTAATACTGCTCCGCATCCCGCACGGTGCCGGCGCGCAGCGCCTGGAGCTGCTCGCTGTGCCGGCGCAGTGTCTCCTGGAGCTGTTCCAGGTCGCGGCGGAGCTGGAGCGTCTTCTGACCGACGAAGGTTCCGGTCGGCTCGCCCGGGCGCAACGGATCGACCGCGAAGGCGGACGTGCCGAGCGCGGGCATGGCGGCGGCGACCTGCACTCCTGCGGGGGACGCGTGACCGTGCCCGGCAGGCGGCCTGGGCCCTGCACAGCCGGCCAGTGCGACCGCGGTGCCCAGCATCGCGGCGACGGTTCTGAAATAGCTCATGCGGGACTGCCTGTCTCCCCCCGGCCCCCTCGCGAGACGCGCGATTAAACGCCAAATCGGCGCGGGTGACAATGCTTTGGCGGACGGCGGGGGCCGGGCCTAAGCCGTTCGACGGAATATTTCGCTCGACTCTTGCACAGGAGACCCAATTTAAGTAGGGTCCGCGACGCGCGGCGGGGAGCGATCCCGTGCCGCCCCACCATAATGCGCCCGTAGCTCAACTGGATAGAGCATCTGACTACGGATCAGAAGGCTAGGGGTTCGAATCCTCTCGGGCGCGCCAGTTTTCCTTAGGGTCTGAGACGAGGGCGCTACCAATGCCGGCGGCGTCGGTAGCGTAGCGGCAGCTGTCGGGGATGGGCCGCTTCCCGGCGGTGTCGGTTTCGGGCTTCGGGTCGCCGCATGGCCCGGCGGCGAATCCTTCTTCCGCCGACGACGATCGGGGCATCGACGATACCGCCGGTGCGCGCCGGAAGCGCATCACGACCGGCGACAGACCGTCCGTGACCAAGGAAGACGACGCGATCGGCGACGGCGCGTCCGCCCCCGGAATGTTTCGCCGGACCGGTGAAGGCGCAGGCGGTCCATCCGCATCTCGCGGACCCGACCGAAACAATCGACCCCACGGCTTTCCGGCAGCGGTGCGCGACGGGGCGGCCGGTGCTGCGAGTCGCAGGCCCGGCCTTCGCCGGCCGGCGTATCCGCACCGGCACGCGGATCTGCGTCAGGAGCGCCTGACCGCACCAACGTCTGCCGAAGCGCCGGGCGAGGAGAGCCGCGTCGGACCGGTGGACGGGTCCGAAGACACCGCCGCCCACGGATCACCATCCGATATCAGTGGCCATGCCGCGTGGAACGGCTCCGAGCGCCTCATGGTCCCGGTGCACTCAGCCCGGGCGGCGGTGCCGCGTCGCTCGCAGCAGCAGGATGAAGGATACCGGGGTCGTTACGGTCACGAAGACCGCAATCAATATCTCGTGCAGAACCGGGCGCGTGCCGAGCGCGGAGAAGAAGATCATCGAGCCGATCAGTATCGCGCCCGTTCCAAGGGTCGTGCCGAGCGTCGGCGCGTGCAGCCGCCGATAGAACGTCGTCAGGCGGAGCAGACCGAGGGAGCCGACAAGCGTGAGGCTGGAGCCGACGGTCACGCACAGCGCTGTCAGCAGTGCCGCCCAGGCAGGCAGGTCGATACCGGACGTCATTCGATCACCTCGCCCCTCAACAGGAACTTCGCGAGCGCCACCGTCGTGACGAAGCCGAGTAAGCCGATAATCAGCGCCAACTCGAAATAGAGGGTGGTGCCGGTGCGGATCCCGAAGGTCAGCAGCAACAGCATCGCATTGACGTACAGCGTATCGAGTCCGAGGATCCGATCCTGCGCGCGCGGCCCCTTCACCAGGCGAAGCACCGCACAGGCCATGGCCATCGCCAGAAATGCGTGGGCGAGACCGAGAGCCCAGCTCAGTATCGTCGTGCTCATTCGAATATTTCCATCAACCGTCGTTCGTAACGCTGCTTGATGGTCCTGATCCAGGCATTCTCGTCGATCAGATCGAGAACATGGATTGTCAGGAGTCCTTTGTCGGAATCGAAGTTGACCCAGAGCGTACCGGGCGTCGCCGTAATGATGATCGCGAGTGCCGCAAGGCCGTACGGTGCGCGCAGCTCGAGCGGAATGTTCATGAACCCCGAGGTTTCGTGCCTGGACCGCGGCCCGAGAATGATCCACGCCACGGCGACATTCGAACGAACGATGTCTACGAGAACGACAAGCGACAGTTCGAGGATCGCTCCGGGTCGCCGCAGGCGGAAGCTCGGAGGCTCCAGCGCCGTCAGAGCGAGCGCACCGCCGACGGCGAGCACGGCACCCAGGATGAGGTGTCCTGCAGCCAGACTCTGATTGAGCAGCAGCCACATGGCGAGTAGCGCGAACGACAGGAGCGGGAAGGGCAGCCAGCGCATCACCGGCCGGTCTCCCCGTTCCCGCCAAGGTCCGGACGCGTCGCAAGCACATCGCGCACATAGTGGACCGGCTCGTGGAGCGATTGCGCGGTCGCCTCCATATAGGCCATGGTCGGGCCGGCCTCGACCGTCAGCACCACGCAAAGTAGGATCAGCCCCGCGACCGGCGCCATTTCGATGGCGGCGATCCGCGGCACGTCACGCTCGTCCCACAGGGTGCGGATTCCCGCGCGGGTCATGGCAATCACTGCCGCCAGGCCGGACAGGATCAGCAGGGCCACGAATGTCCAGGTCGAGCCGGCGACAACGTCCGCGCCGTCCCCGCCGGCGGTCCGAAGCAAGCCGGACAGAAGCGCGAACTTCGCGAGGAATCCGGACAGCGGCGGTAATCCGGCGAGGAGCACGGCGCAGGACAGAAAGCAGATGCCGAGCGCGGCCATGGTGGCGGGAACCGGAATGCCGACCTCTTCTGCATCATCCTCCATCTCGCTTTCGTCGGGTTCGATGAGCGCCTCGCGGGTGACGGCAAGCATGTCTGCGCCGAAATCGCGGCCGCGCTCTACCAGCTCGATCAACAGGAAAAGTGCGCCGATCGCGAGGGTCGAAATGACCAGATAGAACAATGCGCCGGCAGTGACGTCGATCTGGCCGGTCCCGATCGCGGCGAGCAGCGTGCCCGACGAGACCAGAACGGTGAACGCGGCGATCTGTGCCGTGTCCTGCGCCGCGAGAACGCCGATCATTCCGAAGGCGATGGTCGCCATCCCCCCGTACAGCAGCCAGGCGCTGCCGAACGAGGCGGATTCGCCCGCGCCGTCGCCGAACACCAGAAGCGAAAGTCTGAGCACGACATAGACACCGACCTTGGTCATGATCGCGAAGATCGCGGCTACCGGCGGGGTCGCTGCCGTATAGGCCGCCGGCAGCCAGAAGCTGAGCGGCCACATTCCGGCCTTGACCAGAAAAGCGATGCCGAGAAGCGCGGCCCCGACTTCCAGAAGCATCCGGCTTTCGGAGGCGATCTGCGGTACGCGGACGGCCAGATCGGCCATGTTGAGCGTTCCGGTCACGCCATAGATCAGGCTGACGCCGATCAGGAACAGGAACGACGCCGAGAGGTTGACGGCGATGTAGTGCATCCCCGCCTTGACGCGGGCGATCCCCGAGCCGTGTAGAACAAGGCCATAGGATGCCGCCAGCGTCACTTCGAAGAAGACGAACAGATTGAACAGATCACCGGTAAGAAAGGCTCCGTTCAGCCCCATCAGCAGGAACTGGAACAGCGGGTGGTAATGCACCCCGGCGCGGTGCCATCGCGCCAACGAGAAGACGAGCGAGGCGAATGCCAGGATGCTCGTCAGCGCCAGCATGAGCGCGGAGAGCTTATCCAGCACAAGGACGATGGCGAACGGCGCCGGCCAATTGCCGAGCCGGTAAACGTTCAGCGGAGCGTCGGCCGCGGCCGAACCCGCGATGTCGAGCAATGCGGTTGCGGCCGCGGCCACTGCGAGGGTGGCCGAGAGGCCGATCGCGGCCTTCAGGGACCGCCTGCGCTCGTCGAAGAAGAGCATGATCGAGCCGGCCAGCAGCGGCAGCACGATCGGCGCGGCGATCAGGTGGCTGGCCCAGCCGCTCATGATGATTCCCGCTCGCGACCATCGACGTGATCCGTTCCGGTGAGCCCGCGCGCAGCGAGCAGAACCACCAGAAACAGGGCCGTGGTCGCGAAGCCGATGACGATTGCGGTCAGGACCAGCGCTTGCGGAACGGGATCGGCGTAGCGAGCGGGATCGCCGGCGGAGCCGGGATCGACGACCGGCGGCATGCCGGTCTGCAGGCGCCCCATTCCGAAGATGAACAGGTTCACCGCATAGGAGATCAGCGACAATCCGATGATGACCTGGAAGGTCCGCGGCCGCAGCAGCAGCCACACGCCGGAACCCGTCAGCACGCCGATGCCGAGAGCGACGACGAGCTCCATCATCCTTCTCCCGCCAGCGCCGATGCCGGAGCGGGTTGACGGGTGGGTGCCGGCGCATCGGCCTTGGCGGCGCGGTGTGTGCGGATCGACTGATGGGCCAGCGCAATCAGGATCAGGACGGTCGCGCCGACGACGAGGGTGAAGACGCCGAGGTCGAAGACGACTGCGCTGGCGAGCGGGACCGTGCCGATGACCGGCAGGTCCGCGTAGGTGAAGTAGGACGTGAGGAAGGGATATCCGAAGACCCAGGCCGCGGCGCCCGTGAGTGCCGCGAAGAGGAGCCCCAGGCCGACCCACCGGACGGGAAGGATGGTCAGGCGAGCCTCCACCCACCGGGTGCCGCCGGCCATGTACTGAAGAATGAAGGCCACGGACATGGTGAGACCGGCCACGAAGCCGCCGCCCGGCAGGTCGTGCCCGCGCATGAACAGATAGACGGCGACCGTCCCTATGAAGGGAAACAGCAGGCGCATGATCAGCGCCGGCACCAGGATTGGATCGGCGAGCAGGTCGCCCTGCGGCGTACTTGCAGTCGCATCGTCGCGTCCGTGCTCACCGCGTTGCTGTTCGGGGCGGGGGATGCTGTCGGGCGCCGGGCGGAACCGCCGCAGCAGCGCATACACGGTCAGCGCCACGGCGGCCAGAACCGTGATCTCTCCCAGCGTATCGAAGCCGCGGAAATCGACCAAAATGACATTGACGACATTGGTCCCGCCCCCCTCCGGATAGGCGCGCTCAAGGAAGAACCGTGCGATGCTTTCGGGCGCGGGGCGCACCATCACCACATAAGCCAGCAGCGCGATCCCGATGCCCGCAGCCGTCGCGATGGCGAGATCACCCAGGCGTCGCAATCGAACGGTGGCGGTCGGATGGCTGTCGGCCGCGACCTTTTCGAGGCGTTTCGGCAGCCACCGCAGTCCGAGCAGAAGCAGAACCGTGGTGACGATCTCCACGAGAAGCTGCGTCAAGGCGAGATCCGGTGCGGAGAACCAGGCAAACGTGATGCAGACGACGAGACCCGCTCCGCCCATGTGAATAAGCGCGGCGAGACGGTGATATTTGGCCTGATAGGCGGCGCCGACGGCGCAGACGGCGCCGACAACCCAGGCGAGCGCCAGCGTCGGATCGATCGCGGACCACCCGGTTTGGCGTGCAAACAGTTCCTGCCGGTAGAGCGGCCATAGCGCAGCGATGAACGCGGCGCCCACCAGCAACCGGAGCTGAGGCTGGAGGCGGCGTGTCCCCAGCGCTTCCAGGGCCGATCTCGCCGCCCGCCAGGACAGGAAAACCATCAGCCGGTCGAAGATGCGCTGGCTGTCGAAGTGGCGCAGCACCGGCGGGCCTTCGATTCCGCTCAACAGGTATCCGTGCAGCACTCGATAGAGCAACGCACCGCCGGCGAGGGCGGTCACGCTCATCAGCAATGGAATGGTGAACCCGTGCCATACCTTGAGGCTATACGGCGGGAGATCCGGACCGATCACCGCACGAACCGCGGTATCGAGGAACGGCCCGGCGGTAGTGGCCGGGAACATCCCGATCAGCAGGCAGGCCGATACGAGAAGCGCAACCGGTATCACCATCCAGGACGGCAGCGGCGGCGGTTGTCGCGGCAGGTCGGTCGGTGCCGGGCCGAAGAATGCGCCGTGAACGAAGCGAAGCGAATAGGCGACGGTGAAGGTGGCCGCCAGCGTCGCGACATAGGGGAGCGCATCGTCGAGAACAGAATCGACATGGTCGCTGACGGTTTCGGCAAAGAACATTTCCTTGGACAGGAAGCCGTTGAGCAATGGGACGCCAGCCATAGCGCCCGCTGCGACGACCGCCAGCGTCGCCGTGATCGGCATCAGCCGATAGAGGCCGCTCAGGCGCCGGATGTCCCGGGTTCCGGTTTCGTGGTCGATGATGCCCACCGCCATGAACAACGACGCTTTGAAAGTGGCGTGGTTCATCATGTGAAAAACAGCCGCCACCATGGCCGAGGGACTGTCGAGCCCGATCAGAAGCGTAATCAGGCCGAGATGACTGATCGTCGAGTAGGCCAGCAGTCCCTTCAGGTCCTGTTGGAAGATCGCCAGATAGGCGGCCAGCGCGAACGTGATCAGGCCGGCCGTCCCGACGATCCAGAACCAATCATCGGTGCCGCCCATGGCCGGCCATAGCCGTACCAGAAGAAAAACCCCGGCCTTGACCATGGTGGCGGAATGAAGATACGCCGACACCGGCGTCGGAGCCGCCATGGCCTGCGGCAGCCAGAAATGGAAGGGGAACTGGGCGCTCTTGGTCAGGGCGCCCAGGAGAATGAGGAGCAGCGCCGGACGATAAAGCGCATGTGAGCGGATCTGGTCGGCGGAGGCCAGGACCCGGTCGAGATCGTAACTGCCCACGATGTGTCCGATGATCAGGACACCGACAAGAAGGCATAGTCCGCCGGTCGCCGTGACCGTCAGCGCCATGCGCGCGGCGTCGCGCGCCCTGACGATGTGGTGCCAATAGCCGATCAGGAGGAAGGAAAAGAGGCTCGTCAGTTCCCAGAAGAACACCAGTTGGATCAGGTTGCCCGAGAGCACAATGCCCAGCATGGCGCCCATGAACCCCAACAGGAATAAGAAGAACCGTGTTACAGGGTCTTCGGGCGACATGTAGTAGCGTGCGTAAAGCACCACGAGCAGCCCGATTCCCGTCACCAGAACGGTGAACATCCAGGCAAACCCGTCCATCCGCAGCGTGAAATTGAGCCCAAGGGTGGGAAGCCATTCGATTTCGGTGCGGATCACTTCGCCGCTGGCGACGACGGGATAGAACGTACCGGTCAGAATCAGGGCGACGAGCGCAACGGCGCCGGCGAGCCAGGCTTCGATGTTGCGGGAATTGGCAGGAAGCAAACCGGCGACGAAACCGCCGGCGAATGGCAGGACGAGCACGAGGGTCAGAAGCACCTCAGTCGGCAACATTGATGGGACCGCTCCCGCCACCGTGCATCAATCCAACCTGACCCCCGTTGACCATCTTCGCCCATTATGGTTGACTTTCAGACAGGCACGCAAGAGTCACTGATGAAACTACTGCCCGAACAGTGTCGGGCCGCGCGCGGCCTGCTCGACTGGACACAGGAGCAACTGGCTCAGCTGGCAGGTATTTCACGCAGTACCGTTCGGGATTTTGAATGCGGCCGGCATGAGCTTCACCGTGCGACGGAGGCCCTGCTGGTCAAAACCTTCGAGGCGGCTGGCGTGTGCCTCGTGTCGGATCGGCAGGAAGTGGGAATCCGGTTGCGAAGGAGCAGCCGGGCAGCGCCGGATGTTTCCGGCTCGCGACCCGGGCGCCCGCGGTGACCCGGCGGTCCTGTCGGCCCGCGCATGACGTGCCCGCCCGACGATCGTCGCGGCCCTCGATCATCGGTCCGACGCCGTTCCGTACGGCTCGCACCAGCGCTGGCGTCGGACCGCAGGACGGTCTGGCGGATGGCGAGAGCCGGTGCGTGACGACCTGCCGGGTCAAGGAGGCCGGCGCCGCTATCGTCGTTCGATGCGCGCGTCCGAGCCGTTCGTGGAGGTTGCCGGCGCGGCGCCTCCGGCTCCATTCGTCAGGGGAATCGCCCGGGACACAGGACCGGCGAGAGCGACATGCCCCGCAACCACTTCGGTTGCGGTCGGGGCGAAATCTCGATGCGGCCAAGGCCGGCTAGGCCCAGCGCGGTACTGCAAGGGTCCGTGGTCGCTTCGCGGCTGCGCGTGGCCCCGGAGAGGCGGTATCCGTGGCTGGCAGCGACGACGGTGCGGGCGGCCGGCCCGTCGCCTCGGCGATGCCGGATCAGCGTCCGCCGGCCACGTCCAGGATCGCACCGGTCGTGTACGAGGCGGCATCGCTGAGAAGCCACAGGATGGCCTCGGCAACTTCCTCGGGCAGCCCGGCGCGTCCGAGCGGGGATCCGGCGCCGAGCCGCTGCGCGCGGTCGGGCTGACCGCCGCTGGCGTGAATCTCGGTCTCGATCAGGCCAGGCCGCACCGCATTCACCCGCACACCGTCCGGGCCGAGCTCCTTGGCAAGCCCGAGTGTCAGCGTGTCCACCGCCGCCTTGGCGCCGGCGTAATCGACATACTCGAACGGCGCGCCGAGACGGGCCGCCATGGAGGAGACCAGCACGATGGCGCCGCCGCGGCCGCCGCGGCTTCGCGCGAGCCGCCGCGCGCCTTCGCGGGCGCAGAGATAGGCCCCGAGCACGTTCACCGCGAACATGCGCTGCATCCGCTCGGCGCTCATGTCCATGAGCGGGCGCGGCGGCGCCACGATGCCGGCATTGACCACCACGCCGCCGAGCGGCCCGAGTTCGCGCTCGGCCGCCTCGAACGCCGCGACGACATCCGCCTCGACCGCGACGTCACCCTGCAGCGCCACCGCACGCCCGCCGGCTGCCACGACATCCGCGACTACTTCATCGGCGGCAGCCCGATTGCCGAGGTAGTTGACCGCTACCGACCAGCCTCTGCGGCCGGCCAGAAGCGCCGTCGCTCGGCCGATACCGCGGCTGCCGCCCGTGACGAGAAGGGTGGGATGCATGGGCCGCCTTCAGGACTCGATCGTGGTTCCGCCGTTCCGGAGAGGGGAGACAGCTTATCATTACCGGAAACACAGTCTCGACAATATTGCGCTCGACAATGGGTGCGCCGTCGGCAGGTGACGGGTGCCGTGCGGCGACCCTCCCGGTATCGCAAAGCGGCGGCGGTCGGGATGTCGGACATGGCGCTCCGGGACCGCGGATTCTGCGCCATCGAGGTAGCGCGACCGCCCCGGGAGGCGCATTATCTGAGATGCGGAGACATGGAGGCAGGTGCGTGAAGTTTGTCTGTGACGCCCCGAAGCGCCGAGCCTGGTTCCGCCTGGAGACCGAGGCGGAGGCGGCGGCCGAGTCTCGGCTGATGCAGCATGCCGTGGAGAAACACTTCTGCAGCGCCTGGGCGAAGGCCAAGGCCAGCTTCGTGCCCGCTTCGTCGCGCTACATCGAGCAGGAAATCGGACTCAACGCGCACATTCAGCGGCACATGCCGCTGTTCCTGACCCTGCGCGATGCCGAGGGCGAGGCGTTGGTGACGGCGATGCTGCCGCCGCGCGGTGAGCCCGATCCGAGCTTTCGGCCGATTATCGTCGGCTACGGCAACGCCGATCCCTACCCGCAATATGCGGACGCCATCCGCGCGCTCGGCGACCATTTCGGCCTCGAGCTCGACCGCCTGAGCTGCTACCCCTACCGCAAAGGCTGAGGCGGACAGCCGTGCCATGCCGCGGCGAGGGCGGTTCGGGCCGGAGCCGGTCGGTGCGGCACGACCTCAGGTCAGACGGTCCGGAGCCAGGACGATGCAGGCGACGCCCCGCCGGGTGAGCTGGTCGCAGGCCGCATCGGCGTGTGCCGGCGACAGCCCGACCAGCCATGCCCGGTAGAGGATCAGGCCGTCGGGTCGGGTGACGGCACTGACGACGGCCTGCGTGGCGCGCAGCAGCCCCCCGCCTTCGGCCCGGGCACGGTCGGCGGCGGCGCGGGCCTGCGCCGGGCTGGAGAACGCACCGACCTGGATGCCGGGCCCGTCCGCGGCCGTCTGCGCCGCAGCCTGTGCCCGCAAGACGTCGCGGTTCAGCTCGGCCGTGGCGACCCCGGCGTAGTCGGCCGGGGGCGGCGCCGGGCGTCCGTAGGAAGCCGGCGCTCCGTGACCCGGCGGCGCACCCTCGAGCACCCTCCGGTTCAGCGCGTCGGCGGGCGAGCCGGCGGCGGCGGTGCGATGCGGCGCCGGAACGGACGCCACGGCCGGCGTGACGCCCGCATGCGGCAACGCCGCCAGCGCGCTGCGGTTCAGCGCGTCCGCGGAGATCTCCGGCCTGAGGCTCGCATAGGTGGCGAGCGGGCCCCAGGCCTCGGCCGAGCCGGCCAGCCGCGGCGCCACCGCCGCCAGATAGGCCGTCGTCTCGCCGGGCAGCGGCCGGCCGGCATAGAGATAGTCCTCCAAGCGGCGTGGCCCGGCATTGTAGGCGGCGAGGAAGCCCGGGAAGCCGAACCGGTCGTACATCTCCCGGATGTAGGCCGTGCCCGCCAGGATGTTGTTGTAGGGATGGTACCCGTCGGCATCGAGGCCCAGGCGCTGGCGCAGTTCCTCGTAGGTCGCCGGCATCACCTGCATGAGGCCCATGGCGCCGCGCGAGGAGGTGGTCAGGACGCCGCCGATATACTGCCGCCCCCCGGACTCCCGGCGCATCACCTCACGGATCCACGTCTCCGGCACGCCGAAGCGGGCCGAGGCCTCCCGGATATACGGTCCCCAGGGATCGCTCGGCGGGCCGGGGGGTGCATATTCCCGGAGCTGCGCGGCCGAATAGCCGCCGGGCCGGGACGAAGAGCATGCGGCGAGGCCGCACAGCAGGATGCTGAGACAGACCAGCCACAGGCCAGAAGCGCATCGCCGCGCCGAAACTCCGGATGCCCTGTGCACGCCGCGTTCCCCCCATCCGATGGCTCACAGGCTAGCAACCTGCCCGCCTTCCGGCAACGCCGCCGGCCCGCCCGGCAAAATGCGCTGTGGACGGTTGCTTCGGCGCAACGCCGGCCAGCGCCGTGGCCCGATCGGGGACGGGAGACCGCGAAGAGGCTGACGGCTTCGCTCCGGGCTCGACACCCCCTTCCTTCTCCTTGTCGCTCGGAGCAGCCAGGGAGGACCGGGCACGCCGGTGCGGATGCCCCGATGCTCGCAATGCTCGTCGCGGTAAGCTTCGGGACGGCCGGCGCGTTGTGGGCAAGGGGCCCGAACAGAGGGGCAGCCGAAGCGCGCCTGCACCTACCGCATGCTGCCGGGCAGCCAGGTCGCCAGCGACGGCAGGAAGGCCACGAGGAACATCATGAACACCAGCATCGCCACATAGGGGACGACGTGGAGCGACAGGCGCCCCAGATGGACCTTTCCGATCCCGGCGAGGGTGTAGAGATTGATTCCCACCGGCGGCGTGATCTGCGCCGCCTCGATCGCGAGCACGACGAACACGCCGAAGGCGAGCGGGTCGAGCCCGACCGTCATTGCAACCGGATACAGGATTGGCACGGTGACCAGCATCATCGACATCGCTTCCAGGACCATGCCGAGGAGGAGGTAGAGCAGGACCAGCAGCGAAACGACCGCGACCGGTGAGAGGCCCAGTTGGGTCACCGTCTCGACGGCCATCTGCGGCAAGCCTGCCAGCGTGAAGAATTCGGTCAGCGTCCGCCCGAAGCCGATGAGCAGGAAGATCATCACCGTGGTCCGGACCGCCCTGATGGTGGCACGGCGGATGCCCGGCCAGGACAGCGCCGAGGTCGCCACACCCACGACCAGGACATAGACGACCGCGAGCGCCGCGACCTCGGTCGGTGTGGCAAGTCCCGAGTAGATGCTGGCCAGGATGGCGACAGGGAGCAGGATCACCCAGACCGCATCGCGGGTCGCCCGGAGCCGTTCCGGCCAGGGGATCGCGGCCGCCTCGCGGTCGACCCGCGAGAACAGCACCGAATAGACCGCCATGATGACCGCGAGGACGACGCCCGGCACGGCTCCAGCCATGAACAGCGCGCTGATCGACTGCTCGGTGAGGACGCCATAGAGGATCATGGCGATGCTGGGAGGAATCAGGATGCCGAGCGTGCCGCCGGCAGCGATGAGCGCGCCGCTGAACTCGGGCTGGTAGCCGCGTCGGGTCAGCGCCGGGAACGAGACCAGCCCGATGGTCGCGACCGTCGCGACGCTCGAGCCGCTAATCGCCGCGAATATGGCGCAGGCCGCGACCGTCGCGACGCCGAGCCCGCCCTTCAAGGTGCCGAGCCAGCTCCGGGCGAAGGCGAAGAGCTTCTCGCTGAGCCCGGACTCCTCCATGAGGGTGCCGACCAGGATGTAGAGTGGCACCGCCACCAGGACGAACTGTCCGAAGGCCTGCGAGACCGTCAGGGCCATGTCGAGAATCGGGGCGTCGCTGTAGCCGAGGGCCAGCGTACCGGCGAAGGCGCTCAGCCCCATCGCGGCGAACACCGGCATCCCGGCCGCCACCAGGGCGAGGAACAGCAGCAGGATCGCGAGCGACAGCATCCGGTCAGGGCCGGTCCTGCCGGCGCCGCAGGCTCTCCGCCAGCTCGGCGACGCGCAGCGCAAAGGCCAGCACCAGCAGCACGGCCCCGATCACGATCAGGCCCTGCGGGTAGATCAGCGGAACCTGCAACAGGGTCGGCGAGCGGATTCCGTACTGGAACGAGTAAGTGACCAGCTCGACCGCGCCGTAGGCGAACAGGCCGACGAAGACGGTGCAGGCCACCGCGACGAAGAAGTCGAGCCAGAGCTGCACCCGCATCGGCAGAGCGTCGACGGCGACCCGGACGGTAAAGTGACCGCCGTGCCGCAAGGTGTCTCCGGCCCCGAGGATCGCGACCGCGATCATCAGATAGCTGCTAACCTCGAGCGCCCACAATGTTGGGTAGCCGAGGAAGCGGGCGACCACGTCGTAGGCGACCACCGCCGCGATCGCCCACATTGCGGCCGCCCCCACATAGCCGCCTGCCGCGACCAGCCCGTGCAGGAGCGCCATCGCGGCGCCCCGGCTCAGGACTTGCCCTCGGCCATGATCCGCTTGACCGGCTCCATCACCGCGTCGCTCAGTCGCTCCTCCGCCTGCTTCATCAGTGGCGCCGTCGCGTCGGCCCAGGCCTTGTATTCCGGCATGTCGGGCGTCAGATCGGTCACCGTCATGCCCTTGTCGCGATACACGTCGGCGAGGCCGGCGCGGTCCTCGATGATCTTCTGTCGGGTGACGAGCTCGGCCTCGCGGATCGCCTTGGCCAGGATCTCGCGGTCGGCGGGGTCGAGCCTGTTCCACCATTGCAGGTTGGCGGCGTAGCCGTTCAGCGCCGTCCCCAGGAAGGCGGCGGGAGTCAGCAGATACTTCGCGACTTCGTACATGCGCTGAGACTGCACGCCCTGGAAGCCGATCATGGCGGCGTCGATGGTGCCGCGCTGCATCGCCGTGTAGACGTCGGCGAACGGCATCTTGACCGGCGATGCGCCGAGATGTCGCATCAGTTCCGCCCCGCCTTCGGAATAGACGCGGATCTTGACGCCCTTGAGATCGTCGGGGCCGACGATCTTCTTGCTCGAGACAATCGCGGGCGGGCCGAGATCGGTGACGGCCACCAGCTTCGCGCCCTTGGCCTGAAACTGCTCGTCGAGCGCCTGCTTGAGCCCGCCCTCGCCATCCGTGGCCCGGGCCATCTGTTCCATGGTGAGCCCGGTCGGCGCGTCGCCGATCTTGACGTCCGGGACCGAACCGGACCAGCCGCTGATCGTGATCCAGCCCATCTTGACCTTGCCGGTCGGAATGGCGACCGGCATGTCGGCGTCCTCGGCGATCTGCCCTCCGGGGAAGTGCTGAACCGTGATGCGGCCATCCGTCTCGCGCTTCAAGATCTCCTCGAGCGGCCCGACGAACTGGACGATGTTGATGTGGCTGGGGCTGCCCCACGTCGCGATCGGGACCGTCAGCTTCCCCGCGGCCGCAGCGCCTGCGGCAAGCCCGGCGCAGAGGGCAGTGCCGACGACGGCACCGAACAGGCGACGATGGAGCATGGGCATATCCTCCGAACCATTATCCGAACTATTATTTGTCGTGGCGGCGGAACGGTAGCCGTAGCGCAGAGGGCAAGCAATCCGTTTCCGGCCGACACTGCCCGCCATCGGGAGGTGCCTGCGCATGGCGGCA
>CAZVAR010000036.1:0-26431 GCA_964625225.1 uncultured Alphaproteobacteria bacterium | reverse complement strand
TCCTGATCGACGGCGACGCCGGCCCGGCGGCGATCCCGGTGCCGTGGATCGGGGAGGCCGGGCTGTGGACGGCCGCGGTCTTCACGCGGGTCACCGGCTACGACTATCTGCGGGCCGCGGGCGTCCATGTCGCGCCCTCGGGTCCGGTCTACCGGGCCGATCCGCAGCGCCGGCAGCAGCCGGGGGCGCCGATGCCCAGCGGAGACGGGCGGCGATGAGGGTAATGGGGATCGTCGGCTGGAGCGGCAGCGGCAAGACGACGCTGATCGTGAGGCTGCTGCCGATCCTGGTCGGCCGCGGCTTGCGGGTCTCCACGGTGAAGCACGCGCATCACGGCTTCGACGTCGATACGCCGGGCAAGGACAGCTACGAGCACCGCAGCGCCGGGGCGACCGAGGTCGCGGTCGCCTCCGCCGCCCGCTGGGCGCTGATGCACGAGTTGCGCGGCGCCCCCGAACCGACGCTGGATGCGCTGCTCGGGCGCATGAGCCCGGTCGATCTGGTCCTGGTCGAAGGCTTCAAGGCGCACCCGCACCGGAAGATCGAGGTCTACCGCGCCGGCACCGGGATGGAGGGGCTGTGGCGGCGCGACCCGACCGTGATCGCGGTCGCGAGCCCTCCCGATCTGCCGGCCGCCGAGCGGTCGGCGCTGCGGGTGCCGCTGCTCGACCTTGACGACCCGGAGGCGATCGCCGACTTCATCTTGCGGCGCTGCGATCTGGCGCCGGTCGGGATGGCGACATGAAGGTGCTCTATTTCGCGTGGCTGCGCACCCGGGTCGGGTTCGGTGAGGAGGATGTTGATCCGCCGCGGGACGTCGCCACGGCCGGACAGCTCGTCGATTGGCTGGCCGCCCGCAGCCCGGGCCATGCCGCGGCACTCGCCAACCGGGCCGTCGTGCGAATCGCGGTCAACCAGGAGTATGTCGGCCCCGACCATCCGGTCCGGGCCGGCGACGAGGTCGCATTGTTCCCGCCGGTAACCGGAGGATGAACCGGTGATCCGCGTCCAGCGCGAGCCGTTCGACGTCGGCGCCGAGATGGCCGCGCTCACCCGCGGCAACACCGCGATCGGCGGCGTCGCCTGCTTCGTCGGCCTGGTCCGCGACATGGCCGACGGAGCGCCGCTCGCGGCGATGACCCTGGAGCATTATCCCGGAATGACCGAGCGCCAGCTCGCCCGCATCGAGGCCGAGGCGTGCGCCCGCTGGCCGCTGGAGGCCTGCCTCGTCGTCCACCGCTACGGCCGGCTCGAGCCGGGTGACCCGATCGTCCTCGTGATCACCGCCGCCGCGCACCGGCAGGCGGCGTTCGAGAGCTGCGCCTTCCTGATGGACTGGCTCAAGACCAAGGCGCCGTTCTGGAAGCTGGAGGAGACCGATGCCGGCGCCCGCTGGGTCGAGGCGCGCGACAGCGACGATGTCGCCGCCGCACGCTGGACGGCTCCGGCCGGGGCGGCCTCCTGAACCTTGACGGACACACGCATGAAATCTCCTCCCGCCTGGCTCCGGCCGACCGTCGAGTACGGCCCGATCGGCGCCTTCTTCCTGACCTATCTCGCCTACGGGCTGCTGCCGGCCACGGCGGCGCTGCTGGCGGTGACGGTAGTGGCGCTGCTTCTGTCGCTGGCCTATACCGGCCGCGTCCCGGCCATGCCGCTGCTGACGGCTGGCGTCGTCGCCGTGTTCGGCGGCCTCACCCTCTGGCTGCAGGACGAAACCTTCATCAAGATGAAGCCGACCATCGTCCAGGCGCTGTTCGCGGCGGCGCTGCTGGGCGGACTGGCCGTCGGCCGGCCGCTGCTGAAGCCGCTGCTCGGCGCCGTCTGGCCGCTGGACGATATCGGTTGGCGCCGGCTCAGCCTGCGCTTCGGCCTCTTCTTCGCAGGAATGGCCGTGCTGAATGAGCTGGTCTGGCGCACCCAATCCACCGATTTCTGGGTCGGCTTCAAGGTGTTCGGGATCCTGGCCCTGACCGTGCTGTTCGCGGTGGCGCAGGCGCCGCTGATCGCGCGCCACCGCCTGCCCGACGCTCCCGAGGCGCCGTCCCGCCGCTGAGTGGTCGGGCTCGTGGTCCGGGTCGAGGCGCAGGGCTCCGGGCTACCGGTTCGAATCGTCGCCGCCGACCTGGCCGCCGCGGCGGCCGGCATCAGAACCGGAACCCCAGCGTCACCGCCCCGAACTCGCCGAGCCCGTCCTGGCCGTCGAACTCCTTGGTCCGGAAGACGTGCGTATAGGCGAGGCGGATGCCGGCGAAGGTGAACGCGACGCCGAACTGAAGGTCGCCGACCACCCACTTCTTGTCGACGCTCGGGCTGTCCCGGAAGGTATTGCCGTCGAGGAATACGTTGTAGGCCACGAGGCGCGCCTCGACGCCGCCGAACAGGTACCAGCCGAAATTGCGGGTCGGGACGTAGAAGTCGGAGCCGGGCAGGCTGGGGCGGATGCGCGGCGGTCCGTAGTCGGCTGGAAGATCGGTGCCGAGGCGGAACATCATGCCGCCGACCGCCTGCGTGAAAACGTTGCCGACGCTGCCGCCCACATAGGGGGTCGCATCGATCCCGAATCCGTAGGGTTCAAGCTGATAGAGCCCGCGCCATTTCCGCTCGTAGGTCAGCATCAGCGCCGGCTCGTTCTTGAGCTGCGTGTGCCATCCCTGCGGCTCGCTCGCGCCGACGATTTCGTGCACCAGCTTCTGCGTCTGCTCCGCCAGCGACCAGGGACCGATGATGCCGACGGTCAGCTCCAGATTGTCGAGTTGCAGGCCGGTGTCGGAGACGATGCCGAACGTGCCGTAGAGAAATCCGGCATAGGGACGATCGTCGGGGTCCGGGTTCGGGGTGGACGTGCCGTCGGGCGTGTACATGTTCTGCCCGATCGAGAAGCTGAGCCGCTTTCGGCCGCCATTGTCGAAGAAGGGCAGGATGTTCGTGGCCTGCTGCAGCCAGTTCGGCAGGGTCGTCTCCGGGGTCAGCCAGGACAGGCGGACGCCGTTGGTGTAATGACGGTCGGTCTCGGCGAAGAGATCGTTCTCGAGCTGAAAGCTGACGATCGTGCCCGAGTCTTCGTTGACGCGCTGCGGCACCGGCTCCGCCGTGTCGGCGAATGCCGGCCCAGTGACCAGCAACGCGCATGGCACGACGGCGAACGCGGCGGCCCTGACGGCGAATACGGCAGCTCTGACGGCGAACACGCAACCTCCCTCAGGAGGCCGCCGCGCCCCGGCCGACCCGGCGCCTCTCCGGCAGCAGCCCCCCGCGGGGAACGATGCCGAGGGGGGCCGGTTCATGCAACCGCACTCGCGCCGGCCGGCAATCGCAGTTAGACTCCCGCGTATCCGCCCGTCGCCCGAGGAGCCCTGCACGTGAGCCGCTTGCCCCCCATCCCCGAGAACGAGATGACCGCGGACCAGCGCCGTGTGCGCGACGCCATCGCCGCCGGACCGCGCGGCGGCGTCCGAGGGCCCTTTCCCGCCATGCTGCGCAGCCCGGAGCTGGCCGAGCGCGCTGCCAGGCTGGGCGAGTTCCTGCGCTTCCGAACGTCGCTGCCGCCGCGTCTCTCGGAGATGGCGATCCTGATGACGGCGCGGGCCTGGACCGCGCAGTACGAGTGGTATGCGCACGCACCGCTCGCACGCAAGGGCGGCCTGTCCGAAGAGGTCATCGCCGCCATCGCCGAGCGCCGCCGCCCCGAGTCCATGGCCGAGGACGAGGCCGTCCTCTACGATTTCTGCGCCGAGCTCCACGCCAGCCACGGCGTCTCGGATGCCGTCTGGGCGCGTGCGGTCCAGACCTTCGGCGAGGCCGGTACCGTCGAGCTCCTGGCGATCAGCGGCTATTACGTCATGGTGGCGATGACGCTCAACGCGGCCGCCGTGCCACTTCCGGAAGGGGTGGCGCCACCGCTCGCGGAGTAGCGGGACCGGGGAAGCCATGCGCAGCTATCAGATCACCGCATTCGGCGCGCCGCTCGAGGCCCGCGACGCACCGCTGCCGGTGCCGGCGGGCACCGAGGTGCTGGTCCGCATCACCGGCTGCGGCGTCTGCCACAGCGACCTCCATCTCTGGGACGGCTATTTCGACCTCGGCGACGGCGCCAAGATCGACCTGCGCGGGCGCGGCATGGACCTGCCCTTCACCATGGGCCACGAGATCGGCGGCGAGGTGGTAGCGCTCGGCCCCGACGCCGAGGGGGTGGCGGTCGGCGCGCGCCGCGTCGTCTACCCCTGGATCGGGTGCGGCGAATGCGCCGTCTGCATGGCGGGCGAGGATGTGCTCTGCGCCAACCCGCGCACGCTCGGGGTGCGTCGGCCGGGCGGCTATGCCGACCATGTCCTGGTGCCGCATCCGCGCTACCTGATCGACTATGGGGACGTCGACCCAGCGCTCGCCTGCACCTACGCCTGTTCCGGCCTGACTGCCTACAGCGCGCTGCGCAAGGCGGAGCCGCTGACGGCCGACGACGTACTGCTGGTGATCGGCGCGGGCGGCGTAGGCCTCTCGGCGGTGCATATCGCCGCTGCGGTCACGAAGGCGAGGGTCGTCGTCGCCGACATCGACCCGAGGAAGCGCGATGCGGCGCTGCAGGCGGGCGCCACGGCCGTCATCGACAATGGCGATCGCGAGGGCCTGCGCGAGCTGCGCCGCCTCTCGGGCGGCGGTGCCGCCGCCGCGATCGATTTCGTGGGCGCCCCTGCCACCGCCCGGTTCGGCGTTGATGCGCTGCGCCGGGGCGGAACCCTGATCGTGGTCGGCCTCTTCGGCGGCGCCCTGCACCTCTCGCTGCCGCTGCTGCCGCTGAAGCTGCTCCGCCTGGTCGGCTCCTATGTCGGCAGCCTCGACGAGATGCGCGCATTGATGGATCTCGTCCGGGCCGGCCGGGTTCCGCCCCTCCCGGTCGAGCGCCGTCCGCTGGCGGCCGTCAACGAGACGCTGGCTGATCTCCGCGCCGGCCGCATCGTCGGCCGCGTCGTGCTGGAGCCGTAGGACGGTCGCACACCGAGATCCGAAGTGCCGCCTCGGCCGCGATGCCGGGCGATCAGACCGCCGCGCGCCGGGTCGAGAGCCGGCTCTTCACGATCAGCAGTGCAGCCGCCCCTAACCCGAAGACGTCCGTCATCGGCGCCGGATCGACCAGCAGATACGCGATGAGCAGGCACACGAACCGGTCGAACGGCCCCCGGGCGGGGTAGCCGCTGACCCCCATCCCGAACACGAGCGCCCCGGCGAAAGCCGTCGCCGCGATGTGCAGGAAGGACCAGAGCTCGAACTCGCCGGCGATGATCAGCAGTTCCGGGTTGTAGACGAAGATGAACGGCATCAGGAAAGCGAGGCCGGCGAACTTCACCGCCGCGAAGCCCGTTGCCATGACATCCGCGTTGGCAAGCGCCGCTGCGCCGAACGTGGCCACCATCACGGGCGGCGTGATCAGCGAGAGCACCGCGTAATAGAGCACGAACAGGTGCGCCGCCAGGGTCGGGATCCCGAGGGACTCCAGCACGGGGCCGCCGATGGCAACCGTGATGATGTAGGCCGCGACGGTCGGCATGCCCATGCCGAGCACGACACAGGTGATCATCACCAGCACGAGCGCCAGAAAGGCATAGCCGTGTGTCAGGTTGATGAGCTCGCTGGACAGCCTGAGGCCCAGGCCGGTCACGTTGATCACGCCCACGACGATCCCGGCTGCAGCGCATGCGACGGTAGCAATGATCGTGGTCTGCGCGGCTTCGTTCAGCCCTTCGAGGACCAGTCGCCAGTTCATCCGGGTGATCCTGCGGACCGCGGCGACCAGAATCGCCGATGCGATGCCGGTGAGCGCGGCCATCATCGGGCTGAAGCCGATCAGCAGCGTGGCGACGAGGATCGCCAGCGGCAGCAGCAGGTGCAGGAGCTGCCGGATATCCCCTCGCCTCGGCAGAAGGTGCTCGGGGACCCCGACCATCCCCTCACGTCGGGCCGTGAGATCGACCATGATGAACAGGGAGGCGTAGAAGAGGGCGGCCGGCAGCGCCGCGGCGATGATGATGTCGGCGTACGGGATTCCGGTAATGTCGGCCATCACGAAGGCGACGGCTCCCATGATCGGCGGCGTCAGCTGTCCGCCCGAGGACGCCGCGGCTTCGATCGCGCCGGCATTGTGCGGCTTGAAGCCGATCCGTTTCATCAGGGGAATCGTGAAGCTGCCGGTCGCCATCACATTGGCCAGCGCACTGCCGGAGATGGTCCCGAACATCGAACTCGTCAGCACCGCCACCTTGGCCGGCCCGCCGGGAGAGCGGCCGGTCAGCACCAGGCCGATTCGCTGAATCAGGAGGCCGCCTTTCGACCGCTCCACGAAGGCTCCGAAAATGATGAACAGGAAGACGTAGGTGGCGATCGCGCCGACCGGCGCGCCGAAGATCCCGAACGTCGTCATGTACAGGTACTGAAGCAGATCCTCCAGGGGGATCGGTCGGTGCCGGAAGATCGAGAAGCTGTGGCCGCCCCAGGCTCCGTAGGCGAGCGTAACGGCGACGAAGATCGTGATCGGCCAGCCGATGCAGCGCCGCGACAATTCGAGGACGAGCAGAACGAGAATGCCCCCGAGCGCGGTGTCGAGCCGGGTGGCTTCGCCGAAGCCGTAGCGCTCGTCGAATCCGGTCGGATCGCGCGCGACATTGACGATCGCGAACGCGAACAGCGCCAGCAAGACGGCATCGACCAGCAACGACCACTCCAGCCGCGTGAAGTCGCGGGGGCGGCCGCGGATATCGATGCTGATGAAGGCGAGGCCGCCGATCAGCAGGAGATGGACCGGGCGAAGAAAGAAGGTGTCGTAGGCGCCGGCGAGCGGAACGTAGATGTGGTAGAGGCTCGCCGACACCGCCAGTACGACCGCGACGAGCGCAAGCAGACCGATCAACCTGCGATCTGGTCCCCTGACAAAGGCAGCAGCGCTCGTCCAGGCAGGACCGGTCGACGCGGACGGTTCCAGTTCGAGCGCCGATCCCGTCCCGTCCCCAGCGACTTTCGAGTCAGACATTCGGGTCCCCGGCAAGAAACGCGACCCTGGGACGTCCGCTCTTCGGACGTCCCTGATCCCACCGCAGGCTTTCCGGCCTTCGGATCAGGAGGACAGGATCCCCGCTTCACGCCAGAATCGCTCGGCGCCAGGGTGTAACGGGATCCGCACGCCCATCAGCACCATCTTCTCGTCGAGCTCCGCATAGGCCTTGTGGGCCTGGACCAGCCGCTGCCGATTCTCCCAGCTCGCTTTGGTGAGCTTGTAAACCCAGTCGTCCGGGACTTCCGCATGGGTGAGAACTTGCGTGACCGACCCTATGGTCGGAACGTCCCGGTCTTGGCCGCGGAACGTCCCCGCCGGAATTACGACCCGCTCGTAATTGTACTTCTCCGAAAGCGCCGCTGCGATGTCGTCGTCGATCGACACGAGTTGCCCCTCCGCCGTCGACAGGATCTCGTCGATCGTCGGGTGGGGTATCGAGCCGATGACCGTCGCTGCCTGGACGACGCCGTCCTTGAACATCGACGGCATCTCGGGATAGTCGCTGTTGACCTCCTTCACGGCATCGGCGATACCCGCCTCCTGGGCGATGTAGCGGAACGTTTTGAGCCCGGTGAAGCCGGCCCGTCCGGGGGCAACCGACTTCCCGGCGAGATCTCGATACGTGTCGATTCCGGGCTTGGCGACCGTGGTCACGTAGGCCGGATTGGTCGACATGATGGCGCGCAGGCCGTCGATCCGGCGCCCTTCGAAATCGAGGGTCCCGCGGTAGGCCGCGGTCGCGTCCATCGCGAAGGCGTAGGCGAACTCGACCTTCTTCTGCGCCAGATTGCGCAGATTGCTCATTCCGCCGCCGGAGGTCACTGTGGTCGAGACCCCGGGCCAGATCTCTTTCGCCAACTCGCCCATGGCCGCGGCGCCGAGATACCAGGCGCCGCCCTGCCCGCCGCCGAGCAGGGTCAGGAATTCCGGGTCCGACGCCGCGAAGGCCGGGAGGCGACCGCCCGGCAGCAGAAGCAGGCCTCCGGCTGCGAGTCCGGTCCCGATGAACGTGCGTCGCGTGACGATCATGTTGGCGCTCCTCCTTTCGTTATGTCGTTATGCCGTCCTGTCCCCGGCAATCCGGGATGGCGGCTTGTTTTCGGGAGCCCTCGAGACTCCCTTAGCTGCTGCGGCCCGAGCGGTCGTCGTGAAGCCGGCGTGCCGTTCTCCGAGCGGACCGGCGCGCCGATAAGACCGCGGAACCGAGCGGCGAGACTCGCCGGCGTCTCGTGCCCGCGGGATGCCGCTGCTTTCGGCAGACCCGCTGCGTGCCGCGGCACTCTACGTCGCGCGCCCACGAAGTGTCGGTGCGGTGGACGGCCGCAACCGAGGGACTGCGCGCAGGTCCGGCCGCGACATGCCCGTCTCCCCACGCTATCGGCGCGCCCGAGCAGACGTTCCCCCTAACGGTCCGGACGTCCGGCATGACCAGATCGTTCCCGAGCCCGGTTGGTTCTTTTGCATCCGTGTCCGCCCCCAATCTCCGGGAACTCGGATGCGTCGGAAGCTGAATTGACGTGAAACGCTATCATGCGATCTGTTGAGCGTCAATTGTACGAAACATAAGGTCGAAATGGGAAGCAGGACTAGTTGTGCGGAGGGTGACAATCGTCATCCGATCGACAACGGGAATTCGAGAATCTCTCGTGCACCACCCCGCGCATCGGCAGTTTGGTCGTCGGAATATGTCGACCGCCGTTCCGGGTGCCGCGTAGACCCTCGCGTCGCTGCGAACCCGGGATGCCGAGTCTTCGGCCGCGCTTGCCGAACAATCACGGCGGAACACGCGATCGATCGGCTCGCAAACGGAACCGGTCCCGTCCGTCCGGCCGGACGACGCTGGCATGTGGCCGGACAGGTCCCTTATGTCGGCAGCGGATCGAGTTGCGGCAGCGCTCCGGCAATGGCCTCGGCGATGCGCCTGATGTCCACGGCGGGGTCGGGCCGAACCAGCCAGGCGAGCCGCGCATCGGTCTCGGCCGCGGATCCCGCCTGCGCCGTCGCGAACAGGCCCAGCAGCGCCCGCTCGTCATGCGTCACGCCGCACCAGCCCGGTGGACCCAACGCCAACCGGCGCCGGCCGTACAGCGTCAGCACGACGAAAAACGACCTGAGCCCGACATAGGCCAGCCGCCCGGCTTCCGCACCGCAGCGGTCGCACAGCGCCGCCTCGACCACGCGCGGATCGCCGCAGCCGAAGGCAAGACGCCGCAGCGCCCATAGCAGCAGCCGGTCCGCCGGCGTGCCGTCCGCCACCATATCGATGGCCCTGCCGCCGGGCCCGCCTGCGCTTGCCATACCGCCCCTCGATCGCAGTGAACGCCGGTCAGTTTATGCGAATGGTTCTCATTTTCAATCGCGGGCGGCCGCTCCTGGACATAGGATAAAATTCATGATATAGTCCGGATCGAGCAATCTCCTGCGGGGACAGCCGCAATTGCGGATTCCTCCCGCCAATCATCGAAGGTCCGATGCTCCCGCTGCGCCCGCCCCTTCCCGTAACGTCTCCAGAGCACCCCCATTCCACCCCCAAGAACCCTCACAAACCCCCACAAATCCTGATCCACCCCCATGAAGTCACACGAACCCCCATCGACCCACACGAACCCCCATCGCCCCCTGTCAGTCCCTATATGGTCCATCGGCCGGACGCCCCGGTTGACGACGGGCGCCGGCTGGTGTCTTTTCGGTTTTCGACCGCCACACGAGGCGAGACCATGGCCATGACCAACCTGGAGCGGCGCTGCGTCGACGCAGGCCTGAAGATGACCGCGCAGCGCCGGATCGTGCTGCATGTGCTGGAGCGCTCCGACGATCATCCGTCGGTCGACGAGGTCTACCGACGCGCCAAAGCGCTCGACCCGTCGATCAGCATCGCGACCGTCTACCGGACACTCTCGCTGCTGGACGAGATGAACCTGGTGCAACGGCACGATTTCAACGAAAGCTTTTCGCGCTTCGAAGTGAATCTTGAGCACCATCACCATCTGGTCGATGTCGACTCCGGCGAGGTGATCGAGTTCCAGAACGAGGAGCTGGAGCGCCTGAAGACGCGGATCGCCGCCGATCTCGGCTACGAACTCATCGACCACAGGCTCGAACTCTATGGCAGAAGGAAGAAGCCCTGAGCGATCCTCTCCGGAGGCGGATGCCGACGCGGACTGCGGCTCGCTCCTGAGCGATTGCCGCTGCCGACGAGCGGTGGAACGCGCGTTCTGCGGCATGCTGGCCAGCGGCGCGCCGGAGCGTATCGCACTGGAGGTTGCCGCCCGCGTCTATCGTCACCATCATCCGCGCGTTTCCACCTGGCAGGCCAGCGAGGTCGTGCAGATCTGGGTCTATCGCGGCTGCCTGCATTAGGGCCCGGATCGCGCCTGCACCGACCGGACCGGCGCGGGCCGTTGGCTGCTCTTCGATAGCGGGGCAGCGAACTTCACCGATACGGAAGGCCGCCCCCGTGCGCCGGCCGGGTTCCCCGCCGGTTCCTGCCGCGGCGGGGCGCCCACGGGCGTGCGGCAGAGCGGTGTCGCCTGCCCGGAACCCGGTCCGCCGGGCCGGACGTTCATAGGGTGCGGCCTGTCGACCGGGCCGTGCGTCGCTACCTCCGGCGGTCGTGGTCCGCCCGGCCGCATCTCCGACGGTCGCGCCCCGGCGCGACGGACCGATTGATCGAAAGGCTCCCCATGACAGTATCGCCGCGGCGCCTCGCCGAGATTCTCCAGCGGCAGTTCGAGAAAGTTCTCGACCGGTGGATCGCCGCACAGTCGGCGGTCGGTGTCATGCGCGCGGACCTGCTGCGCGAGAACGAGATGCACCGCCAGTCACGCCGCTTTCTCACGGCCTTCATGCAGGCCGTGGAGAAAGGCGACTGGTCGGAGCGGATCGATCTCGAGGCCGAGCATTGGGAGGAGGTGCGCCAAATCCTGCGGGACGTGACCGATCACCGGGTCGAGCGCGGCTTCACCCCGCGGGAGATGGCGACCTTCATCCTGACGTTGAAGCAACCGCTGTTCGAAAGCCTGCGGGAGGAGCTGGGCGACAATCCGCGCGAACTCGTCGGCGAGGTCTGGGAGACGAGCCGCGTGCTCGATCAGCTCGGCCTGTATACGAACGAGGTCTACATCGCGCAGCGCGAGGAGATCATCCAGCGCCAGCAGACCGAGATGATGGAGCTGTCGACGCCGGTCGTGCAGCTCTGGGACAAGATCCTGGCCCTGCCGCTGATCGGTACCCTCGACAGCATGCGCGCGCAGATGGTGATGGAGAACCTGCTGCAGGCCATCGTCGACCGCGGCGCCGAGTTCGCGATCATCGACATCACCGGCGTCCCGACGGTCGATACGCTGGTGGCGCAGCATCTGCTGAAGACCGCGGCCGCCACGCGGCTGATGGGGGCGACCTGCATCATCAGCGGTATTCGGCCGCAGATCGCGCAGACGATCGTGCATCTGGGGGTCGACCTGCCGCAGGTGGTGACGAAGGCCGATCTCCAGAGCGCCCTCGCCTACGCGCTACGGGCGACCGGAGCTCCGTTTCAGCACGGAGAGCCCCGCCGTGGATGAAGCGGCCCCGCCCACGGGGCAGGTGCAGATCTTCGTGATGGGTGACTGCCTACTGGTCGCGATCGAGGAGGATCTCGACGACCGGATGGTGATGGCGCTGCAGGAGCGGCTGACCGAGCGAATCTCGCGCACCGGCGCGCGCGGGGTGCTGATCGACATCTCCGCACTGGAGGTGGTCGACACCTTCATCGGTCGCATGCTCGGAAACATCGCGCGGACGGCTCGCGTGCTCGGCTCGTCGGCCGTACTGGTCGGAATGCGCCCGGCGGTGGCGATCACGCTCGTCGAGCTCGGCATGCCGCTCGAGGGCGTGCGCACGGCGCTCGATGTCGATCGGGGTCTGAAGCTGGTCCGCCGCATGATCGACGGGCGCGGCTCCGATCATGCCTGATGAGGAGCGCTGCATGCCGATACGGGTGCCGCAGGACGTGACCCACGTCCGCCGTGCGGTCGGCGCCGCAATGAACCGGATCGGCGCAACGGTCCTGCGCAAGACCCGGTTCGTCACGGCCGCCAGCGAACTGGCCCGCAACACCCTGGTGCATGGCGGGGGCGGCTGCCTGCAGGTCCGGGTCGTGCGCCAGGGGCACGGGAGCGGCATCGTGCTCGTCTTTTCGGACCAGGGGCCGGGCATCCCGGACACCGAGGCTGCATTGCGCGACGGCTTCACCACGGGCGATGGCCTCGGGCTGGGGCTCGGCGGGGCAAAGCGACTGTGCGACGAGTTCGCGATCGATTCGGGAGTCGGGGTCGGCACGCGGGTACGGATCGTGAGCTGGGTGCGGAAGCCGTGATCTCCGTGGAGGTTCGGGAGCGAAGCCAGGTCGCCGAGGCACGCTGGCGTGCACTCGAGGTCGCATCGCGATCCGGCCTGTCGGAACTCGATGCGGCCCGGGCCGGCCTGATCGCGACCGAGGCGGCGACCAACCTGCTGAAGCATGCGGGCGAGGGCGAAATCCTGCTGGGGATGCGGCTCGCCGACGCCGGGGCCGGCATGGACCTCGTCGCCCTCGACCGCGGCCCCGGCATGGCGAACGTCCCGCAATGCTTGACGGACGGCTTCTCGACCTCGGGCAGCGCCGGGACCGGGCTGGGCGGAATCCGCCGGCAGTCGGACCGGTTCGACCTGTACTCCGTGCCGGACGAGGGAACCGTTCTCGTCGCGTCCGTGACCGCCCGTCGCCTCGCCTGCGGGCCGCCGACGGAGGTCTGGGCCGAGGGCCTGATCGTCCCAGCGAGCGGACAAGCCGAAGGCGGCGACGGCTGGGCGATGCGCCGGTTCGGCCGACGGCTCGCCCTGATGATCTGCGACGGACTCGGTCACGGGGCCCGCGCGGCCACGGTGGCGCGACGGGCGGAGGAGCGGTTCGCGTGGCTGGAGGGCGACGATCTCTCCGCGTGGATGACCGATCTCGATCAGGCGCTCCGCGATACGCGAGGTGCGGCGCTTGCGCTTGCCCTGATCGACCCCGGCGCCGGGCTGCTGCATTTTTCGGGCGTCGGCAACATCGCCGGCTGGCTCCGCTCCTCGTCGGGACAGCAACGGACGCTTTCGACCGAAGGGATAGTTGGGCGTGGCGGCCGGCCGGCCAAGGTCATCGACTACCCGTTCCGAGGTGAGCTGGTCGCCGTTTTCGCGAGCGACGGGCTCGCCAGTCGCTGGGATCCGGGCCGGTATCGCGGTCTGCTGACGCGCGACCCGCTGACCATCGCCGCCACGCTGTACCGTGACTACCGCCGGATCCGCGACGATTGCGTGGTCGTCGTCGCGCGGTGCGACATGCCATGAAGCTGGCCGTCTTCCGTGCCGCCCTCACCCGGGACGAGGATGTCGTCCATGCCCGGCAGTGGACTCGCGCCGTCGCTGCCGGGCTCGGATTCTCGGCACAGGACCAGACCCGGATCGCCACGGCGGCTTCCGAGATCGCCCGGAACGCCGTGGCCTATGCGAAGCGGGGACGAATCGAGTTCGAGATCGATGCCACCGGCCGCCGCCCGGGACTGGTGATCCGGATTCTCGATGCCGGTCCCGGCATCGAGGGGCTGGATGCGGTCCTCGCCGGCCGCTTCCGGTCCAAGACCGGCCTCGGGCTCGGCATCACCGGCGCGCGGCGGCTGATGGACGCCTTCGAGATCGCCTCCACACCGTCCGGTACGACGGTGACGATGGCGAAGTTCCTCCCGAACGGCGATGTAGGACTCACGGAGGCCGACCTCCGCCACCGGGGCCAGCGCGCCGCCGCGTATCTCGAGCGGCTGCGCGCGACCGACCCGGTCGCCGAGGTGCAGCAGCAGAACCGGGAGCTCCTGGCGAGCCTCCAGCGGCTGCGCGAACGCGAGGAGGAGCTGGTCAAGGTCAACCGCGATCTGCAGGCGGCCACCGAAGCGCTCGCCGCCGCCGTCTCCGAGAAGGACGTGCTGATCCGCGAGGTCCATCACCGCGTCAAGAACAATCTGCAGATCATCGGCAGCCTGA
The DNA here is from genome assembly GCA_964625225.1 of uncultured Alphaproteobacteria bacterium. GTDB lineage: Bacteria > Pseudomonadota > Alphaproteobacteria > JAJUGE01 > JAJUGE01 > CAZVAR01. The sequence continues at coordinate 12,348 of CAZVAR010000036.1, read as the reverse complement.
TCAGCTTGCAGGTCTCCCGCAGCGGCAGCCCCGAGGCGAAGCGGGAACTCAATAGCCTCGCCGGTCGGATCCGATCCCTCAGTCTGATCCACGATAAGCTATACCAGGGTGCCAACCTCGCTCGGCTCGGTCTACGGGACTATGTCCGGGACTTGTGCCGACATCTCGCGGCATTCCTCGAAGAGCCGGGACGGCAGATCAGGCTGACCTGCGAGCTGTGTGAGCTGGAGTTGCCGCTGGATACGGCGATCAATCTCGGCCTGATCGTCAACGAGCTTGTCACCAATGCGTACAAGCATGCGTTCCCCGGCGATGGGCCGGGACGGATCCGGGTGACGGCGGCGGTCAAGGACCGGGCCCTCGAGATCTCGGTGACGGACAGCGGCACGGGCATCGCGGCCGAGCCGCAGCGATCCGGGCCGGACCGTTCGCTCGGCATGACGCTCGTGCGGAACATGGCGGCCCGTATGGACGGAACGGTGCGGGTCGACACTGGGCACGGGACGACCGTCGTCGTAACCGTGCCGCTGCCGCCGGGCTCGGCGACCGACCCGGCTCGGCCGGACGAGGCGCCTCCGGGCGAGCTTCGGTAGGGACCCGGCGCGATCGGTTCCGGGGGCCGCCGGCTGGCGGAAGGGAGTGGGAGTCGAACCCACCAGATGCCGGAGGCGGCATCTCATCGGTTTTGAAGACCGTGCGCCCCACCGGGCGGCGATTCCCTTCCGGGGGCAGGATTCTCCAAGCCGAGACCGAAGGCAACAGGCGGCCGGTTCCGTCCTGCCGCGACGCGGTCGGTGCAGGGTGTGCGGGAAGCGGCCGGCACTCCGTACCGGCGTCAAGGCCGGGCGAACGCCTCGGCCGCTGGCCGTAGGATACGGCGGCCCTCGCCTTCGCGCCGCGTGAAGCCGCGCTGATCGAAGAACTCCAGCAACTCGATCGTGAGGTTGCGACCTATCCCGGAACGGTCCTTGTAGGCCGCCGCCGTGAAGCAGCCGTCCGGCGACACGGCCGCGAGGGCTTCTGCAATCCGGGCCAGCTCGTAGAGCGTGGATGGCAGAAAGAACCGGTTGTCGGCCACCCGGAACAGAAGGCCGAAGCGGGCCACGCGGCGCAGCAGTTCCTCGGCATCCTCCGGCCCGATGCCAAGCCGCTCGGCGATTTCCCTGACCCGCGGCGGGCGCAGGCCACCGGCCTCGAGCATCGGCTGTACCCGCGCCCAAAGGGCTGCGTCCCGGCTGCTCATCGCCACGCGATGGCCGGGCAGGCGCAGGCTACCGGCCTCGCGGACCACCTCTCCCGCTCGCAGCAGTTCCGCGACGGCATCCCGAAAGAGCTCGGCCGACATCCGCTCCGGCAGACTGCGCCGCAGCCGATCCGTGTCCGGCCCGATCGACTCCGGGTGCCGCGCATGCCAATCCCCGAGCGTCGTCAGGATGATCCCGCGTAGCGCGCGCCAACGAGCCTCGGAGAGGGCCCGCACCGCCGGCTCGCCGAGGCGCACCATCGGCACGCGCCGCCATAGCGCCCCCTGCTCGGCCGGAGTCAGGTTCCAGGCCCTTGCGAAGGCCGCGAGATCGATCCCTTCGGGCGCCGCCGTCGCGCCGGCTGCCAGGGCCGCGGCGGCATCGGGGGCATCGAGCCCAGTCAGGAGAGCAAGCCGCTGCGGTCGGCGCCGCCCGCGCTCCGGCGGGAATGGGTCGACGACATAGCCACCGCCGAGCGTCCTCTGCGCCGACTGGTCGCGCAGCACCAATCGGTCCCCGCGCAGCGCTCCGATCGTCTCGTCGAGGAGGATCCGGGCGAGGCCGGTCCGGCCGGGCTCGAGGACCCGGCCTTCGAGAAGCGCGACCCGGCCGGTAACGTCTGCGGCGCCCAGATGCACGTGCACCGGCGCCCGATCGCGCAGACCGGCACCTTCGGCCCGGAGGAGCCGGATCCGTACGTCGAGGCGCCGCGTCGGCGCATGGATCGCCTCGTCGAGAATCCAGTCGCCGCGATGCACGAGTTCCTTCTTCAGGTCGGTCCCGACGAGATTCAACGCGCAGCGCTGGCCCGCAGCGGCGGCATGGGTCGGGCGGTTCTGCGCGTGCAGGCTCCGAACCCGGACCGGCAATCCCATCGGCGAAAGGAGGAGGCGGTCGCCCACCTTGACCGACCCTGCAAACGCGGTTCCGGTCACGACGATGCCGGTCCCATGGAGCGTAAAGCAGCGGTCCACGGCGAGCCGGAAATGACCGTGGACAGCCCGCGAGTGAAACCGGCGCGCCATCCTCTGCAGATGCTCGCGCAGCGCCGGAATGCCCTCGCCGGTGACACTCGACACCGCAAAGACCGGTGCCCCCGCCAGGACCGTTCCGGCGACGAGCGAGACGATCTCCTCCGTCACGGCCTTCCGACGCTCGCGCGATACGCGGTCGACCTTGGTGACGACGATCGCACCTTGCCGGCCTGGTTCGGCCGGACCTCCGCCGCCGAGCAGCAGATCGAGAATCGCGAGATGCTCGCAGGTCTGCGGCATCGGGCCGTCGTCCGCGGCGACCACGAGGAGCGGAACATCGATGCCGCCGACCCCCGCCAGCATGTTGCGGATCAGCCGCTCGTGGCCGGGGACGTCGACGAAGCCGAGAACCGAGCCGTCCCGTAGCGGGACATAGGCGAACCCGAGATCGACCGTCATCCCGCGCCGCTTCTCCTCGGGCAGGCGATCGGTATCGATTCCGGTCAGCGCCCGGACCAAGGCGGTCTTGCCGTGGTCGATATGGCCGGCGGTGGCGACGATCATGGCAAGCTGAGGTGCCGGAGTTGGCCGAGAAAGCTCTCCTCGTCATCGAGGCAGCGCAGGTCAAGCGTCAGCGCGCCCCGCTCGATCCGTCCGATCACCGGCACCGGGAGACGCCGGAACGCAGCAGCCAGCGCCTGGACGGCCGCGCCGCGACCGGTCCGCACCCGTGCCGGCCGGATCGCGAGCGCCGCGCTGGGCAGCCGGTCGACCGGCAGGGAGCCGCTTCCGATCTGGCTGAAACAGGCGACAATTTCGACCGTCGTCCCGCCCCCGAGAGCCGCAGCGACCGGTTGGCGCAGCCGCTCGGCCGCAGCCCGGATGTCGTCCGCGGATCGGGTCAGCAGTCGCAACGTCGGCAGCCGCTCCGCCAAACGGTCCGGATCCGCGTAGATGCGAAGGACCGCGTCCAGCGCCGCAAGGCTGACCTTGTCGAGCCGCATCGCGCGCTTGAGCGGGTTCCGCTTAATGCGCGCCACCAGATCGGCACGGCCGACGATCAGACCGGCCTGGGGACCGCCGAGCAGTTTGTCGCCACTGAACGTTACCAGGTCGGCTCCGGCCGCCAGCGCCTCCGCCGGCGTCGGCTCGTGCGGCAGTCCCCATCGGCGCAGATCGACGAGCTGACCGCTCCCCAGATCGACGACGTAGGGGAAGTGGCGGGCATGCGCGAGCGCAGCCATCGTCGCGTCCGGCACCGCCGACGTGAATCCGTGAATCGCGTAATTGCTCGTGTGAACCTTCATCAGCAGCGCAGTCCGCGGGCCGATGGCGGCCTCGAAGTCGTGCGGATGAGTCCGGTTGGTCGTGCCGACCTCGCGCAGGCGACAGCCGGCACGCGCCATGATATCGGGAACCCGGAAGGCGCCGCCGATCTCGATCAGCTCGCCGCGGGAGACCGGGACCTCCTTGCGCAGGGCGAGCGTGTTCAGAACCAGCACCACGGCCGCGGCATTGTTGTTCACGACCGTCGCCGCCTCGGCACCGGTCAGCCGGCACAGCCGCTCCTCCACGTGTCTGTCGCGGTCACCGCGGACGCCACGCGCGAGGTCGTATTCGAGGTTGCACGCTCCGGCCGCCTCGCACATCGCCGTGACCGCTTCCGGCGGCAGCGGCGCGCGGCCGAGATTGGTGTGGAGCACCGTTCCGGTCAGATTGAAGACGCGACGCAGCGACGGCTGCGCCATGGCGTCGAGGTGGCGGAGAACCGAATCGACGATGATCGCCTCGGAGGCGATCGTAGCGGGGTCGCCGGGCCGGTCGAGTGTGCGTCGCAATGCAGCGAGCGCGGCGCGCACGGCCTCCGTGACCGCCGCCCGGCCATAGGTCGCCATCGCCGGCTCCAGCGCGGGAAGCCGCAGAATCCGATCCACCGAAGGAATCGCGGCGCGTATCGTCTGGGTCGGGAACGTCATGTGCCGGCCGAATGCACGCCCATGGCGCGGAGCCTAGGCCGGCGGCCTACGGCCGGTCAACGCGGCGGACGCCGCCGACGGGACGCTAATGCAGATGCGCCCGCATGAGATGACGCAGCTCCGCGAGCAGCTTCCGGCCGGCTTCGCCCCCGTCGCCGTCGATACGCTCGATCACAATCGTTCGCGCCGCGTCGATATGCGCCCGCACCAGCGCGAACTCCCCGTCACCCGCATCCTCGCGGCCTGCCGTGAGCCGGCAGAGCGACTCGCCGAGCTCGGTCAGCAGCGGGAAGCCGAAGGTCCCGCCTTGACCCTTCATGTCATGGGCGAGGCGATAGATGCGATCGAAATTGCTTCGCCGCGCCAGACGGTCGCGCCGCGCCGCCACGAGCGCCTCGTACATCTCCGCGATGGCCGCCGGCGCCCACTCCTCGGCATAAGCTTCCTTCAGGCGAGCGATCGCCGCATTGGCGCGCTCGAGGGCCGTCGGCTCGAAGGCGAATTCGTCCACCGGGGCGGGATTGAACTCGCCGTCCCGGCCTGCTTCGGACTTTCTGTCCGTCATCACGACTTCCCTTCACTTCGCCGGCTCTTCCGGCCGGCAGCAAACGCGGTCGCTGCCGGATCCCAGCCGTGTTCCGGCATCGACGCCGCCATTCCCGGCACATGGCGAAGGAGCCGCACGTCGCACCCCCGACAGGGTTCGACATGTCGACCGCCTGCGGAACGGCGCGAACGATCCCCCGCAGCTCCCAATCGTCGTCGAAGACCGAACCGCGAGATCGGCGCGATCAGAGCCCGGCGTGCCCGCCCTGCCCGGGCTGGGCGGCGCGACCGCCTTTCGGAGCGGCTGCCACACCGCCTACCGGAATGAAACGACGCCCGACCTAACGGGCGGTTAAAATGCCCGGCAATCCCCACCCGGCCGCGGCGGCCAGAAGACCGAGATCACTCGAGCGTACAGATCGTCAGCTTCCGATCGGCAACCATATCCTTGTACGACTCCCGGACCTCGGCGAGGCGTGGCGTGGCGGCGTGCGCCTGGAACGCCTGCTCGTCGGCATACACCTCGACCAGGAACACCCGGCCGTCCTCCTTCTTCGGAATCAGGACATCGAACCGCCGGCAACCCGGCTCGGTCTCGAGGGTCTTGGCCGCGTGCTGCCGGATGATCGACTCGAAATCCCGGCGATGCTCGGGCTTCACCTGGAACTCCACCAGAACGGCGATCTGGCTCATGGCATCTTTCCTCCTTCCGCCGGATTTCACTTCAGCCTACGGCGTCGCGCAGCCGGTACCATGCTGCAACGCCGGTCAGAAACCAGGGATTGCCGGAATAGAACGGCATGGTCGGGAACGGCCGCCCGTCGAACGCCGTCTCCGCGTCCGGGTCGCCGAGAATCTTGAGGCCGAGCTTGTGCCCGAGCCAGACCGACATGGCCACGCCGGAACCGAGATAGCCGCCGGCGTAGTGGATCCCGTCATGCTCGCCGATATGCGGCAGCTTGTCGAAAGTAAAGCCGAGCCGGCCACCCCAGGCATGGGTGATCCGCGCAGCCGCGAGCTCCGGGAAGATCTTGACGAGGAACGCCCGCAATCGGGGCGCGGCGACCCGGGCCGGCGCGTCGCGCAGAAGCGGCCTCCCGCCCATCAGGATGCGGGTCCCGTCGTGCGAGGCGCGGTAATAATGCACCGTCCGTTTCGTATCGACGATCATGTTGCCGCGCGGGACGAGGCGAGCGACGAGGTCCTTCGGCAGCGGCTCGGTCGCGATGATCTGGCTGCCGACCGGGATCAGTCGCCGTGCGAGCCACGGAACGGCTTTGCCCGAATAGCCGTTGGTGCCAACCACGACCGCCCCGGCCTCCACGGTCCCCCGCGGCCCGCACCGGACGAGCATGCGGACACCGGCACGTTCCACCGCCTCGACGCGAGTATGCGGCGCCACCATGGCGCCTGCGGCCAGCACCCGGTCCAGCAGGCCCTGATGGAACAGCGCCGGGTGCAGCACACCGTCGCCGGGGTTGAACCGGCCGCCGTAATAGCGATCGCTGCCGATCATGCTCCGCTGTTCGGCGGCGGGGACCATGTACGCCTCATAGCCGACATGACTGCGCAGAAGGTCCACCTCGCGGGCGAGCCGTTCGTAATCCGCCGGCCGCCAGGCGCCGAGATAGCGCCCGGAGCGGACGAAATGGCAGGCGATCTGCTCCTTCTCGATGAGCGTCGCCAAATGCTCGACGCTGGCGATCCCCTCCCGCCACAGCCGCACCGCACGGTCGTGTCCGAGCAGGGCCTGGGTCGCCTTGAAGCTCAACTTGAACGGCGCAGTGCCGACGCCGCCGCCATTGCGCGAACTGGCACCGAACCCCGGAAGCTCCGCCTCGAGCACCAGGACCGACCGACCGCCCCTTGTCAGCGTCAGCGCGGCCGAGAGGCCCGTGTAGCCGGAGCCAACAACCGCCACGTCGACCTCGCGCGGCAGCGGCGCCTCGGGCAGCGTCGGCCGCGGCGCCTGCTCCCACCAAAGGGGCTCGTATTTCACATCAGCGAATAGAGTGGCGTCGTCCGCCGCCTGGCCCGTGCCCATCCGATTCAGCACCGTCGCAGCGAAGGGGAACCGGGATAGTAGGACGAATGGTCACCCTCATGCCCAGGCATCATTCCCGGGTGGGGCAGCCACCCCTTCCGGTCAGGATAGGAACAGATCGACCGCACCGGCCGCTCATACCGGCCGATGTCGAAGGCGGCCAGGTTCGGGAAGAACCGCATCCGGACCGGCACCGCAGCGGGCGTGCCGACGCTCGAGGGCGCACCGGACCAAATCGACATCAACCCGCTGCCGCCGCCCCGATATCATCCACGCCCCTTCATCAGGCGCAGCGGCGTATAGACCATGACCGTCTCGCCGCGCTGATTGACGACGCTGTTGCGGGTCCGCACGAGGCCGCGATTGCCCTTGCTGGCCGGGCGTGCCTCCACCACCTCCAACTCGACATGGATCGTATCGCCAACAACCACCGGGCCCTTCATGTCGAGCTCCATCCCGAGGAAGGCCATCCCGGTCCGCTGCAGCGTCACCTGCATCACCAGCCCCTCGGCGATCGCCAGCACCAGGACGGCCGGCGCAATGCGCTTGCCGGTCGGCGATTCGTGCTTGATGTACTCGATGTTGTTGAACAACACCTCGTTCATCCCGGTAACGCCGGTGAAGTTGATGACGTCGCCCTCGAAGATCGTCCGGCCGATCGTCTTGAACCTCTGGCCGACCTTCAGGTCGTCGTAGTAGAACCCCAGACCGAGCTCCTGCATCGGTACCCTCCATTCTCCGCTGCCACCGGCCGCTCCGACGCCGGCGGATCCGATTCATCATGTTACGACCGGGAGCACACGGCTCCGTGACTTCACCCGCCCCGATCCGTTCGCCCTGCATCCGGATTTGCGCCGTCAACCCCAAGACCGGCCACTGCCAGGGCTGCTTCCGTACCCTCAAGGAGATTGCCGGCTGGACGCGGATGAGCCCCGAGGAGCGTGAGCGCATCATGGCCGCGCTGCCCGGGCGCAAGGCGGCCGCCGAGCGGACGGCCGGACCTCAATAGTGCAGCAGGTCCGGCGGCGGGCCGTAACTCTCGATCAGGCGCCGACGCTCGCTCGCCAACGGCACGCGATAACAATCCTGACGGCCGATCGTCCGATAGCAGTAGAGGGCGTCGGGCCGGGGCTCGAGCTCGGCCTCGAGCCAGGAACGCTCGCGAATCGCGATCTCGCCCGGGTGCAGAGCCTCCTGCACCGGTGCGCAGCCGCACAGTGCGACCGTCGCTGCCACTATCAACAGTCCTGTCCGCACGTACCCAACATCCCGGCCGGTGGCCCCGTCCGGGTCGGAGGCTAGGCAGGAATGGCAAATCAGGCGTTAACATCGACGACGAGCCGGCCGCGCACCCCGCCCTTCAGGATGCGGCTGCCGGCCTCGATGGCCGCAGCGAGCGGAATGACCTCGGTCGCCGCATCGAGCTTGTCCATCGGCAGGTCCTGCACGAGGCGGTTCCAGACCTCCCGGCGGAGCGGCATCGGGCACATCACCGAGTCGATCCCGAGCAGGTTGACGCCGCGGATGATGAACGGAATCACCGTCGTCGGAAGATCGTTGCCGCCCGCCAAGCCGCAGGCGGCGACACTGTGTCCGTACCGCGTCGCCGCCAGCACGGCCGCAAGCGTCGTGCTGCCGACGGTATCGATGGCGCCGGCCCAGCGCTCGGTCAGAAGCGGCCGCTTCGGTGCATCCGAGAGCTCCTTGCGGTCGATGACGCTCGCCGCACCGAGCGACGTCAGATAGTCGGTCTGGTCCAGCTTGCCCGTCGAGGCGACCACCCGGTAGCCGAGCTTCGCCAGGATCGCGACCGCGACGCTGCCGACCCCGCCCGAGGCGCCGGTCACCAACACCTCGCCATCCCCCGGCGTGAGGCCGTGCCGCTCCAGCGCGATCACCGACTGCATCGCGGTGAAGCCGGCCGTGCCGATCGCCATCGCCCGCTTCGTATCCAAGCCCTGCGGGAGCGGCACCAGCCACTCCGCCTTGAGCCGGGCACGCTGCGCATAGCCGCCCCAATGGGTCTCGCCGACGCGCCAGCCCGTACACACGACCCGGTCGCCCGGCTTGAAATCCGGCGAATCCGACGCCTCCACGGTGCCGGCCAAGTCGATGCCGGGCACGTGCGGATAATTGCGTACGAGCCGGCCGAGGCCATTGAGAATCAGGCCGTCCTTATAGTTCACCGTCGAATAGTCGACCCGCACGGTCACGTCGCCGGCCGGCAGCCGCGCATCATCAAGCCGCTGCACCGAAGCGGTCACCTTGCCGTCGGTCTCTTCGAGAAGGATCGCGGTGAAGCTGCCGTCGCTGCCCATGCGTTCGGTCCCTTTCGCTTTTCGGTTGGCCGTGGCCGGCGCGAACCTTAACAAAGCCGCCTCCGGGTCGAAAGGCGGCAACCAAATGTCCCGCCCGGGAGTTTATCCGATGGCGCAGGGTTTGCACGGCCCGTCGCGACCCTGATGGCAACGGGCGGCGCCCCTGGTCGGGGCAGGCAGATTCTGCCGGCATCGCCCGGCAAATCCTGTCCGGCAGGGCGGGGTCCTGCCGCCAAGCTGAGGAGAGAGCAATGGGCGTACAGGATGGATGCGCGGTCTACCGGCTGATGACCGCCGAGATCGTCTACAGCACCTCCGACGACCCCGAGGATCAGGAGGTCCTGGTCTGGGCCGACTTCGACCATATGCCTGACTTCCCCCGCCTCAAGCAGTTCCTGGAACAATGGCAGGAGGCCGGGGGCGAGCTGCATTCGGTGACGGTCACCCATATCGGCGCCCGCGAGGAGCCCGCCTTCCGCTTCTCGGCCGGGAGCTCGCTGCTCCACTGACCCCTGCTCCGGACCCGCGGAGCGGGCGTGACGGCGGCCACCCTTCAAGCCGATGGTATCTCGGGAGGGCGCAGGTCGGCGACCACCATCTCCCCCGTCTCCTGCGTGAGGCGCTGGCTTTCCAGCAGAACCTCCTGCATCTCCGCCTCGGTCTGCGGCAGCGGGTCCGGAATCAACCGGATGTAGCCGGCACCGCCGGACAGGGCGACCCGCTCCCTGCGGTAGCGCCGGCCGGTCATGCCGGCGCCTCCGCGACCAGCCGCCACGGGATCGCCTCGCCGGCGCGGAAGGGCAGCACCGCTTCCCCCGCGACCGGCACGGCGCCGGGCACGCGTTGCGGCTGCCGCTCCAGCGTCACCGTGCCCTCGTTGACGGGCAGACCGTAGAAGCGCGGCCCGTTCAGCGAGGCGAACGCCTCGAAGCGGTCGAGCGCCCCCTCCTCCTCGAACACCGCCGCATAGATCTCGAGCGCCGTCGGCGCGGTGAAGATGCCCGCGCAGCCGCAGGCGGCCTCCTTCGCCGCGATCGGGTGCGGCGCCGAATCGGTGCCGAGGAAGAAGCGATCGCCGCCCGCCGTCGCGGCGCGGCGCAAGGCCAGCCGGTGCCGCTCCCGCTTCGCGATCGGCAGGCAGTACATGTGCGGCCGGATGCCGCCGGCGAAGATCGCGTTGCGGTTGATGACGAGGTGATGGGCAGTGATCGTCGCCCCGAGCCGCGGCCCCGCCGCCTCGACATACCGCACCGCCTCCTCGGTGGTGACGTGCTCGAGGACGATCTTCAGCTCCGGGAAGTCGCGGCGGAGCGGGTCGAGGATGCGGTCGATGAAGACCGCCTCCCGGTCGAAGATGTCGACCTCCGGATCGGTTACCTCGCCGTGCACCAGAAGCGGCATGCCGAGCCTCTGCATCCGCTCCAGCACCGGCCGGACATGCCGCAGATCGGTGACGCCGAACTGGGAGTTGGTCGTCGCGTGCGCCGGGTAGAGCTTGACGGCCGTGAACACGCCGTCCCGGAAGCCCCGCTCCACCTCCTCCGCCTCGGTGGCATCGCCGAGATAGCAGGTCATCAGCGGCCGGAAGTCGAGGCCGGCCGGCAGCGCCGCCAGAATCCGCTCCCGATAGGCACGCGCCATGCCGACCGTCGTGACCGGCGGGACCAGATTGGGCATGACGATGGCGCGGGCGAACTGCCGCGCGGTGAAAGGCAGCACCGCCGCCAGCATCGCGCCGTCGCGCAGGTGGAGGTGCCAGTCGTCCGGGCGGCGGATCGTGAGACGGACGGGGCTATCGGTCATTGCGTGGCCTCGCTGCTGGAGAGCGGCCGGAGATGCCGGGCACGCCGGCGACATAGCACGGATGGGCACCCATGGGGATCCATGGGGGTTCCCGAGAGCAGCGATGCGGCCGCCGCGGCTCCCGTGCGGACGCGCAGGCGCAAATCCGATGGGGGTTCATGGGGATTTGTGGGGGTTCGTGGGGGTTCGTGGGGGCCGATGTGGTTCGCCGGCGACGGGACCGGAGAGCCGCGGCCGAAGTCGGTGTGACAGGCATCGGATCGCCTCCAGGAGAGCGGGTCGAGGCAGGTTATCATGATAAAATTCCTATTTCAAGACGATCTCGACCGAAGCCACCTTGTCTTGCGACCCGTCGCCCGCCAGATTGAATTCGGGTACCTCGACATCCGGGGAACGGCGACGATGGCGGACCGGTTCTATGTGCGGCTCGACGATCGCGGTGTCCTGGCACTGACGGGAGACGACCGCTACGATTTCCTCCAGGGCCTGATCTCCAACGACGTGCGCAAGATCGCGCCCGGGCGGGCGATCTATGCCGCCCTGCTGACGCCCCAAGGCAAGTTCCTGCACGACTTCATGGTCGCCGCGCACGACGATTCCCTGCTGATCGATTGCGAGGGCCCGCGCCGGGACGATCTGCGGCAGCGCCTCTCCCGCTATCGGCTGCGCTCCAAGGTGCAGATCGCCGACGCCACCGACCGGTTCGGCGTCGCGGTCCTGGTCGGCGCGGACGCGGCGCGGCTGCTCGGGCTCGACGGCGATACCGGAGCCGAGTCCTTCTTTACCGAGGGTGCGGCCTTCGTCGATCCCCGCCTGCCGGACCTCGGCGTCCGGCTGATCGCGCCGCGCGAGGTCCTGGATGCGGTCCTCGCCCGGACCGGCCTCCCGGAAGGCAGCATGGCCGATTGGGACCTGCTGCGGCTCCGCCTCGGCGTCCCCGACGGAAGCCGAGACCTGCCGATCGAGAAGGCCTTCCTGCTCGAGAGCGGCTTCGACGAGCTGAACGGCGTCGACTGGCAGAAGGGCTGCTATGTCGGCCAGGAGCTGACCGCGCGCACCAAATATCGCGGCCTGGTCCGCAAGCGCCTCTTCCCGATCGAGATCGACGGCCCCACCCCGGAGCCCGGAACGCCCGTGATGCTGGGCGACCGACACGCCGGCGAAATGCGCTCGGCCCGGGACGGTCGCGGCCTGGCCCTGCTCCGGCTGGACGCCTTGGACGCGGAAGCGCGCGGCGAGGGCCGCCTGACAGCGGGTGACGCAACGGTGACGGCGTGCACCCCACCTTGGATGCGGCTTCCCTCCACAGCGGAGGGCCGGACCGGCGGCTAACGCCTTCCGCCCCGTCCGGTCCTCAGCCTGCCTCAGCGGCCCAGAAGACCGCCTCGATCTTGTGACCGTCGGGATCGCGCACGAAACAACCATAATAAGGGGCGCCATAGT